>NZ_AEWG01000073.1 GCF_000190375.1 Rubrivivax benzoatilyticus JA2 = ATCC BAA-35
GGCGCGGGCGGACGTCGACGCCGGCCGGCGCGACGTCCAGGCCGAGCGAGGTGTCGATCCAGCACTCGCGCACGCCACTCTGGTGCGCCTGGGCCAGCGTCTTCGGATCGTCGATGACGAAACGCGTGCGCCAGAACGGATGGTCCATCCACGAGCCCTCGAAGCCGTGCAGATGCATCCCCAGGCGCAGGTCGGAAACGGAAATCTTCTTCAGCATGGACACGCTTGACCGCCCGCGACCGTCCGCCGATGGACGGACGGCACCACAACGGGGCGTCGAATGTGTCGATGATCTGTCACAAATGGCACGGCACGACGCGGATCAGCAGGGCGCGGACGGCACAAATCGGCAGAAGCGGGATTCGGCCACGGTTGCGCGGCCGGGTGCCCGGCGCGGCCGCACGCCGCCGGCCCGGCATGCGGCGCACCCGCTTGACGCCCCGCAAGCCGCCCGGCGCGAGGGCGCCGTATAGGCGCCGCTTATACTGGCCCGCCCCTTCAATCGCCTCGCGGACACGATGAAATTCCAGGGTTCGGACCAGTACGTCGCGACGCAGGACCTGATGCTCGCCGTCAACGCCGCCGTGACGCTGCAGCGGCCGCTGCTGGTCAAGGGCGAACCCGGCACCGGCAAGACGATGCTGGCCGAGGAAGTGGCGCGCGCGCTGGGCCTGCCGCTGCTGCAGTGGCACGTGAAGAGCACCACCAAGGCGCAGCAGGGCCTGTACGAGTACGACGCCGTCAGCCGGCTGCGCGACAGCCAGCTCGCCGGCGAAGAGGAGTCGGCGCGGGTGCGCGACATCCGCAACTACATCGTCAAGGGCGTGCTGTGGCAGGCCTTCACGTCGGAGACGCCGGTGGCGCTGTTGATCGACGAGATCGACAAGGCCGACATCGAGTTCCCGAACGACCTGCTGCGCGAACTCGACCGCATGGAGTTCCACGTCTACGAGACGCGCGAGATGGTGCGTGCGAAGCACCGGCCGCTGGTCTTCATCACCTCGAACAACGAGAAGGAGCTGCCCGACGCCTTCCTGCGCCGCTGCTTCTTCCACTACATCAAGTTCCCGGACGCCGACACGATGCAGCGCATCGTCGAGGTGCACTTCCCCGGCCTCAAGCGCGAGCTGCTGGCCGCGGCGCTGAAGACCTTCTACGACGTGCGCAACCTGCCCGGGCTGAAGAAGAAGCCGTCGACCAGCGAGCTGCTGGACTGGCTGAAGCTGCTCGTCGCCGAGGACATCCCGCCCGAGGCGCTGCACAGCCGCGACGAGCAGGTGGCGGTGCCGCCGCTCGTCGGCGCGCTGCTGAAGAACGAACAGGACGTCTCGCTGTTCGAGAAGCTGGTCTTCATGCAGCGCCACAACCGCTGAGCCCGACGCCCGGATGAGCTGGCCCGAACCCGTCACGCTGCGCGGCCGCCACGCCGTGCTCGTCCCGCTGCAAGCCGAGCACGCGCCCGCCCTGGCCGACGCCGCACGCGACGGCGAGCTCTGGAAGCTCTGGTACACCGCCGTGCCCGCGCCCGAGCGCATGGCCGCCGAGATCGAGCGCCGCCTGGGCCTGCAGGCCGCCGGCAGCATGCTGCCCTTCGCCGTCTTCGACGCCGCCGGCCGCGCCGTCGGCATGACGAGCTACATGCACGTCGACGCCGTCAACCGGCGTGTCGAGATCGGCAGCACCTGGACCGCGCGCTCGGCGCAGCGCACCGGGCTCAACACCGAGTGCAAGAAGATGCTGCTCACGCACGCCTTCGAGCGCCTGGACTGCATCGCCGTCGAGTTCCGCACCCACCGCCTGAACACGCAGAGCCGGCGCGCCATCGAGCGCCTGGGCGCCCAGCTCGACGGCATCCTGCGTGCGCACCAGCGCCTGGCCGACGGCTCGCTGCGCGACACCGCGGTCTACAGCATCACGGCGGCCGAATGGCCGACGATCCGCACCCACCTCGACTGGCTGCTTGCCCAACCCCGATGAAGACCAAGCCGATCACCGTCGACGATCTCTGGAAGCTCGAGCGCATCGGCGCACCCAGCCTGTCGCCCGACGGCGCGCAGGCCGTGGCCGCCGTCACGCGCTACTCGATGGAGGACAACAAGTCCGCCAGCTCGCTGTGGCTGTTCTCGACGCTGGGCGGCGCCGCGCGTGCGCTGACCGCCTGCGGCGACAAGGACGGCCAGCCGAGGTGGAGCCCCAAGGGCGACCTCGTCGCCTTCGTCGCCCGGCGCGAGCAGCAGGGCGAGAAGGACGAGACGGCGCAGCTCTACGTCATCGCGCCCGACGGCGGCGAGGCGCGGCGCGCGGCGACGGTGGCCACCGGCATCGAGGCCTTCCGCTGGTGCCCCGACGGCCGCCGGCTGCTGTTCGTCTCCTGGGTCTGGCCCGACGCGAAAGGCACGAAGGAGCAGGCCAAACGCGCCAAGGCCTTCAAGGAGCGCAAGGAGAGCGGCTACGCGACGAGCGAGGCCCAGTACCGCTACTGGGACCACCAGCTGCCGCTGGGCCGCGTGCCGCACCTGCACCTGCTGGAGCTGGGCCGCGACGGCGCTGCCGCCAAGGTGCGTGACCTGTTCGAGGGCACGCCCTACGAGATCCGCCGCCACGACCCCGACGCCGACTGCTTCGACGTCTCGCCGGACGGCAAGCGCGTGGTCTTCGCCTTCGACCCGGCGCCCGAGAAGCGCATCGACAACCGCTTCGCGCTGGCCGAACTCGAGCTGAAGAGCGGCCGCGTCAGCGTCATCGTGCAGGACGCCGACTGGGACTGCTCGGCGCCGCGCTACAGCCCCGAGGGCGAGCGCATCGCCTTCATCGCCAGCCACCAGGGCCGCAAGCACACGATGCCCGGCCAGGTCGCCGTCTGGTACCGCGACGAGTCGCGCTGGGAAGTGCTGTCCGAGGCCTGGGACCACGACGTGCAGGCGCCGCTGGCCTGGGAGGACGACGGCCAGGCGCTGCTGCTGCGCGCCGAGCAGCGCGGCCGCCAGCACCTGTGGCGCTTCGACCTGCCCGACCGCCGCGCCGAGCTCGTCGTCGAAGGCGGCACGGTGCAAGCCTTCGACAAGGCCGCCGGCACGCTGGTGACGCTGGCCGACAGCGCCACCCACCCGGCGCGGCT
The DNA here is from genome assembly GCF_000190375.1 of Rubrivivax benzoatilyticus JA2 = ATCC BAA-35. Taxonomy (GTDB): domain Bacteria; phylum Pseudomonadota; class Gammaproteobacteria; order Burkholderiales; family Burkholderiaceae_C; genus Rubrivivax; species Rubrivivax benzoatilyticus. Next base: position 3,119 of record NZ_AEWG01000073.1, read on the forward strand.
GCAGGCCTGCCTGCCGGGCGAGGCGCCGCGGCGCATCGAGACGATCAACGACGCGCTGCTGGCGCGCCTGCAGAGCGGCCGCGTCGAGGAGGTCTGGTTCAAGGGCGCCGCCAGCGTCGAGGGCGGCGAGCCCGACGACGTGCAGATGTGGCTGGTCTACCCGCCGGGTTTCGACGCGAAGAAGAAGTACCCGCTGCTGCACCTGATCCACGGCGGCCCGCACACCGCCTTCGGCGACGCCTGGCACTACCGCTGGAACAGCCAGGTCTTCGCCGCCCAGGGCTACGTCGTCGCCTGCGTCAACTACCACGGCTCGTCGAGCTTCGGCACCGCGTTCCTGGACAGCATCACCCACCGCTGGGGCCAGCTCGAGACCGTCGACGTCGAGGCCGCCACCGACTGGCTGCTGAAGAAACCCTGGGCCGACAAGCGCCGCGTCTTCGCCTCCGGCGGCAGCTACGGCGGCTTCATGGTCGCCTGGATGAACGGCCACGTGCCGGCCGGGCGTTACGCCGCCTACGTCTGCCACGCCGGCTGCTTCGACTGGACGGCGATGTTCGCCGACGACGCCTACACCTGGCACGCCAAGGAGCTGGGCGCCTGGTACTGGGACGACATGGCGCGTGTGCACGCGCAGAGCCCGCACGCCGCCGCTGGCGCGATGGCCACGCCGACGCTGGTGGTGCACGGCGCGCTCGACTACCGCGTGCCCGACGCCCAGGGCCTGGCCTACTACAACACGCTGAAGGCCCGCGGCGTCGACGCCCGGCTGCTGTGGTTCCCGGACGAGAACCACTGGGTGCTGAAGCCGCGCAACTCGAAGCAGTGGTACGGCGAGTTCTTCGGCTGGCTGGAGCGCCACGACCCGGGTCCGGCCAAGACGCGCAAGCGCTGAGCGTTTCATCACGCCGGCCGCGCGCGCCGGCGCGACAATCCGCGCACTGGCCGCCGCACCGGGCACTGGCCGCCTCCCGCCGATGCTGATCAACTTCTTCTACACGCTGCGCGCCGCCAAGCTGCCGGTCTCGGTGAAGGAGTTCCTCACCCTGCTGGAGGCGCTCGAGGCCGGCGTCGTCGACGGCTCGGTCGACGACTTCTACTACCTCGCCCGCGCGACGCTGGTGAAGGACGAGGCGCACTACGACAAGTTCGACCGCGCCTTCGGCGCCTACTTCAAGGGCGTCGAGCTGCTGACCGACTTCACCCGCGACGTGCCGCTGGACTGGCTGCGCAAGACGCTGGAGCTGGAGCTGACGCCCGAGCAGAAGGCGGCCATCGAGAAGATGGGCTGGGACGAGCTGATGCAGACGCTGAAGAAGCGTTTCGAGGAGCAGAAGGAGCGCCACGAAGGCGGCAACCGCTGGATCGGCACCGGCGGCACCAGCCCGTTCGGCGCCTGGGGCTACAACCCGCAGGGCGTGCGCATCGGCCAGGACAAGGGGCGCAACCGCAGCGCGGTGAAGGTCTGGGACCAGCGCGCCTACCAGGACTACGACGACAGCCGCGAGCTCGGCACGCGCACGATCAAGGTCGCGCTGCGCCGGCTGCGGCGCTTCGCGCGCGAAGGCGCGGCCGAGGAGCTGGACCTGGACGCGACGATCCACGGCACCGCGGCCAACGCCGGGCTGCTGGACATCCGCATGGTCCCGGAGCGCCACAACCGCGTGAAGGTGCTGCTGCTGATGGATGTCGGCGGCACGATGGACGAACACGTTCATCGCGTGGAGGAGCTGTTCAGCGCCGCCAAGAGCGAGTTCAAGCACCTCGAGTTCTTCTACTTCCACAACTGCGTCTACGACTTCGTCTGGAAGAACAACCGGCGCCGCTACTCCGAGAAGACGCCCACGTGGGACCTGATCCGCACCTACAACAAGGACTGGAAGCTCGTCTTCGTCGGCGACGCGACGATGAGCCCGTACGAGATCCTGCAGCCCGGAGGCAGCGTCGAATACCAGAACGAGGAGCCCGGCGCCGAGTGGCTGCGCCGGCTGACCGAAGCCTTCCCGCGCTTCGTGTGGATCAACCCCGAGCCGCAGGGCGTCTGGGCCTATCGCCAGAGCATCTCGATCGTGCAGCAGCTGATGAACCAGCGCATGTTCCCGCTGACCCTGTCCGGACTCGAAGGCGCGATGCGGCTGCTGAGCAAATGAGGCGCGTGTTGACGGGCCTGGCGGCGGCCCTGGCCGCCAGCGCCGCGATCGCGGCCGCCGACGCGCCCACCGCTGCGGCCGCCGAGCCGCAGGCGAGCATCGAGGTCGTGGCGCCGGCGGCGCTGAAGGCGCTGCTCGAGCAGCACCTGGACATCGCCCGCGTCGCCACGCTGGCGCCCGGCGTGGCGCTGGACGACAGCGAGTGGGCGCGGCTGATCGACGGCGCGCCGGCCCAGGTGCGCGAGCTGCTGGAGACCGAGGGCTACTTCGACCCGACGGTGATCCTGGTGCGCTCGGTCGGCAACGTCGGCGAGCGCCACGTGCGGCTGGAGCTGCAGCCCGGCCCGCGCACCCGTGTGCAGCGCGTGACGATCGAGGTCGAGGGCGCGCTGGGCGCCGCCGCCGAAGCCGGCGAGCCGCATGCGCGCGAAGCGCTCGAGGACCTGCGCCGCGCCTGGGCGCTGCCGGCCGGCCAGGCTTTCCGCAACCCCGACTGGACGGCCGCCAAGTCGGCCGCGCTGGCGCGGCTGCGCGCCGACGGTTATGCCGGCGCGAGCTGGAAGGCCACCGCCGCCGAGGTCGAGACCGCCGAGCACGGCGTCAGCCTGTATCTGGTGGCCGACAGCGGGCCGCTGTTCCGTTTCGGCGAGCTGGTCGTCGACGGCCTCGTCGTGCACGAACGCGAGACCGTCGAGCACCTGGCCGCGCTGGCGCCGGGCACGCCGCTGACCGAGGCCGTGCTGCTGGACTACCAGGAGCGGCTGCAGAAGGCCGGGCTCTTCGACAGCGCCGCGGTCACGCTGGACCCGGACGTCTCGCGCGCCGGGCAGGCCCGCGTGCTGGTGCACGTGAAGGAGGCGCCGCTGCAGGTCTACACCTTCGGCGTCGGCATCAGCGCCAACACCGGGCCGCGGGCCTCGCTGGAACACGCCTACCGGCGTGTCTTCGGTTATGCGCTGTCGGCCAGCAACACCTTCTCGCTGGCCCAGAAGAAGCAGACCTACGCGGGCGAGGTCAGCACCCACCCCGGCGAGAACCTGTACCGCGAGCTGGTCGGCGGCGCCGTCGACCGCGAGGAAGGCGACGAGGACGTCGTGCTCGCGCAGCGCGTGCGCCTGGGCCGCACCAAGGACACGCAGCGCCTGGAGCGGCTGGTCTTCGTCGAGGCCGAACGTTCGGCACGCTGGACGACGACCGGCCAGCGCATCCACACCAACACCATCGCCTACTCGCTGAACCACCACGGCGTCTGGCGCGAGCTCGACAGCGTCGTGCTGCCGACCGAAGGTTTTTCGGTGTCGCTGCAGACCGGCGTCGGCCACGCCCACGGCAGCGCCGGCGACAGCGGCCCGTTCTCGCGGCTGTACGGCCGCTTCACCGGCTACCTGCCGATCGGCCGCGCCTGGTACGGCAGCGCGCGGCTGGAGCTGGGCCAGGTCGTCAAGCGCGACGCCGTCGCGGTGCCCGACTCGCAGCTGTTCCGTGCCGGCGGCGACGACTCGGTGCGCGGCTACGCCTACCGCAGCCTGACGCCGACCGAAAACGGCGCCGAGGCCGGCGGCACCTCGCTGATGACCGCCAGCCTGGAGCTGGCGCGGCCGATCTCGGCCTCGATGCCCTCGGTCTGGGGCGCGGTCTTCGTCGACGCCGGCCGCGCCGCCAACGGCTTCTCCAACCTCAGCCCGGCGATCGGCACCGGCATCGGCGTGCGCTGGCGCAGCCCCGTCGGGCCGCTGAAGGCCGACCTGGCCTGGGGGGCAGGAGACGCACTCGGTGCGGCTGCACTTCAGCGTGGGCATAGCGTATTGATGGTGCCCCCGAGCTCGCTTTCGCTCGCTACCCCCCGAGGGGGCCTCGCCCGGACATGGACCGTCCGGTGGACGGGCCATGCCTGGCGAGGGGCCGGGCCACGGGCCCGGCGCGGCCTGCAAGGCCGTTCGCCTACGGACCGGCGGAGCCGGATCCGTGGCTCTGGCTTGATCGCGTGGCGCTTGCTCGTGAGCGTGGGCTCGCTGACCGCCACCTTCGAGCAGGGGGCGCGGGATGACTGATCCGGTGCCGAGCCAGTCTGACGGCGCGCCGGCCACGCCTGTGCGCCAGCGCCGCTGGTGGCCCTGGCTGGTCGCGGTGCCGGTGGTGCTGGCGGCGGGGGCGGTGGGCAGTGTCTGGGGGCTGCTGCACAGCGACGCGGGCACGCGGTGGCTGGGCACGCGGCTGCCGTTCGTCACCGCCGAAGGCACGCGCGGGGCGCTGTTCGACGACGTGTTCGAGGCCGACCGCGTCGTCGTGCGCTGGGACCTGGGGCGGCAGTCGGTGACGGTGACCGGGTTCCGCGGCGAAGGGCTGCGCTGGTCGTGGCGGCCGCATGCACGCGCCTGGTTCGGCATCGACGCGACGAAGGCCGTCGCGCGCGAGGTCATCGTCGACACCGGGCCACCCAGCGGCCACGGCGCGCATCTGCCCTCGGGCATCGGCATCCCGCTGCAGATCCGCGCCGACCGCGCCGAACTCGAGACGCTGGACGTCGACGGCTTCCAGCTGCACCGGCTGCGCGCGCGCGCCTGGGTCGGCGAACAGAACCTGCTGTACCGCGTCGAGGACGCCGAGCTCGACTGGGGCAAGGTGCGGCTGGCCGGCCACGCCCAGCTCGGTTTCGATGCGCCGTTCGCGCTCGGCGGCCAGGCCGAGGCGCGGCCGATCGACGCCACCACGCCGCTGGACGCGACGATCCGCGCCAGCGGCACGCTGGACCGCATCGTGCTCGCCGGCACGCTGCGCGGCACGCCGCAGCCGGGCAAGGCGACGCCGTCGGCCGAGGTCTCGACGACGCTGCTGCCGTTCGCACCCTGGGTGCTGGCGCAGCTCGACGCGAAGACGACGGCGCTGGACTTCGGCGCCTTCGTCGCTGGCGCCCCGGAAACGCGGCTCAGCGGCCACGCCAGGCTCGACGCCCCGCCGGCCGGAGAACGCCCGATGCGGGTCGACGTCGCGCTGGACAACGCCCTGCCCGGCCGCTGGGACGCCGGCCGGCTGCCGCTGGCGCGCATCGAGATCGACCTGCAGGGCCGCAGCGCCGAGCACCGGCAGGTCGACGTGCGCCGCCTGGCGCTGCAGCTTGCCGCCGACGGCCGGCCCGCGGGCCGCTGGAGCGCCACCGGCCGCTGGGACGGCCATGCGCTGGCTCTCGACTCGCAGCTCGACGGTGTCGCGCCGCAGCGGCTGGACCGGCGCGCGCCGGCGATGACGGTGTCCGGCCCGCTGGCGCTGGAGCTTGGCGGGCTGCCGTCGCCGGACGACTGGGCGGCGCCGCTGCCGGCCTGGTCGGCGGCGCTGCGCACCCGGCTCGACGGCCGCGTCGACGGTGCCTCGCAGCCGGTGCGGCTGCGGCTGGACGGCCGCGCCGACCCCGGCCGCATCGAGCTGAAGGAGCTTGACGCCAGCGCCGGTGACGCCGTCGCGCGGCTGGCGCTGGACGCCCGCCGCGGCGACGCCGGCTGGCAGCTCGCGACACGCGGCACGCTCGCCGGCTTCGACCCGGTGCCGTGGTGGCCGGGCGAGCCCGGTTCGGCCTGGCGCCAGGGGCCGCACCGCGTCAGCGGACGCTGGGAACTCGAACTCTCGCTGCCGCCCGAGCCGCTGGCGCTGCCGGCCCCGGCGCTGCTGCAACGCACTGCCGGCCACGGCACACTGAAGATCGCCGACACCGTGCTGGCCGGCGTGCCGGTGACGCTGGACCTGGCGCTGGAGCAGGCCGGCGGGCGTGGCGGCACGAGCCGCGTGCGGCTGGAAGCCGGCGCAGCGGGCAACCGCCTGTCGGCCAGCGGCGAGGGCCGCCCGGCGGGCAACGGCGGCGACGACCGCTGGACGCTGGCGCTCGACGCCGGCTCGCTGCAGACGCTGGCGCCGCTGGCGCGGCTGCTGCCGGGCGGCGCCGCGTTCGCGCCGCAGTCGGGCAGCGCGCGCGGTGAACTCGTCGCCACCGGGCGCTGGCCCGACCTGTCGACGCAGGGCCGGCTGACGCTGGCGCGTTTCGCGTCGCACGAACTCGAGGTCGCAGACGCCAGCGCCGACTGGCGTCTGTCCACCGGCGGCCTGGCGCAGCAGCCGCTGGAGCTGCAGGCCGACGTCGCCGGGCTGCGCTGGGGCCGCCAGAGCGCGCGCCAGCTGCGCGCCGAGCTGCGCGGCACCTGGCAGGAGCACCACCTGCTGGTGGCCGGCGCGCTGCCGCTGGTGCCGCCGCCGCTGCTGGAACGCTGGTTCGGGCTGCGCACGATGTCGGGCACCCGCGCCCAGCTGCAGGCCACCGGCGCCTGGACGGCCAGCGCCGGCGGCGGCGGCCGCTGGGCCGGGCGCATCGAACGCCTGGGTGTCGGCACCTGGGACGGCGGCGCCATCGCGCCGCCCGGCAGCGACTGGCGCAGCGACTGGATCGACGCCCGCGACCTCGGCGCCGAACTGCAGTTCGGCCGCGGCGGCACGCTCGAGCGGCTGCAGGCCGCACCCGGGCGCATCCGCTTCGCGCGTGCCGTCGACCTGCGCTGGGACGCCGTGCAGGCCGACTGGGCCGCCGGCGCGGCGCCGCGTTTCGCGCTGCGCATGGACGTCGCGCCGGTGGCCGTGGCGCCGCTGCTCGAACGCGTGCAGCCGACGATGGGCTGGGGCGGCGACCTGCGCGCCGGGGCCCACGTCGACATCCGCGCCGGCGAACGTTTCGACGCCGAGGTGGTGCTCGAACGCAGCGACGGCGACCTGACGATCACCGACGAGAACGGCACCCAGGCGCTGGGCCTGAGCGCGGCCCGGCTGGGCCTGGCGGCGCACGACGGCCAGTGGTACTTCACCCAGGCGCTGGCCGGCGGCAACATCGGCCGCATGGCCGCGGCGCTGGGCGTGCGCACCTCGCCGGCCAGCCGCTGGCCCGAGGCCGACGCGCCGCTGGACGGCGTGCTCGACGTGGAGGTCGCCAACCTGGGTGTCTGGGCGGCCTGGGTGCCGCCGGGCTGGCGCCTGTCGGGGCGGCTGCACAGCAACGCGACGATCGGCGGGCGCTTCGGCGCGCCCGAGTACACCGGCGTCATCGAAGGCCGCGACCTGGGCGTGCGCAACCTGCTGCAGGGCGTCAACGTCGGCCCCGGCACGGTGGCGATCCGGCTGGAAGGCACCGACGCGCGCATCGAGACCTTCCGCTTCAAGGGCGGCGACGGCCAGCTCGAGCTGAGCGGCGGCGCCGCCTTCGGCGAGACGCCGAACGCACGGCTGAAGGCCGTGGCCGAACGCTTCCGCGTGCTCGGCCGCATCGACCGCCAGCTCACCGGCAGCGGCAGCGCCACGCTGACGCTGGACGCGCAGCGGCTGGCGCTGGACGGCCGCGTGCAGGTCGACGAAGGGTTGTTCGACGCCACGCGCGCCGACGCGCCGTCGCTGGACGCCGACGTCACCGTGCGCCGCCCCGGCGACGCGCCCGCGGCCCCGGAGGACGAGGCGCTGCCGCGCACGCGCCGCGACGTCGACATCACGCTGGACGTCGACCTGGGCCGCCAGCTGCGCGTGCGCGGGCGCGGCCTGGACACCGAGCTGCGCGGCCAGCTGCGGCTGACGACGCCCGGCGGCCGCCTGGCCGTCAACGGCAACGTCGCCACCGAGAACGGCACCTACGCCGCCTACGGCCAGAAGCTGGACATCGACCGCGGCATCGTCGCGTTCGCCGGCCCGCCCGACAACCCGCGGCTGGACATCCTGGCGCTGCGCCAGAACACCGACGTGCAGGTCGGCGTGCTGATCACCGGCACGGCGCAGAGCCCGCGCGCGCGGCTGTACTCCGAGACCGAGATGACCGACACCGAGCGCCTGTCCTGGCTGGTGCTCGGCCGTGCCTCCGACGGCCTGGGCCGCGCCGACGCCGCGCTGCTGCAGCGCGCCGCCGTCGCGCTGATGGCCGGCGAAGGCGAGGCGCCGACCGACGCGCTGATGCGCAACCTGGGCATCGACGAGCTGAGCGTGCACCAGAGCGAGACCGCCGGCAGCACCGCCGGCGGCGAGGTGCGCGACACCGTCATCTCGCTGGGCAAGCAGCTGTCGCGGCGCTGGTACGTCGGCTACGAACGCGGCGTCAACGCCACCACCGGCACCTGGCAGCTGGTCTACCGCATCGCCCAGCGCTTCACGCTGCGCGCGCAGAGCGGCGCCGACAACGCGCTCGACCTGATCTGGGTCTGGCGCCTGGACGACGAGCAGCTGCCCGGCACGCGGCCGCTGATCGGCGCCGGCCGCCGCCTCGGCCAGGCCACCGGGCTGGTGGCGCCGGCGGCTTCAGCGCCTTCATCGCCCGCGGCGTCGGCGCCGCGCTGAACCCGGTGGCCGGCGGTGGCAGAATCGCCCCCGCCGCGCCGCCGTAGTTCAATGGATAGAACGGGGACCTCCTAAGTCTCAGATGCAGGTTCGATTCCTGCCGGGGGCGCCAGCCGATGACGGTGCACGCCGTCGAACAGCTCGGCCCGCCAGCTCGCATCGCTCCACGACAGCTCGATGCGCGCCTTGTCCGGCAGCCGCCACCAGTAGATCCACTGGCCACGATCGCAGTCGATGCTGTCGGTGGGCCGGCCGATCGCGTGTTCGATGCGCTCCAGCGTCCAGCCGTCCAGCGGCTGGGTCTCGAAGAAGTGGCGCAGCAGGTCCGGCGGCGCACGCGGCGGCATGTGGTCGACGATGACGCCCTGGGCGTCGCACTCCAGGTACATCGGGTCTTCGGGCGCGTCCCAGGTGTAGCGTGTTCGGCCGGACGACCCGCCCGAAATCGATGCCGCGCGCCGCAGCGGCTCCGGCAGGTCGACGTAGCGCAGGCCGCGGTAGTAGCCGTTGGCTTCCATCAGCTGGCGGCGCGTGCGCCGCGCCGGCCTCCTGAGACGCTCATTGAGCCAAGCGGCCACCGTGACGATCGCGCTGACGGCATTGATCAGCAGGGCCAGCATCAGCACGGCGGCCAGGACGAAGGCGAAGAGTTTCGCCAGGAAGATCAGGCAGCTCATCGCCTCGATTGGCGCGCGGCCACGCGGCAGCCGCCATCGCTCCGCCGGCCGCCCCCGCTTTCAGGGGACGGCATCCCCCGGCGGGCCGTCACGCCGCGCCACGGCGGGTCGAATGGCGTCGCTTGCGGCCGACAATCCATCCCGAGGAGGACGATGACGATGCGACACGGCATCACGGCCATCGTGGCGCTGCTGGCCGGCGCCGCATCGGCCCAGACCGTCTACCGCTGCGAAGGTCCGGGGGGCCAGACGGTGTTCCAGCAGCAGCCCTGCGCCAACGGCGGCCGCGCCGTCGATGCCAGGCCGGCGAACTCGCCGATGTCGACCGACCCCGACGTCGCGCGCCGTCTGGCGCGCGAGCGCGAGGGCACGATGACCGAGGACGAGATGTTCCAGCGCTTCGGCCAGCCGGTGCTGACGAACACCGACCGCTTCGGCAACAGCGTCTCGCGCCAGCACATCTACCGTTATGCCGACGGCAGCTCGCGCTACGTCTACACGCGTGACGGCATCGTCGTCGGCATGCAGGAGCGCCCGGCCGAAGCGCCGGCGCCGGGCTACGTCAGGCCGGTCGGCAACGGCACCGAGCCCTGCTACAGCGAACAGCAGATCCGCGCCGAACGGGTCTCGGCGAGTTCGATCACCTTGAGCGAGCGCCAGCGCCAGGAGCGCGAACGCCGCATCAGCGAGATGGAACGCTGCCGGCGCTGAGGCCCGCCATCGGCCCCGGAGTGCGGCCACGGGCCCCGAAGTGGCGCACGAAACGCCGCCCGCCACCGTCCTCGAAGACCAGCGACACCGGGATGACGTCGCCATCGCGCACCTGCCAGCGCAGGCCGTCCAGGCGCAGCCGCGGGCCGCCGGGCGCGAGCGCCGTCGTGCGCCCCGCCGGCAGCCGCAGCACGCCGCCGAGCGCCAGCACGCGCACCTCGGCCGCCCAGGGCGAGCGCGCGGCGACCAGGCGCAGCGGCGCGTCGGGCGTGATCGCCACATAGGCCTCGCTCTCGGTCTCTGCCGGGCCGCTGACGCGCGCCCAGCCGTCATCGAGCCGGACGGCCGGCGGCTCGGCGGCGCACGCGGCCGAGGCCGTCACCAGGGCAGCCGTCGCGGCCAGCGTCTTCAGCGTGTTCATCGTCAGGAGTCCTCGCAATGCTGATGCTGCGCAGGCCCCGGCGGCCACGCTTGACGCGCCGCAGCCGGCCCCGGGCGCTTCAGCCGCCCTTAAGCCGGGCCCGGGAAACCCCTGCCCGCCCCGTTCCCGCCGTGTCGTCCTTTGGACAGACGCCACCGCCGCCGCACCGCAGACTGCGGGCCGATGTCCTCCTCCCGCTGCCTCGTCGTCGGCGCCGGCCCTGCCGGGCTGGCCACCGCGCTCGGCCTGCTCGACGCCGGCCACGCCGTCACGCTGCTCGAACGTGCCGCCGCGCCCGGCGGGCTGGGGCTGCACGCCTTCGGCGGCATGGCGCTCTGCGGCACGCCGCTGCAGCGCCGCAGCGGCATCCCCGACGGCCCGGCGGTGGCGCTGGCCGACTGGCTGTCCTTCGCCGGCTTCGCGCCCGAGGACGAATGGCCACGGCGCTGGGCCGAGCACTACGTCGAACGCTGCGTGCCCGAGGTCTACGAGGCGCTGCGCGCGCGTGGCCTGCGTTTCATCCCGGCGGTGCAGTGGGTCGAACGCGGCTGGGCGACACCCGGCAACAGCCTGCCGCGTTACCACGTGCTCTGGGGCACGGCGCGCCACCTCGTCAACAGCCAGCTCGCGGCGCTGCGCGAGCATCGCCACGCGGCGCGGCTGGACTGGCGGCTGCAGCACCGCGTCGACGACTTCGAGCACACCGACGGCCGCATCACCGGCGTGCGCGGCGTCGACGAGAACACCGGCCGCGAGTTCCGCTTCGACGCCGATGCGGTCGTCGTCGCCGCCGGCGGCCTGACCGGCGACCTGGCGCGTGTGCGTGCGTTGTGGTCCGCCGGCCCGGCGCCGGCCGAGCTGCTGAACGGCTCGCACCCGCATGCCGACGGCCGGCTGCACGACGCCGCGGCGCGCCACGGTGCGCGCCTCGCGCACCTGGACCGCATGTGGCACTACGCCGCCGGCGTCGCCCATCCGAACCCGCAGTTCGACGGCCACGGCCTGAGCCTGATCCCGACGCGCTCGGCGCTGTGGCTGGGCCCGGACGGCCGGCGCATCGGCCCCGAGCCTTTCGTCACCGGCTACGACACCGCGGCGATGGTCGAACGTGTCGCGCGCGAGCGCTGGCCCTGGACCTGGCAACTGCTGAACCGCCGCATCGCCGACAAGGAACTGGCCGCCTCGGGCGCCGAACACAACCCGCAGATCCGCGAACGCCGCGTGCTCGGCTTCGTGCGCCAGCTGCTGCGTGGCCAGCCCGAGCTGGTCGACGAGCTGCTCGCACGCTGCCCGGACGTCGTGCAGGGCGCGACGCTGGACGAGCTGGCGCGGCGCATGAACGCATTGACCGGCGATGGGCGCATCACCGCCGCGACGCTGCAAGCCCAGATCGCGCCCTACGACGCCCAGATCACACGTGGCCCGGCGCTGCACGACGACGACCAGCTGCGCCGCATCGAGCACCTGCGGCGCTGGCGCGGCGACCGCGTGCGCACCTGCCGCTACCAGCGCATCCTCGACCCCGCGGCCGGGCCGCTGATCGCCATCCGCTGCCGGCTGCTGACGCGCAAGTCGATGGGCGGGCTGCAGACCGATCTGTCCAGCCGCGTGCTGGACACGAAGGGCACCCCGATCGCCGGGCTGTACGCGGTCGGCGAAGCCGCGGGTTTCGGCGGCGGCAACGCCAGCGGGCGCAAGTCGCTCGAAGGCACTTTCCTGCCCGGCTGCCTGCTGACCGCCAACGCCGCCGTGCGCCACCTCGGCACCTGAAAGGAGAGCACGATGAAGAAGACCGCCGCCGAACTGGTGCGCCACGCGCTGGAGCAGCTGGGCGTGCGCCACACCTTCGGCATCCCCGGCGTGCACAACACCGAGACCTACGACGCGCTCGCGGGCTCGGCCGTCGTCACGCCGATCCGCGTCACGCACGAAGGCAACGCCGCCTTCATGGCCGACGCGGTGAGCCGCACCAACGACCATGTCGGCGCGCTGCTGATCGTGCCGGCCGCCGGCACCGCGCTGGCGATGGCCGGCATCGGCGAGGCGTATCTGGACGGCATCGCTATGCTGGTGATCTCCGGCGGCACGCACGGCGGCCACGGTTTCCGCTACCAGCTGCACGAGCTGGACCAGCTCGCCTGGGTGAAGCCGGTGACCAAGGGCGCCTGGCGCGTCACGCGCCACCGCGACGTCGTGCCGACGCTGTACGAAGCCTGGCGCACCGCGACACGCGGCGAGCCCGGCCCGGTCTTCGTCGAGATCCCGGTCGACCTGCAGATGCTGCCCGGCGAGGTCGACGAGTTGCCGGCCTTCGTGCCCGACGCGCCGCCGGCCGCACCCGACGACGCGCTGATCGAACGTGCCGCGCGTGCGCTGCTGGCCGCCGAACGCCCGGGGCTCTTCGTCGGCTGGGGCGCGGTCGACGCCGGCGACGCGGTGGCGCGCATCGCCGAGGCGCTGGGCGCGCCGGTGGCGACGACGCTGCAAGGGCTGAGCGCCTTCCCCGGCACGCACCGGCTGCACGCCGGCATGGGCATCGGCCCGGCGGCGGTGCCGGCGGCCGAGCAGGCGTTTGCCGACTGCGACGTGCTGCTGGCCGTCGGCACGCGTTTCGGCGAGATCGCCACCGGCAGCTACGGCCTGCGCGCGACCTGGAAGCTCGTGCACGTCGACATCAACCCGGAAGTCTTCGGCGCCAACTACCCGGCCGAGATCACGATCGAAGGCGACGCGCGCCAGGTGCTGCCGGCGCTGGCGGCGAAGATCGCCGCGCTGGGCGCCGAGGTTGCGGCCAAGCGCGCGGCACGCGCCGAGTCGGTGGCCGCGCGCATCGCCGCGGCCAAGCAGGCCTACCGCGCCGAATGGCTGGCGCACGACGGCGGCGGGCGCGTCAACCCGCAGCGTTTCTTCGACGCCTTGCGCGCCACGCTGCCGGACGACGGCTTCGTCGTCACCGACGACGGCAACCACACCTTCCTGACCGCCGAACTCTTCCAGAGCCGGCGCGCGCGCCACCTCGTCACGCCGACCGACTTCAACTGCATGGGCTACGGCGTGCCGGCGGCGGTGGCGATCCAGCTGACGCACCCGCAGCAGCCGGTGGTCGCCGTCGTCGGCGACGGCGCCTTCCTGATGACCGGCATCGAGCTCAGCACCGCCGCCGAACACGGCCTGGGTGTCGTCGTCTGCGTCTTCAACGACGGCGAGCTGTCGCAGATCTCGCAGGCCCAGCAACTGCCCTACAACCGCAAGGCTTGCACCGTGCTGCCCGAGATCCGCATCGAAGGCATCGCGATGGCCGCGGGTGCCGCCTATCTGCGCATGAACACCGATGCCGACATCGAACGGGTGCTGCAGGCCGCCCACGAGCAGGCCGCCGCCGGCCGGCCGGTGGTCGTCGACGTGCACGTCGACTATTCGAAGCCGACGCGTTTCACGCGCGGCATCGTCAAGACCAACCTGGCGCGCATGAGTGTCGGCAACAAGCTGCGGCTGGTGGCGCGTGCCGCCTGGCGGCGCGTCGTCGCGCCGGCCTGATCAGCGCACCGCGAGCAGGCGTTCGGGGTCGACGATCTCGATCGTCGCGCGGCCGCGGCGGATGGCGCCGGCGGCCTCCAGCTCCTTCAGCGCCTGGTTCACCGTCTGGCGCGACAGCGCCAGCATCTGGCCCAGCTGCTCCTGCAAGACCTCGAGCACACGTTTGCTGCGGCCCTCCCAGGCGCCGTAACCGCCGGCCATCGCCGCCAGCCGGCGCGCCAGCCGCGGCGTCGGCGGCAACAGCGCCAGCTCCTCGACGGCGGCGAAGGTCAGGCGCAGCTTGTTCGTCAGCAGCCGGCCGAAGCTCTGCCAGTGCTGCGGGCGCGCGGCCAGCAGCCGGGTCAGATCGTCCTGGGCCACGCGCAGCAGCGTGCAGTCGCTCTCGGCCCAGGCGTCGTGGGTACGCGGCGCGCCGTCGAACAGCGCGATCTCGCCGAACCACTGCGGCGGCTCCAGCATCGCCAGCAGCGACTCGCGCGCGCCGTCGCCCACGGCACCGACGGCGCCGATGCGCACGACGCCGCGCACCACCGCGTACAGCCCGTCGGGTGCGTCGCCGCGTGCGAACAGCCGCGTGCCGGCGTCCAGCACCAGCACCCGGGCGTGCGCCAGCAGGTGATCGGCCAGGTCGTCGGGCAGCGCGGCGAACCAGGCCCCGGCGCGCAGCGTCGGCGCCCAGTCGGCGGCGGGGGTGGGCTCGGGCATCGTCGGAGCACGGTACACGAGGCGGCGCGCGGCGCCGGGCGCGTGCGCGACATCCGGGGACAATCGGCGCCCCGCCTCCTGCCCCGACGACGATGTCCGACTCCCCTGCCCCGATCGGCCTGGTCGCTGCGCTGCAGCGTGAACTGCGGGACCTGCTCGCCGCGATGCCCGACGCGCGGCGGCGCACGATCGGCGGCCGCGAGTTCTGGCACGGCACGCTCGAAGGCCACGAGGTCGTCGCGGTGCAGTCGCGTGTCGGCAAGGTGGCCGCGGCGGCGACGACCGCGGCGCTGCTGTCGCACTACCGCGTCGGCGCCGTCGTGCTGACCGGCATCGCCGGCGGGCTGGCGCCGGGCGTCGCGGTCGGCGACGTCGTCGTCTCGGCCGAGCTGCTGCAGCACGACCTGGACGGCTCGCCGTTCTTCCCACGCTGGGAGGTGCCGCTGACCGGCGTCTCGCGTTTCCCGGCCGACACCGTGCTGGCCGAACGTGCCGCCGCCGCCGCACGCGCGGCGCTGGCCGACCCGCTGGCGCTGTTCGGCGAGGCGCTGGTGCAGGAGTTCTCGCTGCACGCGCCGACGGTGCACACCGGCCTCATCGTCAGCGGCGACCGTTTCGTGCGCACGCGCGAAGACCGCGACACGCTCTGCGCCGCCTTGCCCGACGCGCTGGCCGTCGAGATGGAAGGCGCGGCCGTCGCCCAGGTCTGCCACGAATGGGGCCTGCCCTTCGTCGCGATCCGCGCGATCTCCGACCGCGCCGACGACGCCGCGCACGGCGACTTCAGACGTTTCCTGTCCGCCGTCTGCGCGCACTACGGCGCGGCGGTCGTGCGGCGGCTGCTGGCCGATCTGCCCCGGACGTTCAGGGCGCCAGCCTAGACGGCGCGACCCGCCCGAACAGCAGCACGTCTTCGTAGACGCCGCCGATCTGGAGGTGGCACACCAGGCAGCCCTCGGGCCGCAGCCCGGCTTTCTGCAGCACCCGCGCCGAGGCCGGGTTGCGCGCCAGGCAGCGGCCAGCGAAACGCGTCAGCCCCAGTTCGTTCTCAGCGAAGTCGAGCAGCGCACGTGTCGCCTCGGTGGCGTGGCCCTGGCCCCAGTGCTCGTGGCCAATCCAGTAGCCGACCTCGGCGTGCGCGTGCGCGGCACTGACGTTCAGCAGCGCGATCGCGCCGAGCAGCACGCCGTCGCGGCGGCGTTCGATCGCGTAGGTGATCTCGCGCCCGGCCAGCCAGCCGAACGGGTGCGTCGTGATCCAGGCCGCGGCAGCACCGTCGGGATACGGGTGCGGGATCGCCAGCGTCATCTCGGCGACACGCCGGTCGCCGGCCAGACGCTGCACCTCGGGTGCGTCGCCGGCGATGAACGGCCGCAGCCGCAGGTGGCGGGCTTCGATGACGGGCTGGAGCGGCATCGTGGTGCTCATCGCGGGGCTCCCGGTTCGGCGTCGAGCGCACGGCCGATCTCGCGCACCAGCGTGTCGACCATCGCCTTCGTCACGGTCAGCGGCGGCATGAAACGCAGGCTGGCACCACGCTGGCCGACAACCTGGCCACGCTCGAACAGCCGGCGTGCGACCCGCTGCGCCAGCGCCTCGTCGGCCAGTTGCAGCGCCAGCATCAGCCCGCGGCCGCGCACGTCCAGCACCTGCTGCGGCCGGCGCTGCTGCAGCGCGGCCAGCCGGGCGGCGAAGTGTTCGCCGACGGCCGCGCCGCGTGCCACCCAGTCGCCGGCTTCCAGCGCCTCGATGACGGCCAGGGCCGCGGCGCAGCCGCCGGGGTCGTTCTGGTGCGACTGGGCATAACGCAGCAGCTGCGCGTCCAGCGCCGCGGCCACCGCGGCGTCGACGGTCAGCGCGCTGACCGGGTAGCCGTTGCCCAGCGCCTTGCCGCAGGCCACGAGCTGCGGCACCAGGCCATAGTGCTGGTAACCGAACCAGCGCCCGGTGCGGCCGAAGCCGGTCGTCACCTCGTTGCAGACGATGCAGGCGCCGGCGCGGCGTGCGGCCTCCACGGCGCGGGCGACGAAGTCCTCGCGCGGGAAACGCACCACCTCCAGCGAGGCGCCGCCGACCTCCAGCACCAGCGCCGCCGCCTCGTGCCAGGGCACGGCGTCGAGGGCAGCCAGGTCGTCGCAGCGCAGGTCGATGCGACGCTCGTTGTCGGCCGCCAGGCGGCCGAAGCCGAAGGCCGCCAGATAGCTGCTGTCCAGGCGCACGAAACGCCGCCGGCCCGACAGGTGCATCGCGATCTGCAGCCCCAGGTTGACGGCTTCCGAGCCCGAAGACAGGAAGACGCTGCGCCCGCCCGGCAGGCCGTGCAGCCGCGCCAGCCGTGCGGCCAGCGCCTCGGCTTCGGCGCTGCGGAAGGCGTAGCCCTGGTGCATCACGGCGTTCAGCGACCGCCGGATCGCCCGGTTCACCGCCGGGTGCGCATGGCCGAGGTTGGCGGCCCAGACGCCGGACTCGAAATCGACGTAAGGCCGGCCCTGCGCGTCGACGAGGCGGCAGCCGCGGGCGCGCGCCAGCACCCGCTCGGGCTGGCCGTACAGCGGCAGGATGCCGTGGGCGCGGTCGTCGGGCTCGCAGATCATCGGGCTATTCTCCCGCCCGCACGAATGCCGAACTTGATGGATCCCAGCGCCCTCGCCCATGCCGCCGAACTGATCGACCAGGCCGATGCGGTGATCGTCGCCGCCGGGGCCGGCATCGGCGTCGATTCGGGCCTGCCCGACTTCCGCGGCGACAGCGGCTTCTGGACCGCCTACCCGGCGCTCGGCGCCGCCGGGCTGCACTTCACCGAGATCGCCTGCCCCGACAGCTTCGAGCGCGACCCGGCGCTGGCCTGGGGCTTCTACGGCCACCGGCTGGACCTGTACCGGCGCACCGTGCCGCACGCCGGCTTCACGATCCTGAAACGCTGGATGGACCGTGCGCCGGCCGGCGGCTTCGTCTTCACGAGCAACGTCGACGGCCAGTTCCAGCGTGCCGGCATCGCCGCCGAACACGTCGCCGAATGCCACGGCACCATCCACTGGCTGCAGTGCACACGCCCCTGCGGCGACACGCTTTGGCGGGCCGACGAACTGGCCGTCGACGTCGACACCACCGCCTGCCACTGGCGCGGCGAGCTGCCGCGCTGCCCCCGCTGCGGTGCGCTGGCGCGGCCCAACATCCTGATGTTCGGCGACGCGCAATGGCTGGCGGCACGCACCGAAGCCCAGATCGGCGCGCTGACGCAGTGGCTGAAAGGCGTGCGCCGCCCGGTCGTCGTCGAGATCGGCGCCGGCACCGCGGTGCCCTCGGTGCGGCGTTTCGGCCAGCATCTGCTGCACGCCCACGACGCCCGGCTGCTGCGGCTGAACCCGCGTGAACACGCGGTGCCGAATGCACTGCACGTCGGCCTGGCCTGCGGCGCGCTCGAAGCGCTGGCGGCGATCGACGCCACGCTGGCCGCCGGCTGACGATGGACTGGTTCCAGCGCCTGACCGGCTTTGCCGAACCCGCCGCCGACGAGCTGCGTCGGCGCCTGCACTGGCGCGACGGCCGGCTGCACGCGCCCGAAACCGGCCGCAGCTGGGCCGTCGGCGAGCTGGAACTCGTCACGCTGGGCACGCTGCGTGAACGTGCCGCAGCCTTGCCGCCGGCGCCGCCACCCCGCTGCCGCGTCGTGCAAGGCGACGTGCGTGCACTGCACCGCGACCCGGCGCTGGCCGGCGCGCTGTTCCAGGTGGCGTCGCAGTTCAACCTGCTGGAGATGATCGGCCCGCAGGTCACGCCCGACGACGGCGTGACACGCTACGAACACGACCGCACGCAAGGCCCGGCCTGCGCGATGGCCTGCGGCGCCGCGACCCTCGTGCGCCACTACTTCGTGCCGGTGGACGGCCGCCCCGGCCAGACCGCCGGGCGCCAGCTCGACGCGCTGGCCGGCCTGGGCGAGGCGCTGGCCGCGGCCACCGGGCGGCCACGCGAAGCGCTCTGGGAGATGCGCAACGGCTACGCACTGCCCAGCGCCGACGGCCTGACCGCCATCGACGCCCATCTGGCGGCGCTGGACGAAGCCGGCCTCGACACGCTGCGCACGCGGCTGGCGATCGGCGTGCACCGCGACGTCGAGGTGACCGACGTCACCGCGCCGCCGGGGCCGGTGGTCTCGCAAGCCTTCTGCTCGGCGCTGCCGGTCGCCTACTCGCGCCACCGCGGCGCGCCCTGGGCGCGTTTCGCGACGCTGGTGCTCGAAGCGGCCTACGAAGCGACGCTCTGGGAAGCGCGCCTGGCCGCCGCCGCCGGCAAACCGCCGCAGGTGCTGCTGACACAACTCGGCGGCGGCGCCTTCGGCAACGACGAGGCCTGGATCGGCGCCGCGATGCGCCGCGCCTTCGCCTCGCCCGCTGCGGCCGGGCTGGAGCTGCACCTCGTCAGCTACGGGCCACCGTCGAAGATGCTGCTGGAGCTGGCGGACGAGGTCGGCTGAAGCTCAGCTGACGACCAAGGCCAGGTCCTTGCCGATCGCCGAGAAGGCACGGCCGATGGTGTCGATCTTGGTCGCGTGCGACAGGTCCAGCAGGCGTGTCACCTCCTGCGGACGCACGCCCATCGCGCGCGCCAGCTCGGCCGGGCGCAGCTGCTGCCGGCACAGCTCGTTGAGCAGCGCCACCTTGGCCGCCACCGACAAGGGCAGCGCCACCCAGGCTTCGCCCGGCTGCAGCGCGCTGGGCGGCGGCACCGGGCGCTGATCCTCGAAATAGAAGTCCATCGCGGTCAGCAAGGCGTCGGCTGCGGCCTGCTCGGTTTCGGCCAGCGTGTCGCCTTGCGTGATCGCTTCGGGGATGTCGCGGAACGTGACGACGTAACCGCCGTCGGCGTCGGGGCTGAAGAGTGCGGGGTACTTCGACATGGAGGCACCCAATGTAAACAATATTGTTTACACCGGCAAGCCGCTTCGACACCGCGGCGTTCAGCCTGCTCCCGGCCGCAGGCGGTCGAACACCGCTTCCTGCTCGCCCGGCGCGAGCTCGTCGCAGCGCGCGCCGGCCAGCGGGTCGTCGCCCGCCCACCAGGCGGCGGCGGGGCCGGGGTGGTCCAGCGCCGTCACCAGCGCCTCGTTGAACTCGTAGACGCCCCAGGCCAGGCCGGCGTCGCGCAGCGAGGACTGCAGCGCCCCCTGCACCAGCGCGCGCACCTGGCGGTGGCCGGCGCTGGACGGCACCTCGGCGCGGCGGCCGGCGGCGGCTTCGGCGCAGGCGCGGGCGTCGGTCGACGCGTGGCCGCGGCAGGCCAGCGGGCGCACCGGGTAGATGACGCAGACACCTTGCGCCAGGAAAGGGCAGCGCACCGGGTCGGCGGCACGTTCGGCCTCGCTGCGGCGGTGGGTCTTCGCCTCTGCGGCACGCAAGGCGCCGACGAGGTCGATGCCGCGGTCGGCCAGCGGTGGCGCCACGCGGGCGAGGAAGTGCGCGGCCAGCAGCACCTCGGGCATCGTCGCGACGACACGCAGCTGGCAGCAGGTCGCGCAGGCCTTGCGGCAGGCCAGCGGGGGCTCGTCGCCGCAGCGCAGGCGCACGTTGCCGTCGAAGGTGTCGACCGCCTGCGCCATCAGGCGCTCGACGCCGGCGGTGCTGCCGCGGCCGCCGTGCAGCGTGGTGTCCAACGCGCGGTGCAGCGCGCGGTAGAAGTCGAGGTCGTCGCCGGCAGGCAGGTCGGCGTGGGCGGCGGAGGCGGTGTCCCAGGACATCGGCAGGTCTCGTTGCCGGCGGCGCGGCGGTGCCGGCACCTTAACCAGGGTCAGCCGCGGCACCTTTGCAAAGGCGCAAACCCGGCCTGCCACTGGACGAAAATACAGCCGTGACCGACACGCCCGCAGACACACCGGCCGACGCGCCCGCCTACACCGTGCCGGTGCGCGCGCTGTGTGCCTTCGCGGCCAAGACCGGCGACCTGGACCTGCGTTTCACGCCGGCACCGACGGCCGCCGAAGGCATCGCTGGCCACCGCCGCGTCGCCGCGCGCCGCGGCCCCGGGCACGAGAGCGAGGTCGCGCTCGAAGGCCGCTGGCAGCAGCTGCGCGTGCGCGGCCGTGCCGACGGTGTCGACCTGGGGCGCGCGCTGGTCGAGGAGGTCAAGACCCACCGCGGCCCGGTCGATCGCATCCCCCGAGCACCACCGCGCGCTGCACCGCGCCCAGGCACGTGTCTACGGCGCGCTGCTGGCCACCATGCACGAGCTGCCGCGTGTGACGGTGCGCGTGCTCTACTGGGACATCGACCGCGAGAGCGAAACCGTCTTCGACGAGACGCTGACCGCCGCCGAGCTGCAGGCCCACTTCGAGGCGCTGTGCAGCCGCTTCGCCGCCTGGGCCGACGCCGAAATCGCACACCGCGCCACCCGCGACGCCGCGCTGTCGGCGCTGGCCTGGCCGCACGACGCCTTCCGCGCCGGCCAGCGTGAACTGGCGACCGCGGTCTACAACGCCGCACGCGCCGGCCGGCCGCTGCTGGCGCAGGCGCCCACCGGCATCGGCAAGACGATGGCGACGCTGTTCCCGACGCTGAAGGCCCTGCCCGGCCAGCGCCTGGACCGCGTCTTCTTCCTCGCCGCCAAGACGCCCGGCCGGCGCCTGGCGCTGGACGCGCTGGCGACGCTGCGCGCCGGCGGCGCGCGCCCGCTGCGTGTGCTGCAGCTCGTCGCACGCGACAAGGCCTGCGCCGAACCCGGCCGCGCCTGCCACGGCGACGACTGCCGCCTGGCACGCGGCTTCTACGACCGCCTGCCGGCGGCGCGCCAGGCGGCGCTGGGCGCGCTGGAGCACGACCCCGAGGCGCTGCCCGCCGTCGCCGCCGGACACGCCGTCTGCCCCTACTACCTGGCGCAGGAGATGGCGCGCTGGGCCGACGTCGTCGTCGGCGACTTCAACTACGTCTTCGACTCCGGCGCGCTGCTGCACGCCTTGCTGCAGGAAAACGGCTGGCGCGCGGTCGCGCTGGTCGACGAGGCGCACAACCTGGTGTCGCGAGGGCGCGAGATGTACAGCGCGACGCTGGACGCCGCCGCCGTGCGCGCCGCCAGACGCACGGCGCCGGCGGCGCTGAAGCGCCCGGTCGAACGCGTCGCGCGTGCGCTGGGCGCGCTGGCCAAGGCCGGCGACGCGCCGTTCGAAGTCGCCGACGCGGCGCCCGACAAGCTGCTCGACGCGCTGCGCAACTACATCTCGGCGGCCAGCGAGCTGGCGGTGCAGCAACCCACCGCGCTGGCCGGCGACGCGCTGCAGCTGCACTTCGACGCGCTGCGTTTTGCCGAACTGGCCGAACTGCTGGACCCGGCGACCAGCCAGTTCGACCTGACGCGCCGCCCCAGCGCGCGCGGCCATCCCGAGGCCGTGGCCTGCGTGCGCTGTGTCGTGCCGGCACCGTTCCTCAAACCCCGTTTCGAGGCGCTGCACACCGCGGTGCTGTTCTCGGCGACGCTGGCGCCGGCGCCCTACCAGCGTGACCTGCTCGGCCTGGGCGACATCGCCGCCTGGCTGGACTGCGAGTCGCCGTTCGACGCCGCACAGCTGGCGGTGCGCATTGCCCCGCTGTCCACCCGTTATGCCGACCGCGAAGCGTCGCTGGCGCCGCTGGCGGCACTGATCGCACGCCAGTACGCCGAGGTGCCGGGCAACTACCTCGCCTTCTTCAGCAGCTTCGACTACCTGGAACGCACCGCCGCCGCGCTGCAGGCCGCCGCGCCCGAACTGCCGCTGCGCTGCCAGCAGCGCCGCATGGACGAAGCCGAACGCCGCGCCTTCGTCGACTCCTTCGCCGAAGGCGGGCGCCAGATCGGCCTGGCGGTGCTGGGCGGCGCTTTCGGCGAAGGCATCGACCTGCCGGGCTCGCGCCTCGTCGGCGCCTTCGTCGCGACACTGGGCCTGCCGCCGGTGGACGCGGTGCAGGAGGCGATGAAGGCACGGCTGGAAGCGCGTTTCGGCGCCGGCTGGGCCTACACCTACCTCGTGCCCGGGCTGCAGAAGGTCGTGCAGGCCGCCGGGCGCGTGATCCGCACCCCGGAAGACCGCGGCGTGCTGCACCTCGTCGACGACCGTTTCGGCCGCGCCGAGGTGCGGGCGCTGCTGCCGGGGTGGTGGCGGGTGCGGCGGGGCGGCTGAAGACGACAGGAGCAACGGTGTTCGAGCACTTCGACGTTTCCACGCCCGAGGGCCATCTGCACGTCGTGCAGGCGCGAACGCCGGGCAGGCCGCTGCTGGTGATCCACGGCGGCCCCGACTGGGACCACAGCTATCTGCTGCCGGCCGTCGCCGGGCTCAGCGGCCGCGGCATCCGGCCGATCCTGTTCGACCTGCGCGGTTGCGGGCGGTCGTTTCGTTGTGCCGACGACACCCGCTACACGGTCGACGCCGTCGTCGGCGACATCGTGGCGCTGCTGGATGCGCTGGACCTGCCGCGGGCCGACGTGCTGGGTTTCAGCTTCGGCGGCGTCGTCGCACAGGCGCTGGCGGAGCAGCAGCCGCAGCGCATCGAGCGCCTAGTGCTGGCGTCGACCGCCTACCCGGTGGCCGCCGAAGCCACGCGCGCCCCGGCCCGGCCCGAGCTGCGTGCGCTGTGGGAGCAGATCTTCGACACCGAGCCCGACCCGCTCGCCGCGACCCGGCGGCTGGCGCTGGAGACGCTGGAACTCGACGTGCACCGCCCCGAGGCGCTGGAGGCCGCACGCCGGCTGGTCGGCGCGGTGGTCTTCTCCGGCGAGTGGCTGGGTGCCGTGCGCCGGCACGGGCTGAAGGGCACACGCGGCACGCTCGAGTCGCTGGGCGCGCTGGGCGGGCGCGTGCGGCTGGTGCATGGCGAATACGACGCACGTTTCGCCGTCGAAGCAGCACGGGCGGCGCATGCGGCGCTGCCGGGTGCCGCGCTGCACGTGCTGCCCGGGGCCGGCCACCTGGCTTATCTGGATGTGCCGGCCGACTGGCAGGTGGCGCTGGCGGCAGCGTTGGCCTGAACGCGGGTTCGCGGGCCTCGCTCAGCCGGCCACGCCCCCACCGTCGCGCAGCAACAAGGCCTGGCTGTATTGCAGGAACTCGTCGAGGTGCGAGGTGATGATCGCGACCGTGATCGGCAGTTGCAGCGCCTGATCCTCGTGCACCGCGATGTTGCGGAAGCCGACCATGCGCTTGAGCGCGTCGGCCAGACCGGCGTCGATCCAGCCCGCCCGGGCCAGCAGGGCGAAGACGTCGCGCGCACTCTGCGGCACGCCGAGCCGTTCGCGGCGGATCAGATGCTGGCCCATGTCGAGGGCCGCCTCGCAGGCGCGCTGGATGTTCAGGATCGCGGCGTCCTGGCGCGTGTAGTCGGTGGCGAAGCCCGCCGGGTTGGCGGCGTACTCCTCGCGTGCACGGCCGACGCAGCGCTCGATCACCGCCGCCTTGTTCAGCAACACGTCATCGGCCATGGATGGTCCCCGTTCGGCGGATGTCCTGCAGCAGCCCGGCCCGTGCCGTGTCGAGGGCCGTTTTTTCGCTCAATGCCGCCGCCTCGAACAGGCCGGCGCGCGTGTCGGCCGCCCACCACCGTTCGCCGGTCGTGATCACGCGGTACTGCATGACGGTCGAAGCGGCACGAAGGTCGAGCAGGTCGACGTCGCAGCCGGCAAGGTCGGCCAGTTCGCCGGACAGCTCGAACAAGGCCAGCGGATCGGCATAACCGGCGACGAGCACCGCCAGGTCCAGATCGCTGGCCGGGCCCGCCGTCCCGTCGATGCGGCTGCCGAAGGCATAGACCGCCAGCAAGCCGGGCAGGCGGCGCTGCAGCAGTTGGACGATCGTCGCGCGGTTCATGGCGGCATTGTCCGATGAAGCTGGGCCGGCAGCGCCCGATCAAGGCCGCCGAGCCCCGCGGCGCCACAGCCCGCGCAAGCCCTCGGCCGTCGCGCCGGCCGCCAGCCGCAGCACCAGCCGAGCGACGCGGTAGACCAGCCACGCGCCGCCGACCATCGGCACCAGCAGCAGCACCGGCCACAGCGCCTCGACCGGGTGACCGGCCACGACGCGGCCACCGAGCACGCCCAGCGCGGTGAAGGCGGCCACCGTCCAGGCCAGCGCCATCAGCGTGCGGCCCAGCTCGTGCCAGTGGGCGCCGCGCGGCGCCGCACC
>NZ_AEWG01000072.1 GCF_000190375.1 Rubrivivax benzoatilyticus JA2 = ATCC BAA-35
GTCACCAAGGGCGACGTGCTCGGCGCGCTGGCTGCGCCCGCTGCACCGAAGGCCGCCGCGCCGGTCGCCGCGCCCGCCGCCCCGGCCGTCGCCAAGCCGCTGCCCCCGGTGGCCGCGCCCGCCGTCAACCTCGGCGAGCGCCCCGAGCAGCGTGTGCCGATGTCGCGTCTGCGCGCCCGTGTCGCCGAGCGCCTGCTGCAGTCGCAGGCCACCAACGCCATCCTGACGACCTTCAACGAGGTCAACATGGCGCCGCTGATGGAGATGCGCAAGCGCTTCCAGGAGCGCTTCGAGAAGGAACACGGCGTCAAGCTCGGCTTCATGTCCTTCTTCGTCAAGGCCGCGGTCGCGGCGCTGAAGAAGTACCCGGTGCTCAACGCCTCGGTCGACGGCAACGACATCGTCTACCACGGCTACTTCGACATCGGCATCGCCGTCGGCTCGCCGCGCGGCCTGGTGGTGCCGATCCTGCGCAACGCCGACCAGATGTCGTTCGCCGACATCGAGAAGAAGATCGCCGAGTACGGCGCCAAGGCCCGCGACGGCAAGCTGTCGATCGAAGAGCTCTCCGGCGGCACCTTCTCGATCAGCAACGGCGGTGTCTTCGGCTCGATGCTGTCGACGCCGATCATCAACCCGCCGCAGAGCGCCATCCTCGGCGTGCACGCCACCAAGGACCGGGCCGTGGTCGAGAACGGTCAGATCGTCGTGCGCCCGATGAACTACCTGGCGATGTCCTACGACCACCGCATCATCGACGGCCGCGAGGCCGTGCTCGGCCTGGTGGCGATGAAGGAAGCGCTGGAAGACCCGTCGCGTCTGCTGTTCGACCTCTGAGCGCACGATGAGCCTGGCCGACGAACTCTCCCGCCTGGACGAACTGCGCCAGCGCGGCGTGCTGAGCGACGAGGAGTTCGCTCGCGCCAAGGCGCGGCTGCTCGCCGGCGCGGCCGCGCCAGCGCCGGCCCTCGACGCCGTCAACCGGCTGCGCCGCAGCCGCGGCGACCGCTGGCTCGGCGGTGTCTGCGGCGGCCTGGCGCGTGCCACCGGCGTCGAGGCCTGGATCTGGCGCCTCGTCACCGCCGGCCTGGCCCTCTTCGGCGGCACCGGCGTGCTGCTGTACCTGCTGCTGTGGATCTTCGTGCCCGAGGATCCCGTCTAGAAAGACCTCATGTCCAAGAATTTCGACGTCATCGTCATCGGCGGCGGCCCGGGCGGCTACATCGCCGCGATCCGCGCCGCCCAGCTCGGCTTCACCACCGCCTGCGTCGACGAGTGGAAGAACGACAAGGGCGGCCCGGCCCCGGGCGGCACCTGCACCAACGTCGGCTGCATCCCGAGCAAGGCGCTGCTGCAGTCCAGCGAGCACTACGAGCACGCCGCCAAGCATTTCGCCGAGCACGGCATCGGCCTGAAGAGCCTGTCCATCGACGTCGCGAAGATGGTCGCGCGCAAGGACCAGGTCGTGAAGCAGAACAACGACGGCATCCTCTACCTGTTCAAGAAGAACAAGGTGAGCTTCTTCCACGGCCGTGGCTCGTTCGTGAAGGCGGTCGACGGCGGCTACCAGATCGCGGTCGGTGACGAACTGCTGACCGGCAAGCAGGTCGTCGTCGCCACCGGCTCCAGCGCGCGCGCGCTGCCGGGCCTGCCGTTCGACGAGGACAAGATCCTCAGCAACGACGGCGCGCTGCGCATCGGCGCGGTGCCCAAGAAGCTGGGTGTCATAGGCGCCGGTGTCATCGGCCTGGAGATGGGCTCGGTCTGGCGCCGCCTGGGCGCCGAGGTGCAGGTGCTCGAGGCGCTGCCGGCCTTCCTCGGCGCGGCCGACGAGCAGATCGCCAAGGAGGCGCAGAAGGCGTTTGCCAAGCAGGGCCTGAAGGTCGAGCTGGGCGTGAAGATCGGCGAGATCAAGACCGGCGCCAAGGGCGTCAGCGTCGCCTACGCCGACGCCAAGGGCGCCGAGAAGACGCTCGACGTCGACAAGCTGATCGTCTCCATCGGCCGGGTGCCGAACACGACCGGCCTGAACCCCGAGGCCGTGGGCCTGAAGCTCGACGAGCGCGGCGCCATCGTCGTCGACGACGAGTGCCGCACCAACCTGCCGGGCGTCTGGGCGGTCGGCGACGTCGTGCGCGGGCCGATGCTCGCGCACAAGGCCGAGGAGGAGGGTGTGGCGGTCGCCGAGCGCATCGCCGGCCAGCACGGCCACGTCGACTTCGGACTGATCCCCTGGGTGCTCTACACCAGCCCCGAGATCGCCTGGGTCGGCAAGACCGAACAGCAGCTCAAGGCCGAGGGCCGCGCCTACAAGGCCGGCACCTTCCCGTTCATGGCCAACGGCCGCGCGCGTGCGCTGGGCGACACGACCGGCATGGTCAAGTTCCTCGCCGACGCCGCGACCGACGAGATCCTCGGCGTGCACATCGTCGGCCCGATGGCCAGCGAGCTGATCGCCGAGGCCTGCGTCGCGATGGCCTTCAAGGCCAGCAGCGAGGACATCGCGCGCATCTGCCACGCCCACCCCTCGCTGGCCGAGTCGGTGAAGGAAGCGGCGCTGGCCGTCGACAAGCGCACGCTGAATTTCTGAGTGCGGGGCACGCGGGGCGGCCTTGGCCAGCCCTGCGTGCGCTTGCGTGGCCGCAGCCTCGCGGCCGCCGCGGGCGGCTAGCATCCGCGACCCTGTCGATCCTCCCTCGAAGACACGCACATGTCCGGCGTCCGAGCGTTGTACGAGGCCACGCTGGCCGAACGCGGCTACCAGTCCGACCCGGCGCAGCTGCGCGCCATCGACGCGCTCGAGCGCTGCGAGCGCGAGTGGGCCGACTACAAGGCGCGGCGCGGCAACCGCCTCACCAAGCTGCTGGTGCGCCCGCCGATCCCGCGCGGCGTCTACATGGTCGGCGGTGTCGGCCGCGGCAAGAGCTTCCTGATGGACTGCTTCTTCCAGGCCGTGCCGCTGGTGCGCAAGACGCGGCTGCACTTCCACGAGTTCATGCGCGAGGTGCACCGCGAGCTGCAGGACCTGAAGGGCACCGCCGACCCGCTGGACGAACTCGGCCGGCGCATCGCGCGGCGCTTCCGCCTGATCTGCTTCGACGAGTTCCACGTCGCCGACGTCACCGACGCGATGATCCTGCACCGATTGCTGCAGGCGCTGTTCGACAACCGCGTCAGCATCGTCACAACGTCCAACTTCCACCCCGACGGCCTGTACCCGAACGGCCTGCACCGCGACCGCATCCTGCCGGCCATCGAGCTGCTGAAGACGCAGCTGGAGGTCGTCGACGTCGACGCGGGCATCGACTACCGCCAGCGCACGCTGCAGCACGTCGAGACTTACCACTGCCCGGCCGATGCCGCGGCCGAGCGTGCGCTGGCCGAAGCCTTCGAGCGCCTGGCCGAGGCCCGCGACGAAGACCCGCTGCTGCACATCGAGCACCGCGAGCTGCGTGCGCGCCGGCGTGCCGGCGGCGTGGTCTGGTTCGACTTCAAGACGCTGTGCGGTGGCCCGCGTTCGCAGAACGACTATCTGGAGCTGGCCTCGCGTTTTCACACGCTGATCCTGTCGGACGTGCCCAGCATGCCGCCGCGGCTGGCCAGCGAGGCGCGGCGCTTCACCTGGCTCGTCGACGTGCTCTACGACCGGCGCGTCAAGTTCCTGGTCTCGGCCGAGGCTCCGCCCGAGGCGCTGTACACCGACGGCCCGCTGGCGCACGAGTTCCCGCGCACCGTCTCGCGGCTGCGCGAGATGCAGTCGGCCGAATACCTGGGCCTCGAACGCCGCGAGGTCGACACCTCGCTGACCTGACGGGCGCCCCCGTGATGCTGCGCTCGGGCACACTCCTGCCGATGGACCGTCTTTCCCCTGTCGCGCTGGCCTCGCTGCTGCTGGCCGCCGGTGCCGCCGCCGCGGCCGATCTCGACGTCCGTGCCGAGCGTGAGCGCATCTCCCGCGAGCGTGCCGCCGCCGAGTCGCGTTATGCCGCCGACGAAGCGGCCTGCCGCACGCGGTTCGTCGTCACCGCCTGCGTCGACGAGGCCAAGGCACGGCGGCGCGAGGCGCTGGGCGTCCTGAAGAGCCAGGAGCTGGTGCTCGACGAACAGGAGCGCCGCCGGCGTGCCGCGGCGCGGCTGGAGGCGATCGAGGCCAAGCAGCGCGAAGCCGCGGCACGCCCGCCGCTGCCCGCCCAGCCGGCGCCGGTGATCCGCGAGGCCGCGTCGGCGCCTGCGGCGCGCCTGCAGCCCGCACCATCCGAGGCCGAACGCGCCGCGCGGGCCCACGACGAAGCCCTGCGCGCCCAGCGCCGCACCGAGGCGGCGGAGCAGCGGCGGCAGCAGGCGGCCGACGACCGGGCCCGGATCGCCGAGCGCGAAGCGCAGCGCCGCGCCAAGGCGAAGAAACCGGTCACGCCGCTGCCGTCCCGTCCCGAGATTCCCCGGGACTGAGCGCGCCTACTTCAGCGCCTCGATGCGCGTCAGCGCCAGCGACAGGTTGTCGCCGCCGCCGCGTGCACGCTGCCGGGCCTTGTTGACCAGCATCTCGCCGGCCTCGCGCGGCGGCAGCGCATGCACGATCGCGCCCAGCTCCTTGGTCGTGAAGTAGTGCCAGAGGCCGTCGCTGCAGGCCAGCAGCGTGTCGCCGGGCTCGAGCCGGCCGATGCGGTGCAGCGTCAGCGGCGGGTCCGCGTGGGTGCCCAGGCAGCCGGTCAGCAGGTTGGACTGCGGGTGGTGGTTGGCCGCTTCCTCGGTGAGCTTGCCGTCGTCGATCAGCCGCTGCACGAAGGAGTGGTCGGTGCTGCGCCAGACCAGTTCGGCGCCGCGGAAGTGGTAGATGCGCGAATCGCCGGCGTGGATCACGTCGCAGCCGAGGTCGGGCTGCAGCAGGAAGGCCGCGACGGTGCTGTGCGGCTCCTCCTCGGCGGTGATCGCCGTCAGCTTGATCATCAGGTGCGACTCGGTCACCAGCTGGCGCAGCAGGTCGGCGGCCGTGTCCTCGCCGGGCACGAAGCGCTCGAAGAGCTGGCGTGCGGTGAGCAGCACCTGGTCGGCGGCCTTGCGCCCGCCGCTCTTGCCGCCCATGCCGTCGGCGACGACGGCCAGCGCGCAGCCGTTGACGCGTGCGTGCGGCACGATGGCCACCTGGTCCTGCTGATAGGCGCGGTCGCCGCGGTGCAGGGCGGTGGTCGCGTTCAGGCGGAACGTCGGCCGGGCAGGGGCGGGTGGCGGCATGCGGCCGACTATAAACTCGGCCATCCGGCCCCCGGTGCGGAGCAATGGACGACAACCTGCATTCGCCGCAAAGGCTACTCATCGAGTTGCGCATCGAGCACGCCGACCTGGACGACCTGATCGACCGCCATGCCGTCGCGACACCGTCCGACGACCTCGTGCTGCGGCGCCTGAAGAAGCGCCGCCTCGCGCTGCGCGACCGCATCGCGCAGCTGGAGGGCGCGCTCGAACCGCCCGAGCCCGCGTGAGCCAGGACCTCGCCGACCGCGTCGCGGAGGCCTTCGCGAGCGATGGCGCGCTCGCGCGCCACGACGCCCACTTCATGCCGCGCGAGCAGCAGGACCGCCTGGCGCTGGCCGTCGCCCGCGCCGTCGAGGAGCGCGGCACCCTGGTCGCCGAGGCCGGCACCGGCGTCGGCAAGACCTTCGCCTACCTCGTGCCGCTGCTGCTGTCGGACCGGCGTGCGCTGGTCAGCACCGCCACCAAGAGCCTGCAGGACCAGCTTTTCCTGCGCGACCTGCCGCGCCTGGTGCAGGCCCTGGGCGTGCCGGTGCGCATGGCGCTGCTCAAGGGCCGCGCCAGCTACCTGTGCCGCCACCGTCTGGCCCATGCGCGCACGACGGCCGAGCTGCCCGACCGCTTCGCCGTGCGCCAGCTCGCGCGCGTCGAGACCTGGGCCTTGTCGACGCGCAGCGGCGACCTCGCTGAACTCGAAGGCCTGGACGAACGTTCGCCGGTGATCCCGATCGTCACCTCGACCCGCGACAACTGCCTGGGCACCGACTGCCCCGAGCACCGCAGCTGCCACGTGATGCAGGCCCGCCGCGAGGCGATGGCCGCCGACCTCGTCGTCGTCAACCACCACCTGTTCTTCGCCGACATGGCGCTGCGCGACAGCGGCGTCGCCGAGCTGCTGCCGACGGTCGACGCGGCGGTCTTCGACGAGGCCCACCAGCTCGTCGAGACCGGCGTGCAGTTTCTCGGCACGATGCTCGGCACGGCCCAGGTGCTCGACGTCGGCCGCGACCTGCTGGCCGCCGGGCTGGCGCAGGCCCGCGGCCTGATGCCCTGGCACGAGCTGCAGGCTGGGCTGGAGAAGGCGGCGCGCGAGCTGCGCCTGGCCTGCGCCGGCGCGCTGCGCGAGGTGCGCGGCGTGATCAAGCTGCGCTGGGACGAACGGGCCCGCGACGGCCGGCTGCAGGAGCCGCTGGCGGCGCTGGCCCGGGCCGCCGACGAAGCCGCCGACGCGCTGGCCGGCGTCGCCGCCGTCGGCCCGGACTTCGTGCGCCTGCAGGAGCGTGTGCGCACGATCGCCGAGCTGGCCGAACGTTTCGCTCAGGAGCCGGCCGACGGCCGCGTGCGCTGGATCGACCTGTCGCCGCTGCAGGCCCGGCTGGTCGAGTCGCCGCTGGACATCCGCGACATGCTGACCGAGCAGCGCCAGGCGGCGCCGCGGGCCTGGATCTTCACCTCGGCGACGCTCGGCGAGGACGACGGCCTGGCCTGGTTCACCTCGGCCACCGGGCTGGAGGACGCGACGACGCTGCGTGTCGGCAGCCCCTTCGACTACCCGAACCATGCCCGGGCCTGGATCCCGGCGCGCTTCCCGAAGCCCAACGAAGCCGCGCACCCGGCGGCGGTGGGCTCGCTGGCCGCGCGGCTGGCCGGCGCGCTGGGCGGCCGCACCTTCGTGCTGACGACGACGCTGCGCGTGCTGCCGCAGATCGCCGAGGCGCTGCGCACCGAGGCCGAGTGGCAGGGCCAGGCGCTGGAGATCCTGGTGCAGGGCAGCCAGCCGCGGCGTGCGCTGCTGCAGCGTTTCGGCGACGGCCGCGGTGCGGTACTCGTCGGCTCGCAGAGCTTCTGGGAAGGCATCGACATGCCGGGCGACGCCCTGCAGTGCGTGCTCATCGACAAGCTGCCGTTCCCGCCGCCCAACGACCCGCTGGTCGAGGCCCGCGTGCGCCAGCTGCGCGCCGAGGGCCGCGACCCGTTCGACGCCTATTTCGTCGCCGAGGCCGCGGTGTCGCTGAAGCAGGGCGCCGGGCGGCTGATCCGCACCGAGACCGACCGCGGCCTGCTCGTCGTCTGCGACCCGCGCATGCGCCAGATGGGCTATGGCGCGCGGCTGCGCGCGGCGCTGCCGCCGATGTCCTGGGTGGGCTCGGAGGAAGAGGCGCTGGACTGGCTGCACGAGCTCGCCGCCGAGCACTGACGACAAAAAGGCCGCCCTCGGGCGGCCTTGTTCAGCGGGGCGCAGGCCTCACCAGAGCTTCCACCAGGGGCGCTTCTCGGGTTCGATGGCCTGGGCCAGGAAACGGCTGTCGGGGTAGTTCTTCTGCAGCACGCGCAGCGCATCGTCGCGCAGCTGGACGAGCTGCAGCCGGTCGTAGCTCTGCACCATCAGGAACAGGCCTTCCTCGGCCGCCGGCGAACGCTGGAACTCGGCCACCGCCTGCTGCGCGCGGTTGGCCGCCGCGACGTAGGCGCCGCGCTTGAAGTAATAGCGCGCGACGTGCACCTCGTAGGCCGCCAGCGAGTTGACGATGTAGTCCATGCGCAGCTTGGCGTCCGGCGTGTACCTGGACTGCGGGAACTGCTCGACGAGCTGCTTGAAGGCCTGGTAGGCGTCGCGTGCGGCGCGCTGGTCGCGCTCGGACAGGTCCTGCCGGGCGATGCGCCCGAACAGGCCCATGTCCTCGTTGAAGTTGATCAGCCCGCGCAGGTACATCGCGTAGTCCAGCGCCGGGCTCGACGGGTTGAGGCGGATGAAGCGCTCGATCGTCGTCAGCGCCTGGGCCCGCTCGCCGGTCTTCCAGTACAGGTAGGCGAGGTCGATCTGCGACTGCTGCGCCAGCACCGTGCCGGCGGCCAGGCCCTCGACGCGCGACAAGGCCTTGATGGCCGGCTCGTAGCTGCCGGCCTCCATGTTGTCCTTGGCGTCCGCATACAATTTTTCGGCCGCCACGTCGGCGCGCTCTTCCTTGGTGGTCGAGCCGCAGCCTGCCAGCAGCGTGGCCACCATCACGGCCGTCGAAACGGCTACGGGCGCAAGGCGCCACCTCTGGGAGAAGGTCATCGGAAAGCGTGCCGGAAGCGTGCCAAAAGCGGCCGATTATAGGGAGGCGACCCCGTCGCTCGCGCACGATGTCCCGGCGTCCCAGGTGGACGGCACCGAGGACGACGGCGGCGCCGACGATGCCGTCGAGACGCGCAGCGACGTCGTCGACACCGCGCGCCACGGCGAGCGCCTGGATCGCGTGCTGGTGTCGATCGCCGGCGAGTTCTCGCGCAGCCACCTGCAGCACCTGATCGAACTCGGCCACGTGCGCGTGGACGGCCAGCCTGCGAGCACCGCGTCGCGGCGCGTCAAGGCCGGCCAGCGTGTCGAAGTCGAGCTGGTCCCCACCGACGAGAGCCGCGCCTTCCGCCCGCAGCCGATGGCGCTGGCCATCCTGTACGAGGACGAGCACCTGCTGGTGCTGGACAAGCCCGCCGGGCTGGTCGTGCACCCGGCGCCGGGCAACTGGTCGGGCACGCTGCTCAACGGCCTGCTGGCCCACCACGCCGCCGCCGCGACGCTGCCGCGTGCCGGCATCGTGCACCGCCTGGACAAGGACACCTCGGGCGTGATGATGGTCGGCAAGAGCCTGCCGGCGGTGACGGCGCTGGTGCGCGACATCGCCGCGCGCGACGTGCACCGGCGCTACCTGGCGCTGGCGCACGGTGCCGTGGCCACGCAGCGCATCGACGCGCCGGTCGGCCGCGACCCGGTGTCGCGCGTGCGCATGGCCGTCGTCGCGTCGGGCAAACCGGCGCGCACCGACGTCGAGTGCCTGGCGCAGCACGACGGCGTCAGCGCCGTGCGCTGCACGCTGCACACCGGGCGCACGCACCAGATCCGCGTGCATCTGGCCTCGCGCGGCCATGCGCTGGTCGCCGACACGCTGTACGGCGGCCGGCCGGCGCTGGGCATGGCGCGCCAGGCGCTGCACGCGGTGCGGCTGGAGCTTGAACATCCGCTCACGCGGGCGCCGCTGTCCTTCGTCTGTCCGCCGCCGGCCGATTTCTCGGCGGCATGGCGGGCCATTGCTGGGGTTACAATCCCGCTCGATTGACAATGTCCGGGCGCTGCTGGCCGCTGCCGCGCGATCCCGACCCACGGCGACTCCTCGCCCCGGCCCTCGCGCCGGCCCGACCCAACGAACGACCCGCCTGCCGCCCGCAGGCCCTCATCCCAGGCGATGAACACATCGGAGGCGAAGCGCGTCCTCGAGACGGCGCTCATCTGCGCGGACCGGCCCCTGCCGCTGCGCGAGATGCGCGTGCTCTTCGACGACCAGGTCGGCGCCGACACGCTGCGCACGCTGCTCGACGAGCTGGCGTCCGACTGGCGGGGCCGCGGCGTCGAGCTGGTCGCGCTGGCCTCGGGCTGGCGCTTCCAGAGCCGGCCGGAGATGCGCGACTACCTCGACCGCCTGAACCCCGAGAAGCCGCCGAAGTACTCGCGTGCGGCGCTGGAGACGCTGGCCATCGTCGCCTACCGCCAGCCGGTCACGCGCGGCGACATCGAGGACATCCGCGGCGTCACCGTCAGCAGCCAGATCGTCAAGCAGCTCGAGGACCGCGGCTGGGTCGAGGTCATCGGCTACCGCGAGGCCCCCGGCCGCCCGGCGCTGTACGCGACGACGCGCCAGTTCCTCGACGACCTGGGCCTGAAGAGCCTGGACCAGCTGCCGCCGCTGGACGGCGGCGAGGCGCCGACGGCGATGCTCGAGGCGCTGGAAGACCAGCCTTCGCTGCTCGGCGACGGCCAGGCCCGGCTGCCGCTGGACGAAGCCGACGCCGTGGCCGCCGCCACCCCCGAGACACCGGGCGCCGACGCGCCTGCCCCCATCACCGGACGGCCCCAGGGCGAGTCCGGCCCCGACACCCAATCCTGAACGACGAGATCGCATGAGCTCGAACGACGCCGAATCCACGCCGGACCCGATCGCCGCCGCGCCTGCCGCCGAAGAGGCCGCGCCGAAGAAGCGGCGCGCGCCGCGCAAGAAGGCCGAGGCGCCCGCCGCCGAGGTCGCGCCGGCCGCCGAGGCGGCGCCGGCTCCCGAGGCGCCCGCGCCCGAGGTTGCGGCAGAACCCGCGGCCGAGGCCAAGCCGCGCCGCCGGCGCACGACCAAGAAGGACGCCGCGGCCGAGACGCCGCTGGCCGAGCCTGCGGCCTTCGT
>NZ_AEWG01000071.1 GCF_000190375.1 Rubrivivax benzoatilyticus JA2 = ATCC BAA-35
ACACGGTCTTCGTCTTCGCCCGGCCGGCCGACGGCTCGCGCATGCCGCTGGCGATCGTCAAGCGCACCGCCGGCGAGCTGCCGTTCGAGTTCACGCTCGACGACAGCCAGGCGATGACGCAGGAGATGCTGCTGTCGGCGCAGAAGCGCGTGATCGTCGGCGTGCGCGTCAGCAAGACCGGCGACGCGATGCCTCAGCCGGGCGACCTGCAGGGCTTCAGCGAGCCGGTGGCCGTCGGCGCCAACGGCGTGCGCATCGTCATCGGCGACGTCGTCAAGTGAGACCCGGGCCCGCCGCCGGCGGGCCCGGGGATCAGACCGCCTCGAGCACCGGCCGCGGCGCGGCGGGGCTGCCGGCCGCGAGGAAGGCGTCGAGGTCGTTGAGGAACGGCCGCGGCAGCTCGAAGAACGGCAGCGCGCCGGTCGGGTAGACGCTGAAGCGCCAGTTCGGCTTGCCGTTGACGATGGACATCGCGCGGTAGTCGGTGAAGTCGCCGAGCACGCCGTGGCTGGCCCAGACCGGCTGCGGCAGCGCCTCGTAGACCCGCTGGATGTCGGCGCTGAACAGCTTGCCGGCCAGGAAGGCCAGCGGCGCGAAGCGGGCGCCGGGCTGGCGCGCGGTGGCCACGCAGTAGGCCCACAGCGTCTCGTCGATGCCCTTGCTGCCCCAGGTGCGCTCGAGGAAGTAGCGCACGACGCCGGGGCGTGTCAGCAGCCGGTACAGCGGGTCCGACCAGAGCTTCGCCGACAGCAGCCGGTGCAGCCAGGGCATGGCCAGCGTGCTGCCTTGCGGCCCGCGCAGCGTGCGCCGGCCGCTGAAGCCGGTGGGGCTGACCAGCGCCACGCGGCCGAAGGCCTCGGGCGCCTCCAGCGCGGCGCGGGCGACGAACTCGCAGCCCAGCGACACGCCCAGCACGTCCACGGGCTGGGCGCCGCAGCGCTCGCGGATCGGCGCCAGCATCGCCAGCACGGCGTCGGTCATCAGCCGCGGCGTGTAGTCGCGGTCGCTGCGTTGGCTGCTGCCGAAGCCCGGCAGGTCGAGCGCGAAGACTGTGCGTTCGCGGCAGGCGTGGTCGAAGATCGGCCGCACGTCGGCCGCCGAGCCGGCGGCGTTGACGCTGTGCACCAGCAGCAGCGGCCGGCCGCGGCCGGCGACGTAGTAGCCGAGGTCCCCCAGCGTGTGCTGCTCGCCGGCCAGGGCCGGCGGCAGCGGGGCGTGCGGGGCGGCGGAGAGGGGCGGGCGGTGTGAGTCCATGTCGACATCGTCGCCGCAAGCGCGATGTCGCGTGGTCGGCCCGGTGCGCAGCCCCGTGTAGGACAGGGGCTCGCGTGAATCCTCAACGCCTGCGGGGGTCGTCGCGGCGCGGGAACCAGTGCTCGATCAGCGCCGCCGCACGGTCGCGCCCGCCGATGCCGAAGGCCAGCGCGAGCGCGAACACGACGCCGGTCAGCAGGATCAGGAAGGTCTGCTGCACCAGGCCGCCGCCGATGTCGAGGTGGTCGATGGCGATCAGCAGCACGAAGGTGACGATCGCGTACTGGACGATGCGCGCCAGGATCTCGGCGTCGCCGATGCCCGCCGTGCGGCACCAGGCGAGCACCGACTGGCCGACGAAACGCGCGAAGTACAGCCCGAAGACCAGCACCAGCAGCGCCACCAGCAGCCGCGGCAGGAACAGCAGCACACGCGACAGCAGCTCGGTCACCTGCGCCAGCCCGAGGCCGTTGAAGGCCACGACCAGCGCGCCCAGCAGCACCAGCCAGAAGACGATCAGCGCGAACAGGTCGCTGGTCGTCTTGTCGGTGCCGCCCTGCTGCAGGAAGCCGTCGAAGCCGGCGCGCTCGGTCAGCACGTGGAAGTTCAGCGCCTTCAGCGCGCGGCCGGTGGCGTAGCGTGCGGCCTTGGCGAGCAGCCAGCCGGCCACCGCGATGGCCAGCGCGATGCCCAGCCGCGGCAGGAAGGCGCCGGCCTGCGCGAGCAACGTGCGCAGCGGTTCGATGGCGAGGTCCAGCGTGTCCATGGGAGGTCTCCGTCTACGGGCCCAGCAGCCGGGCCAGCGTCGCCAGCGCGGCCAGCGGGGCGGTGGCGCCGGCCGGGCGGCGCCGCAGTTCGTCGTGCAGCTCGCGCAGCGCGGCGTCGATCTCGAACAGCGCGAGCGTCGAGGCCGGGCCGTCGAAGGCGTCGCGGCCGGCGACCAGGCCCAGCGCCAGCGCACGTCCGGCGTAGGTCTCGACGAAGGTCTGGCGCAGCGTCGACGCCCAGGTCTCGGCCAGGGCCTCGCGGCGCCGCTGCTCGGCCTAGCCGTGCGCGCCGCGCTGCAGCGCCGCCACGCGCACCAGTTCCAGCGACTGCAGCAGCCCGGCAACGTCGCGCAGCGGCGAGCGCCGTTCGCGGCGCTCGGCGGCGGCCAGCGTGGTGTCGCCCTCGAAGTCGGCGATGACGAAGTCCTCGTGCACCAGCAGCACCTCCTGCAGCCGCAGCGCGCCGTGGATGCGGATCTTGGGCCGCCGGCGCCGTGCGCGG
>NZ_AEWG01000070.1 GCF_000190375.1 Rubrivivax benzoatilyticus JA2 = ATCC BAA-35
GACGATGCCGCGTGCATGGTCGCCGTGCGTGACGATGCTGCCGGCGTTGGTGACGGTGACCTTGCCGCCGCCGCCGCCGCTGGCCCCGGTGCCGCCGATGCCGACGAGACCGCTGGCGTTCGACGAGCTGCCGCCGCTGCCGCCGATGGACTGCGCGAAGATGCCGTCGGAGCCGGTGCCCGGGCGCGCCGGCGACGTGTCGCCGGGGTCGCGGTAGCCGGTCTCGATGCGCCCGCCGGCGGCCTGCGTGACGCTGACGTCGACGCCGCTGCCGCCGCTCTGGCCGGTGCCGCCGAGCGCGGCCAGGCCCCCAGGTGCCGCCGCCGCCACCGCCACCACCGCCGACGCTCTGGGCGAAGATGCCGCGCGCGAAGTCGCCGCGCGTGCGCACCAGCCCGCTGTTGGACACGCTGACCGTGCCGCCGGTGCCGCCGCCGGCCCCCGAACTGCCGAGCGTCACGAACAGGTTGCCCGACGAGCCCGACCAGCCGCCGCTGCCGCCGACGCTCTGCGCGAGGATGCCGTGCGCGAAGTCGCCGTCGGTGTCGACGATGCCGCCGGTGTAGCGGCCGAGTCCGTCACGCTCGCCGACGTTGAGCACCACGACCGGCCCGCCGTTGCCGGCCGCCCCGCCGCTGCCGGCCTGGCCACCCAGGCCCCACTGGCCACCGCCGCCGCCGCCGGTGCCGCTGACGCTCAAGGCCGACAGGCCGGTCGCGCCCTGCCCGTGGGTGACGATGCGGCCGCGATTGGTGAAGTTCACCGCCCCGCCGACGCTGGTGCCTCCGCCGACGCCGCCGCCGGGCGCGGCGTTGGCGTCGCCGCCGGCGCCGGCCTGGCCGCTCTGGCTGAAGGCGAACACGCCGGGCAGGTCCTTCGCGCCGCCGCTCAGCGTGACCGTCACGTCGCCGTCCAGCATGACGTTGACCGTCCCGGCAGCGCCGCCGTTGCCGCCCTTGCCGCCGTTCCAGAACGAGAACCAGGCGTCGCCGCCCTTGCCGCCGCTGCCGCCGACCGTGCCGACCTCCAGGCCGATGCGATTGTTCGCGTCGACGTCGATGCCGGCGAAGGTGCGTGTCAGGTCGCCGGCGGGGCCGCCGTGGCCGCCGTCGCCGGGCGGCACGAACAGCGCGCCGGTGCGGCCGGTGCCGCCGTTGCTGCCGCGCAGCACGACCTGGATGCCGCCGCTCGTGACCACGTCGACCGGGTCGACGTCGGTGGAGCCGGTGTCGCCGCCGCCGCTGAACTCGGCCTGCAGCTCGACCCAGGGCTGCACGATCTCCAGCGTCGCCGTCCGCGGCGTCGGCGCCTGCGGCTCGAAGGTCAGCGTCACGGCATTGGCCGCCGCGTCGCGGGCCAGGATCGTCAGCGCCTGCGGGCTCGCGCCGGGGCCGTACAGCAGCTCGCCGACCTCCTTGACGACGAAGACGTAACCGTCGGAGGTGCGGACGTAGGCGACGCTGCCGGCGGTCGGCGTGCCGGCCGGGTCGAGCACGAGTTCGGTGACCGTGACGTCCAGCCCGGTGAGCGGGTTGCGCACGACGTCATCGACGACCGAGGTCTTGCCCGGCTGCGGCGGCGGGGGCGGCGGATCGGCGGCGAAGGCCGCCGGCAGCGCCGCACCCAGGCAGCCGGCGAGGGCCAGACGCCGCAGCGCGCTCGCCGTGCGGGCCCGTGCCGGCGAGCCGGTGGCCGCCTTGCCCCGGCTGCGGCAGATCTCGGCGACGACGACCCAGGCGTTGCGGGCCGTGCTCCAGACGATCCGGTGGAACCCGTTGAGTCCGTGCGCTTTCATCTGATCGCCCCGGTGAGTTGTGACCAAACACAACCTAGGCTTTCAGATGCAGAGGACCGTGACGCCGCACAAGCGCACGGTCGGCGGCCGCAGCCGCCTCCCTAATCCGGCGGGCCGCGCAGGAGGCGCCCGCCGGATCGGCCAGCCCGGCTCAGCGGGCGAGCTTGGCGGCCTCGGCCTCCATGCGCGTGACCAGTTCGTCGAGCTGGTCGACGACGGCCTGCACGGTCTGGCGCTGCGTCAGGTCGACGCCGGCCTTGAGCAGCTGCTTCATAGGCTGGTCGTTGCCGCCCGAGGACAGCAGCTCCAGGTAGCGCTTGACGGCGGCTTCGCGCCCGGCCTTCGGGCCCTCGGTCATCGCCTTGAACAGCTGCGCCGACGAGGCGAAGCAGGTGGCGTACTGGTAGACGTAATAGGGCGAGTTGAAGAAGTGCGGGATGCGCGCCCAGGTGTACTGGTAGAACTCGTCGTGGGTGATCGCGTCGCCCCAGTACTCCTTCAGCAGGCCGGCGTAGAGCTTGTTCAGCACCTCGGTGGTCACCGGCTCGTCGCGCTCGACGAGCTGGTGCGCACGCAGCTCGAAGTCGGCGAACAGCACCTGCGTGTAGAAGGTGCCGACGATCGCGTCGACGGCCTCCTGCAGCAGCAGGAAACGCTCCTTCGGGTCGGTGGTCTGCTTGAGCAGGTGCTCGAGCAGGAAACGTTCGTTGGTCGTCGACGCGACCTCGGCGACGAAGATCGTGTAGTCAGCGGTGGCGTACGGCTGGTGCTCGGTCGACAGCAGCGTGTGCATCGCGTGCCCCGCCTCGTGGGCGAAGGTGAACATCGCGTCGCGCGTGTCGTTGTAGTTCAGCAGCATGTACGGGCCGACGCCGTAGACGCCGGCGCTGTAGGCGCCGCTGCGCTTGCCGTCGTTCTCGTAGACGTCGACACGCCCCGGGGCGATGGCCTTCTGGTAACGCTGCACGTAGCCCTGGCCCAGCGGCGCGATCGAGGCCGTGGCCTGGCGGCGCGCCTCCTCGTACGGCCAGGTCTTGTCGCTGCGGAAAACCGGCACGAACTGGTCGTACAGGTGGTAGCTGGGCAGCCCCAGCAGGCGCTGGCGCAGCTTGGCGTAACGCTGCAGCGGGCCGGTGCCCTGGCGCGCGACCTCGATCAGCGTCTCGACGACCTGGCGCGGGATCGCGTTCTCGTCGAGCGCCGCGTCCAGCGTCGTCGGGAAGTTGCGCGCACGGGCGACGAACCAGTCGCGCTGCAGGATGCCTTCGTAGATCGCGGCGTAGGTGTGCGCGGTCTGGCCGTAGGTGCCGACGTGCGCGGCGGCGGCGGCGGCGCGGTCGGCCTGCACCGTGCTCTCGGACAGCAGGGCCTGGTAGTTGGCCGGCGACAGCGTCAGCTCCTTGCCGTCGGACAGGCGGATCGTCGGGAACTTGATGTCCGAGGTGCTGAGCTCGCTGTAGATCGCGTTCGGCGCGCGGTTGGCGCGCGAGGCCAGCGCCATCAGGCGCTCGCCCTTCTCGTCGAGCACGTGCGCCTGACGGCGGAAGTTCTCGAGGATCGGGAAACGGTACGGCTTCAGCGCCGGCGTCTTGTCCAGCCACTCGCGCATCGTCGCCTCGGGCACCGTCAGCAGCTCGGGCGTGAACCAGGCGCTGGCGGCGTCGAACTTGGCGAACAGCGCGCCGACCCGCTGGAAGCGGCCGGCGACGTTCTGGTCACGCGTGTCGGTGTCGCGCTGCAGCTGCGGGTAGCGGTAGATGCGGTACTGCAGCTGGCCGATCTCGTCATAGGCCTTGTAGGCGGCGAGCACCGCATCGGGGCCGTTCTTCAGCGTGCCCTGCAGCTTGGCGAAGGCGTCGATGCGCTGGTCCATCTCGCGCATGCCGGCCTCCCAGGCCTCCCAGCTGGCGTAGATCGGGCTGAAGTCCCAGCGGTACTGCGCCGGGATGTCGGCACGCACGCGGCTGGCGGGCTTGGCCGCCATCGCGGAGGCGGCCATCGAGACGGCTGCGGCGCAGACGGCGCCGGCGACGAAGGTGTGCATCTTCAAGGTGTGGCGGGCGCGGCCTCGACGGCC
Organism: Rubrivivax benzoatilyticus JA2 = ATCC BAA-35; assembly: GCF_000190375.1. Classification (GTDB taxonomy): domain Bacteria; phylum Pseudomonadota; class Gammaproteobacteria; order Burkholderiales; family Burkholderiaceae_C; genus Rubrivivax; species Rubrivivax benzoatilyticus. Next base: position 3,873 of record NZ_AEWG01000070.1, read on the forward strand.
GCACGGGGATTCTGCGGTGGATCGGAACCCGGGGCGGCGGCAAGGGTCGGCCCGGCGGAACTGCAAAGTGTTGGGGCCGGGCGCGACGGAGGTCAAGCGTGGTGCGACGAACGCCTCAGTTGGCGCGACCAAGCTGCTTGACCCGGGCCATCGCCAGCGCCGCCGCGGCGGTGCGCGTCTCGACGCCGAGCTTCTCGAACACGTGCTCCAGGTGCTTGGTGACGGTGCGGTGGCTGGTGCCGAGGATGTCGCCGATGTCGCGGTTGGTCTTGCCCTGCACCACCCAGTACAGCACCTCGGCCTCGCGCGCGGTGAGCTCCAGCGCCAGCGACATGGCCTCGACGATCGCCGCGTCGTCGCTCTCGCGCATCACGACCAGCCATTCGCCCGGCACCGGCTCGCCGCCGTCGTCGGGCATCGGGTGCAGCGCGAAGGCGATGCGGCGCGCGCCGCGGGCCACCGTCAGCCCGGCCGGCTCGGCACCGGCGCGGCGGCGCAGCGACTCGCGTGCGACCCAGGCCATCAGCTCGGGCGGGGTGTCGGTGTCCTCGCCGCCGAAGTGTTCGGCCAGCATGCGCCGCGCCAGCGCCGTCTGCCACAGCCGGCGGCCGTCGCGCTCGCGCACGACCATCGTCGCGTGGCCGAAGGCGTCGAGCGCGTTGCGCGCCTGGCGCTGGCTGCGCGCCTGGTGCAGGTGCGCGGCGATGCGCGCCAGCACCTCGCGCGGGCGGATCGGCTTGGTGACGTAGTCGGTGCCGCCGGCGCCGAAGGCGGCGACGACGTGTTCGGTCTCGGTGAGCCCGGTCATGAAGACGATCGGGATCGGCGCCGTCTCCGGGTCGGCCTTCAGCCGGCGCGCGGTCTCGAAGCCGTCCAGCCCCGGCATCACCGCGTCGAGCAGCACGATGTCGGGCTGGGCGCGCGCGGCCAGCGTCAGCGCCGCCTCGCCCGAGGTGGCGACGAGCACCGTGTAGCCGGCCTCGTCGAGCGAGTCGTTGAGCAGCGCCAGGTTCTCGGGCACGTCGTCGACGACGAGCACGACGTCGGCGGCGTCGCGCTCGTCGAGGGGCGAGGCGTCAGGCGGCACGGGGTTCATCGAGAGCCTTGTCCAGGATGTCGTTCATCGTCTCGTAGTTGAACTGGCGCGCCAGCAGCCGCATGCGGGCGGCGAAGCCGGCGTGCGCCGGGTCGGCGGCCTCGATGGCGGCGAGCTGGCGCGCGACGCCGCGCACGTGGCCCAGGGCGAGCGCGTCGCGCAGCGGGCGCAGCAGCTCGGGCGGCGGCAGCGGTGCGTCGGCCGGCGGCGGCGGCGGCGCGGGTTCGGGCACGCGTGCGCCGTAGCGCCAGTCCAGCCCCAGGCGCCCCCCCAGCCAGTCGAGCAGTTCGCCGACCCGCACCGGCTTGACGAGGAAATCCTCGCCCGGCAGGCCGACGTCGTTGTCCAGCTTCTTGTCGAAGGCGTTGGCCGAGACCACCGCCAGCGGCATCCCGTGGCCGGCGGCGCGCAGCCGGCGGATCGTCTCCCAGCCGTCGATGCCGGGCATCGCCAGGTCCATGAAGACGGCGTCGTAGGGCGCGTCGGCGGCCAGGCGCGCGAGCGCGGCCTCGCCGGTGGCGGCGCCCTCGACCTCGAAACCCAGCGGCTGCAGCAGGTCGGCGACGAGGCGGCGGTCGGCCTCCTCGTTGTCGACCGCCAGCACGCGTCGGCGCCGGCCTTCGTAGCCGACGCGGCGTGCGCGCAGCGCGTCGACCTCGGGCGCCGCGACGGCGACCTCGGGCACGAAGAGGCGGATGCGGAAGGTGGTGCCGCGGCCGGGCTCGCTGGCCACCGTCATCTCGCCGCCCATCAGCTCGCAGAGCATGCGTGCGATCGTCAGCCCCAGCCCGGTCGAGCCGACCGACTGGCCGCTGGCCGCCGAACCGCGTTCGAAAGGCTCGAAGACCCGCGCCAGCTCGTCGGCCGTCATGCCCGGGCCGGTGTCCTCGATCTCGAAACGCGCCATCTCGCGCTGGTGGGCCACGCGCAGCGTCACCTGGCCGGCCTGGGTGAACTTGATCGCGTTGCCCAGCAGGTTGATGAGGATCTGGCGCAGCCGCTTCTCGTCGGCACGCACGACCGCCGGCAGGCGGCCGTCGACGGCGAAGCGGAAGGCCAGGCCGCGGCCGGCGGCCTGCAGCTCGAACATCCGCGCGATCTCGGCCAGGCCGTCGGCGAAACGCATCGGCCGCACGTCCAGCGCCAGCTTGCCGGACTCGATGCGCGCGATGTCCAGCGTGCCTTCGATCAGGCTCAAGAGGTGGTCGCCGCCGCGGCGGATCACGGCCACCGCCTGACGGCGGTGCGGCGGCATCGCCTCGTCCTCCTCCAGCAGTTGGGCGTAGCCGAGGATGCTGTTGAGCGGCGTGCGCAGCTCGTGGCTGATGGTCGTGATGTAGCGGCTCTTGGCGCGGTTGGCGGCCTCGGCGTGGCCGCGCGCACGGTCGGCTTCCTCGCGTGCGGCCTGCAGCGCGGCGTCGGTGCGCGCGTGCGACTCGATCTCGCGCTGCAGCGCCAGCGTCTGGCGGTTGGACTCCTCCTGCGCCGCGGCGCGGCTGCGGTGCGCGAGCACGCCCCACCAGACGCCGACGCCGGCGGCGATCCACAGCAGCAGGAAGCTGCTGACGAAACCCTGGGCCAGCGTCGGCCCCAGCGCCGCGGCCTGATCGCCCAGCAGGCGCAGCGCCTGGCGGTGGGCGATGCCCAGCACCAGCGCCAGCGCCGGCGTGACGAGGCCCATCAGCAACAGGTAGTCGGCCAGCCCGGCGTCGAGCTGCGGCGCCATGCGCGCCGGCAGCAGCCGCGAGAGCAGCGCGCGCCACTGCGCGAACAGCTTCGCGCGCGGTTTGCAGAGGTCGTGGCAGCGTGCGTCCAGCGTGCAGCACAGGCTGCAGATCGCCGCCTGGTAGGCCGGGCAGAAGGCCATGTCCTCGGTCTCGTACTCGCGTTCGCAGACCGTGCAGCGGTGGCGCAGCCGGGCGTAGCGGCCGGCCGCGAGGTCGGAGTCCGGGGTCAGGTCCGCGCGGGAGTCCGGGGTCAGGTCCGCGCGGGAGTCCGGGGTCAGGTCCGCGCGGGACCTGACCCCAGGCTTCGCAGACTCCGTGCCCCCGGTCTGGCGCGGCGCGTCCTCCGCCACGATCGGGATCGCGCCGGCCGGCAGCGTGGGCAGCGTGCTGGTGCGCGCGAGGTAGTAGCGGCCCTTCGTCGCCCAGGCGATCAGCGGCGAGCAGACGAAGGCCGTGACCAGCGCGATCGCCGCCGAATAGGCTTGCGCCAGCTCGCCGAAGGCGCCCAGGTGCGCGGCCACCGACAGCGCCGAGGCGATGCCCATCGCGCCGACGCCGACCGGGTTGATGTCGTACAGGTGGGCCCGCTTGAACTCGATGCCCGGCGGCGACCAGCCGAGCGGCTTGTTGACGACGAGGTCGGCGACGACCGCCATCATCCAGGCGATGGCCACGTTGGCGTACAGCCCGAGCACGTGCGACAGCGCCTGGAAGACGTTCATCTCCATCAGCACCAGCGCGATGCCGGTGTTGAACACCATCCAGACGACGCGCCCCGGGTGGGCGTGCGTCAGCCGCGAGAAGAAGTTGCTCCAGGCCAGCGAGCCGGCGTAGGCGTTGGTGACGTTGATCTTCAGCTGCGAGACGAGCACGAAGGCCGCCGTCACCGCGACCGCGACGCCGTAGTCGGAGAACACCGTCTCGTAGGCCGCGAGGTACATCTGGTTCGGGTCGACGGCACGCTCCAGCGGCACCATGCGCGTGATCGCCAGATAGGCCAGCAGCGCGCCGCCGAGCATCTTCAGCACGCCCGGCAGCACCCAGCCCGGGCCGCCGGCCAGCACCGCCAGATGCCAGCGCCAGCCACCGCGGTTCGCCTTCTCCGGCATGAAACGCAGGTAGTCGGCCTGCTCGCCCATCTGCGTGATCAGCGCGATGCCGACCGTGGTCGCGGCGCCGAAGGCCAGGCCGTCGAAGCCGGTGATGCCATGTTCGCCGCCATAGGCCGAGAGCCCGGCCAGCAGATCGGGCTCGGCACGGAAGACGAAGACGTAGGGCACGACCAGCATCGCGATCCACAGCGGCTGGGTCCAGACCTGCAGCCGGCTGATCGCCGTGACGCCGTGCGTCACCAGCGGGATGACGACCAGCGCGCAGAGCAGGTAACCCAGCGCCGGCGGGATGTCGAGGGCCAGCTCCAGCGCGTAGGCCATCACCGCCGCCTCGAGGGCGAAGAAGATGAAGGTGAAGCTCGCGTAGATCAGCGAGGTGATCGTCGAGCCGATGTAGCCGAAGCCGGCGCCGCGTGTCAGCAGGTCCATGTCGACGCCGTGGCGTGCGGCGTAGACGCTGATCGGCCAGCCGGCGAGGAAGATCACGAGGCCGGTGGCCAGGATCGCCAGCGCCGCGTTGACGAAGCCGTACTGCACCAGCAGCGTCGCGCCGACGGCTTCGAGGATCAGGAAGGACGCGGCGCCGAAGGCCGTGTTGGCGACACGCCACTCGCTCCAGCGGCGGAACGAGCGCGGCGTGAAACGCAGCGCGTAGTCCTCGATCGTCTCGCGCGCGACCCAGGCGTTGTAGTCGCGGCGTGTCTTGACGACACGCTGCGGCGCTTCGGCAGGGGTGGCGGCGGTGTCGGCCAGCGGACTCATCGGGCACTGGCAATCAAGAACTGCACCAGCCATAACATGGCGCCGGACTTGCAGGCGAGGCGCGCATGGACCTGACTCCCCGAGAAAAAGACAAGCTGCTGATCTTCACCGCCGCGTTGCTGGCCGAGCGCCGCAAGGCGCGCGGGCTGAAGCTCAACGTGCCGGAATCGATCGCGCTGATCACCGCGGCCATCCTGGAAGGCGCGCGCGACGGCCGCACGGTGGCCGAGCTGATGAGCGAAGGCAAGCAGGTGCTGCGCCGCGACGAGGTGATGGACGGCGTGCCCGAGCTGATCCCGGAGATTCAGGTCGAGGCGACCTTCCCCGACGGCACCAAGTTGGTGACCGTGCACCAACCGATCGCATGAGGACGGCGATGATCCCCGGAGAACTGCTGATCGACGACGGCGAGCTCACGCTCAACCCCGGCCGCCCGGCGCTGACGCTGGTCGTCGAGAACACCGGCGACCGCCCGATCCAGGTCGGCTCGCACTACCACTTCGCCGAGACCAACCCGGCGCTCAGCTTCGACCGTGCCGCGGCACGCGGCCTGCGGCTGGACATCGCCAGCGGCACCGCGGTGCGTTTCGAGCCCGGCCAGCAGCGCACCGTGCAGCTGGTGCCCTACGGCGGCGAGCGCCGCGTCTTTGGCTTCCGGGCCGAGATCCAGGGAGCGCTGTGATGAGCACGAGCATCGGACGGCGCGCCTACGCCGAGATGTACGGCCCGACGCTGGGCGACCGCGTGCGCCTGGCCGACACCGAGCTGATCGTCGAGGTCGAGGCCGACTACACGCTGCGCGCCGGCGGTTACGGCGAGGAAGTGAAGTTCGGCGGCGGCAAGACGATCCGCGACGGCATGGGCCAGGGCCAGGCGGTCAACGGCCCCGGCCACCACGAGGCGGCCGACTGCGTCATCACCAACGCGCTGATCATCGACCACTGGGGCATCGTCAAGGCCGACATCGGCCTGAAGGGCTGCCGCATCGCCGCCATCGGCAAGGCCGGCAACCCCGACGTGCAACCGGGTGTCGACATCGTCATCGGCCCGGGCACCGAGATCATCGCCGGCGAGGGGATGATCGTCACCGCCGGCGGCATCGACAGCCACATCCACTTCATCTGCCCGCAGCAGATCGACGAGGCGCTGAACTCCGGCGTCACGACGATGCTCGGCGGCGGCACCGGCCCGGCCACCGGCACCTTCGCGACGACCTGCACGCCGGGGCCGGAGAACCTGCACCGCATGCTGCAGGCCGCCGACGCGTTCCCGATGAACCTCGGTTTCCTCGGCAAGGGCAACGCCAGCCGGCCCGAGGCGCTGAGCCAGCAGATCGCCGCCGGCGCCATCGGCCTGAAGCTGCACGAGGACTGGGGCACGACGCCCAGCGCGATCGACAACTGCCTGGACATCGCCGAGGCGACCGACACCCAGGTCTCGATCCACAGCGACACGCTCAACGAGTCGGGCTTCGTCGAGGACACGATCGCCGCGACCAAGGGCCGCACGCTCTGCGCCTTCCACACCGAAGGCGCCGGCGGCGGCCACGCGCCGGACATCCTGCGCGTCGCCGGCGAAGCCAACTTCCTGCCCAGCAGCACCAACCCGACGATGCCCTACACCGCCAACACGGTGGACGAGCACCTGGACATGCTGATGGTCTGCCACCACCTCGACGCCGGCATCGCCGAGGACCTGGCCTTCGCCGAGAGCCGCATCCGCCGCGAGACCATCGCCGCCGAGGACGTGCTGCACGACCTGGGCGCGATCAGCATGATGAGCAGCGACAGCCAGGCGATGGGCCGCGTCGGCGAAGTCATCATCCGCACCTGGCAGACGGCGCACAAGATGAAGGTCCAGCGCGGCGCGCTGACCGGGGACACCGCCCGCAACGACAACAGCCGCGTCAAGCGCTACGTCGCCAAGTACACGATCAACCCGGCGATCGCCAACGGCATCGCGCACGAGGTCGGTTCGGTCGAGATCGGCAAGTGGGCCGACCTGGTGCTGTGGAAGCCGGCCTTCTTCGGCGTCAAGCCGAGCCTGGTGCTCAAGGGCGGCTTCATCGCCATCGCGGCGATGGGCGACCCCAACGCCAGCATCCCGACGCCGCAGCCGGTGCACTACCGGCCGATGTTCGGCAGCTTCGGCGGCGCCCGCGCCGCGACCTCGCTGACCTTCATCAGCCAGGCGGCGCTGCAGGCCGAGATCGGCGAGCAGCTCGGCCTGGCCAAGCGCCTGGCCGCGGTGCAGGGCTGCCGCCAGGTGAAGAAGGGCGACATGGTGCACAACGGCTGGCTGCCGACGATGGAGATCGACCCGCAGACCTACGAGGTGCGGGCCGACGGCCAGCTGCTGACCTGCGAGCCGGCGACGGTGCTGCCGCTGGCCCAGCGCTATTTCCTGTTTTAGCCCCCAAGCTCGCTAGCGCTCGCTACCCCCAGGGGGCTGAGCCCGGACGCGACCCGTCCTGTGGACGGGTCGTGCCTGGCGAAGGGCCGGGCCACTGGCCCGGCGCGGCCTGCAAGGCCGTCCGCCGACGGACCGGCAAAGCCGGCCCGTGGCGGGAAGCTTGATGGGCAAAGCAGCGGCGGCTACGCGTGCTCGCTGACAGGCCCCGACCAGTGTCTCAGGCCGCGACCGGCTCCGAGGCTTCGGCGATGCGCCGCGCCAGGTGCTCCAGCGCTTCCTCGACCTGGTCGACGAGCACCAGGCACAGGTCGCCGGGCTGCAGCGACTCGAGCGCCTGGTCGATGGCGACGAACTCGCCGTGGATCTCCTCGACGCGGCGGGTGCGCGGCGCGCCGCGCAGGCCTTCGCGCAGCAGCGCGATGACCTCGCCGTCGGCACGGCCGCGCTGGGCGGCGTCCTGGTACAGCAGCACCTCGTCGAAGGCGGCGCCCAGGATCTGCGTCTGCTCGCGGATGTCCTCGTCGCGGCGGTCGCCGGCGGCGCTGATGACGACCGAGCGGCGCTGGGCCGGCATCGCCTCGACGGCGCCGACCAGCGCGCGCATCGCGTCGGCGTTGTGGCCGTAGTCGGCGATGACCGTCGCGCCGCGGTAGTCCATGACGTTGAAGCGCCCCGGCGCGTTGTGCGCGTCGTTGACGAAGCTGGCCAGACCGGCGCTGACGGCGTCGAAGCTGAGGCCGCAGCCCCAGGCCGCGGCGACCGCGGCGAGCGCGTTCTCGACCTGGAAGCCGATCGTGCCGTTGCGGGTGAGCGGCACCTCGCGCAGCGGCACGCGGGCGCGCGCCGAGCCGTTGACGGCGACGATCGCGTCACCGTCGACGAACACCGTGCGCCCGCCCTGGGCGCGGTGCGCGACCATCGCCGGCAGGTGGCCGTCGACGGCGAACAGGATCACGCCGCCCGGGCAGTGCTGCGCCATCTGCAGCGTGATCGGGTCGGCGGCGTTGAGCACCGCGTAGCCGCTCTCGGCGACGTTCTGCACGATCACGCGCTTGAGCACCGCCAGGTCCTCGACCGTCGTGATGTAGTTCAGGCCGAGATGGTCGCCGGCGCCGACGTTGGTGACGACGGCGACCTGGCAGCGGTCGAAGCCCAGGCCTTCGCGCAGCATGCCGCCGCGTGCGGTCTCCAGCACCGCGGCTTCGGTGTCCGGGTGGGCGAGCACGTTGCGCGCGCTCTTCGGGCCGCTGCAGTCGCCGCTGTCGATCTGGTGGCCGTCGACCCAGACGCCGTCGGTGTTGGTCATGCCGACCTTGTAGCCGGCGGCGTTGAACAGGTGCGCGATGAGGCGCGAGACGGTGGTCTTGCCGTTCGTGCCGGTGACGGCGACGACCGGGATGCGGCCGTCCTGGCCGGCCGGGAACAGGCGCTCGACGATCGCCTCGCCGACCGCACGCGGCTTGCCGAAGCTCGGCGCCAGGTGCATGCGCAGGCCCGGCGCGGCGTTGACCTCGACGACGCCGCCGCGCTGCTGCTCCAGCGGCACGCCGACGCTCTCGCAGACCACGTCGACGCCGCAGATCTCCAGCCCGACCATGCGCGCCGCGGCCACCGCACGCGCGGCGACCTCGGGGTGCACGTCGTCGGTGACGTCGGTGGCGCTGCCGCCGGTGCTGAGGTTGGCGTTGTGGCGCAGCACGACCTTCTGGCCGTTGGCGGGCACCGCCTCGGGCGACAGGCCCAGCAGTTCCAGCCGCGCCAGCGCGACGTCGTCCAGGCGGATGCGCGTCAGCGCGGTGGCGTGGCCGTCGCCGCGACGCGGGTCGGCGTTCACCGCGTCGACGAGTTCGCGCACGCTGTGCACGCCGTCGCCGATGACGTAGGGCGGATCGCGGCGCGACGCGGCGACCAGCTTCTCGCCGACGACCAGCAGGCGGAAGTCGTGGCCGGGCAGGAACTGCTCGACCATCACCTCGCCGATCTCGTCGGCGGTGCGGTAGGCGGCCTCGAACTGGGCGCGGTCGGTGACGTTGACCGTCACGCCCTTGCCCTGGTTGCCGTCACGCGGCTTGACGACGACCGGCAGGCCGATCTCCATCGCCGCCGCCCAGCCGTCCTCGAGGTCGGTGACCGGGCGGCCACGCGGCACCGGCACGCCGGCCGAGGCCAGCAGGCGCTTGCTGAGATCCTTGTCCTGGGCGATCGACTCGGCCACCGCGCCGGTGGAATCGACCTCGGCGGCCCAGATGCGGCGCATGCGTGCGCCCCAGCCGAACTGCACCAGGCTGCCGTCGGTCAGGCGCCGGTACGGCACGCCGCGCGCCAGCGCGGCGGCGACGATGGAGCCGGTGCTCGGGCCCAGGCGCACGTCTTCGTCGATGGCACGCAGCTCGGCCACCGCAGCCTCGGTGTCGAAGGCCTCGCCGGCGACGGCCGCGGCCAGCAGCTGCTGCGCGAGCTCCAGCGCGCGGCGGCCGACCTTCTCCTCGGTGTACTCGACGACGATCTGGTAGACGCCGGCCTCGGGCGCCGCGGCAGTGCGCGAGAACGACACGCGGCAGCCGGCGCGCGCCTGCAGCGCCAGCGCCAGACGCTCGAGCCAGCGCGCCATCGTCACCGGCTCGTGGGTGCCGACCGGACGCACCGGCGAGACCTCGGGCAGGGCCTCGCGCAGCCGGCGTTCGAGCGCCGAACCGGCCTCGATCGCCGACTCCTCGGCCGTGCAGCGCACGATGGCTTCGATCGCCGTGTGCCGGCTCCAGAGATTGGGACCGCGCAGCGCGCGGATGCGGGTGACGTCCATGGCGTCCTCAGCGGATGTCGGCAGGGGTCTGCGGGTCGAAGGTGTCCAGGCCGGCGGCCAGCAGCGCCGGCGCCAGGCCGAAGGCCCAGGCGGCGGCGACGGCCGGCAGCAGCACGGCGGCGGGCAGCGGCGAGCGGCCGCGCACGTTCAGTGGCGTCTCGGCGTGGCCTTCGCAGAGCCAGAGGCGGCCTTCGCGCAGCAGCACGGCATGGCCGCCGCGTTCGCGGTGATCGGCCAGCGCGGCGGCGTCAGTGGCGTAGAGCGTGACCTCGCCGTCGCAGTGCTCGGCCAGCGCCGCGATGCGGGCGTCGTCGGCGTTGAGCACGCCGATGCCGTCGGCCAGCACCACGTCCATCTGCGTGCGCAGCACCCGCGGCAGGTCGTCGGCGGCGTGGATGTCGTGGCGCTCCAGCGCCGCGGCACCGTCGAGATCGGTGACGACGCCGATGCGGCAGCGGTCGTAGACCAGGCCTTCGTCGAGGATCGTCGCGGCGCCGTTCTCGAACACGGCGGCGTCGACCTCGCGGTTGAGCAGCAGGCGCTCGGAGATGTCGCCGCGTGTCGCGTCGCGTTCGTCGATGCGGCGCGTGTCGAGGAACAGGCCGTCGCGGCAGGCCAGGCCGACGTGGTGGCCCGACAGCTGCAGCAGCCAGGCGACGAGGCGCGCGACCGGCGTCGCCGCGTCACCGCCGGCGATGCCGACGATCGGGATGCGGCCGTCGTCGCCGGGCGGGAACAGGTGATCGATGATCGCCTGGCCCACCGGGCGCGGCGAACCGACCGCCGGCTTGGTGTGCGCCAGCAGCCCGGGGCCGGCGTTGACCTCGACGACGGCGGCGTGCTGGCCGCGCAGCGGGCGCGTGATGTCCTGCGCGACGAGGTCGATGCCGGCGATGTCCAGGCCGACGGTGCGCGCCGCCAGCGAGGCGATGCGCGCGAAGTCGGGGTGGACCTCGTCGGTGCAGTCGATGGCGACGTTGCCGTTGCGCTGGATCAGCACGCGGCGGCCGGCGGCCGGCACGTCGTCGGGGTCGAGGTTCTGGCGGCGCAGGTCGACGAGGATCGCGCCGTCCTCGCGCACGCGGATGCGGCCCAGCGGGTGGTCCTCGGTCTCGCCGCGGCGCGGGTCGCTGTTGAGCTGGGCCTCGACGAGCTCGACGACCGTGCTGCGGCCGTCGCCGACGACCCAGGCGGCCTCGCCGCGCGCGGCGGCGACCATCCGGCCGGCGACGACGAGCAGGCGGTGCTCGTCGCCGGGGATGTAGCGCTCGACGATGACCTCGCTGCCTTCGGCGTCGGCGACGGCGAAGGCGGCCTCGATCTGGTCGCGCGTGCGCAGGTCCAGCGTGACGCCGCGGCCGTGGTTGCCGTCGCTGGGCTTGACGGCCACCGGCAGGCCGACGTCCTCGGCGATGTCCCAGGCGTCGGCGGCGCTGGCGGCGACGCGGCCCTCGGGCACCGGCACGCCGACGGCGGCCAGCAGGCGCTTGGTCAGGTCCTTGTCGCGCGCGATGCCTTCGGCGATGGCGCTGGTGCGGTCGGTCTCGGCGGTCCAGATGCGGTGCTGGCGCTTGCCGTGGCCGAGCTGCACCAGGTTGCCGTCGTTCAGGCGCAGGTGCGGGATGCGGCGCTCGGTGGCCGAGGCGACGATGTGCGCCGTGCTCGGGCCCAGGTAGGCGCGGTCGATGGCGTCGCGCACGGCCTGCACGGCGGCGGCGACCTCGAAGCCGCGGCCGTTGATCGCCGCCATCAGCAGCGCGTGGCCTTGCTGCAGCGCACAACGTGCGACGGCTTCGTCACGGGCGCGGAAGACCATGCGGTAGATGCCGGTCTTGGACGTGCTGCGCGTCTGGCCGAAGCCGGTGGGCATGCCGGCCAGGTTCAGCAGCTCGATGACGACGTGCTCGAGCACGTGGCCCATCCAGGTGCCGCCGCGCAGGCGCTGGATGAAGCCGCCGCGCTCGCCGACGCCGCAGTGGTGCTCCTCCAGCGCCGGCAGCAGCGCCAGCAATCGGTCGACGAAACCGGGCAGCTGGTCCGACGGATGCTGTTCCAGCTCGCCCAGGTCGAGCCAGACCTCCAGCGCCGAGCGGTAGGTCCAGAGGTTGGGGCCGCGCAGATAGGTGACGCGCAGCAGGCGGATGTCGTCGAAGATCTTCATCGTGTTCGTGCGTTTTTCGCTCCGGAGCGACATGCGGCGTGAATTCGTGGCGGCGGCCGGTCGGCGCGGAGCCGGGCTGGCGCGTTACGCGACAATCCCGCGCTCGCCGCTACCCTCTCATGCCTTCAACCGATCCGTCTCCTGTGCTCGCCGCGGTGCCCTCCGCACCGCTCGAACGAGGGGAGAACGCGCTGGCCGGCCTGGACGTTGACCTGGACGCGAAGGAGCGCTTCGCGTCCGGCGAAATAGTTCTCACCGATCGCCGGCTGCTGGCCCGCGACGCGGGCACCGACACCTGGCGCGCCTGGCCGCTGACGCCGTCGCTGACGCTGCAGCACGCCGACCACGGCGGCGTCGGCCAGCTCTCGCTGCACGACGCCGACGGCCGCCTGGCCGCCTGGCGCTACACGCTGGGCCGCGACCCGGCGGCGCTGAAGCTGCTCGGCCTGTTCGAGCGCCAGAAACGCCGCCTGGCCAGCGGCGAAGCCGACCCGGACGACGACGCCGAGCCCGAGGAGACCGATTTCGGCGTCGAGTCGGCGGCACCGCCGTCGACCTGGGTGCTGCTGCGGCTGTGGCGCTTCGCCAAGCCCTACCAGTGGCAGCTGCTGCTCGGTTTCGTGCTGACGCTGGCCTCCACCGCCGCGTCGCTGGTGCCGCCGTACCTGACGATCCCGCTGATGGACGAGGTGCTGATCCCGTACCAGAACGGCCAGCAGATCGACACCCACCTGGTCTGGATGCTGCTGGCCGGGCTGCTGGCCTCGGCGCTCGTCGCCTGGGCGCTCGGCTGGATGCGCACCTGGCTGCTGGCGCTGGTCAGCGAACGCATCGGCGCGGACCTGCGCACCGCGACCTTCGAGCACCTGCTGCGGCTGTCGCTGGACTACTTCGGCAGCAAACGCACCGGCGACCTGATGTCGCGCATCGGCAGCGAAAGCGACCGCATCTGCGTCTTCCTGTCGCTGCACGCGCTGGATTTCGCCACCGACGTGCTGATGATCGGCATGACGGCGGCGATCCTGTTCAGCATCAACCCGTCGCTGGCGCTGGCGACGCTGGTGCCGCTGCCGTTCATCGCCTGGATGATCCACCTGGTGCGCGACCGGCTGCGCACCGGCTTCGAGAAGATCGACCGTGTCTGGGGCGAGGTCACCAGCGTGCTCGCCGACACGATTCCCGGCATCCGCGTCGTCAAGGCCTTCGCGCAGGAGCAGCGCGAGGCCGAGCGCTTCCGCCGCGCCAACCGCGCCAACCTCGAAGTCAACGACAAGCTGAACAAGACCTGGAGCCTGTTCACGCCGACGGTGTCGCTGCTGACCGAGATCGGCCTGCTCGTCGTCTGGGCCTTCGGCATCTGGCTGGTCAGCCGCGACGCGATCACCGTCGGCGTGCTGAGCGCCTTCATCGCCTACATCGGCCGCTTCTACGGCCGGCTGGACTCGATGAGCCGCATCGTCTCGGTGACGCAGAAGGCCGCCGCCGGCGCCAAGCGCATCTTCGACATCCTCGACCACGTCAGCAACGTGCCCGAGCCGGCGCAGCCGGTGAAGCTCGAGCGCGTGCAGGGCGGGCTGTCGCTGCAGGGCGTGGGCTTCCGCTACGGCAGCCGCGCGGTGATCCGCGGCCTGGACCTGGACATCCGCCCCGGCGAGATGATCGGCCTCGTCGGCCACAGCGGCTCGGGCAAGAGCACGCTGGTCAACCTGATCTGCCGCTTCTATGACGTCACCGACGGCGCGATCAAGGTCGACGGCGTCGACCTGCGGCGTTTCGGCGTCGCCGACTACCGCCGCCACATCGGCCTGGTGCTGCAGGAGCCCTTCCTGTTCTTCGGCACCGTCGCCGAGAACATCGCCTACGGCAAACCCGACGCGACGCGCGAGGAGATCGTCGCCGCGGCACGCGCCGCGCACGCCCACGAGTTCATCCTGCGCCTGCCGCACGGTTACGACTCGGTGGTCGGCGAGCGCGGCCAGGGGCTGTCGGGCGGCGAGCGCCAGCGCATCTCGATCGCACGCGCGCTGCTGATCGACCCACGTATCCTGATCCTCGACGAAGCAACGTCCTCGGTCGACACCGAGACCGAGAAGGAGATCCAGAAGGCGCTGGACAACCTGGTGCAGGGCCGCACGACGATCGCCATCGCCCACCGCCTGTCGACGCTGCGCCGCGCCGACCGGCTGGTCGTCATGGACCGCGGCCGCATCGTCGAGGTCGGCACGCACGACGAGCTGCTGGCGCGCGAAGGCGCGTACTGGCGGCTGTACGAGGCGCAGCTGCGCCAGGTCGACGAGAGCGACAGCGAACGCCCGCTGCTGCCGCCGCCCGCGCCGGCGGCGCATCCGGCCGGTGCCGCCTGAGGAAACGCGATGAACGCTCCCCTGTCCATCACGCTGCAGCGCGACGCCCACGGCCGGCTGGTGCTGCTCGACACCGAGGGTGTCGAACACGTCGGCGTCGTGCCGGTGCGCGCCTTCCCGCTGTCCGAACCCGGCGGCCCGGTGTCGCTGGTCGGCACCGACGGCCGCGAACGGCTGTGGATCGATCGCCCCGAGACGCTACCCGCTGCGGCGCGCGAACTGCTGGACGCCGAACTGGCGCGGCGCGAGTTCGCGCCGGTCATCCAGCGCCTGCTGGAAGTCTCGACCTTCTCGACGCCCAGCACCTGGACCGTCGACACCGACCGCGGCCGCACGACGCTGGTGCTCAAGGGCGAGGAAGACATCCGCCGCCTGAATGGCAGCGCCTTGCTGATCACCGACAGCCAGGGCATCGGCTACCGCATCGCCGACGCGAAGGCGCTGGATCGGCGGTCGAAGCGGCTGCTCGAGAGATTCTTGTGAGCCCCCAAGCTCGCTAACGCTCGCTACCCCCCGACGGGGGCCATCCGCCGACGGTCCGGCGGAGCCGGACCGTGGCGGGAAGCTTGATCGCGGAGCGCGAGGTGTCTTGCTGGCGCTCGCTGACATCGCTGCGCGGCCTGCAGGGCTGAGCCCGGACGCGATCCGTCCAGTGGATGGATCGCGCCTGGCGAAGAGCCGGGCCACTGGCCCGGCGCGGCCTGCAAGGCCGTCCGCCGTCCTTGACGGGCGGCGCTACCCCGCTCCCCTCGCCTTCTCGTTCTTGTGCTCCGGCTGCACGAACCCGATCGGCCGCTTCGGCGGGTCGGGCGGCGTCATCAATTCGCGCAGGGCATCGAAGACCTGCCTGAGCTGATGGCGCGTGTTGCGGCTGAAGCTGTCGTGGCCGATCGCCAGCGCCTCGGTCTTCTGTTCCAGCTCCGAGAGACGTTTGGCCAAGTCGCCGTGCGTCGCCGCCAGCTCACGCATGCGGACGAAGGCCCGCACGACGTAGACCGACACCTCGATGGCGCGCGGGCTGCTCAGCAGGTTCGCGGCCATGATCGCTCCGTGCTCGGTGAAGGCGTACGGCAGGTATTTGCGGTGCCGGCCTCGGCCGCCAGGTGCCGCGTCTAAGGTCGCAATTTGCGACCTTAGAGCTCCCCACTCATCGGTCGTGAGCTGGAACATGAAGTCGGCCGGGAACTTGGGCAGGTTGCGGCGGACCGCCTCGTTGAAGCGCTTCGTCTCGACCTCGTAGAGCGCCGCCAGGTCAGCGTCCAGCAGGACGCGCCGGCCACGAACCGTGGCGATGCGCAGCGCGATGGCCTCGGTCGCCAGCAGCGGGGTGCTCATGGGCGGGGGCCGCAGGCGTGGCTGTCATGGGCCTTGGCCTTGACCTGGCCGCAGCACGTGAACAGAGGCCGAGGCCGGCGCATGTCGAACAGTTTCACCATGCCATCCTCCTGGGCGGCACTGTCGGCGCGCCCGGGGTCGCCGGCAAGGCGGAAACGATCCCCCGAAGGAGCGGCTCAGATCAGCGCCGCCACCGCCTCGCCGAGCTCGGTGGTGCTGGCGCTGCCGCCCAGGTCGGGCGTGCGCGGGCCTTCGCGCAGCACGGTTTCGATGGCGCGCACGATGGCGTCGTGGGCGGCGCGGCCGGCGCCCTGGCCGCCGGTCAGGAAGTCCAGCATCAGCGCGCCCGACCAGATCATCGCGATCGGGTTGGCGACGTTGCGGCCGTAGATGTCGGGCGCCGAGCCGTGCACCGGCTCGAACAGCGACGGGAAACGGCGCTCGGGGTTCAGGTTGGCCGACGGCGCCAGGCCGATCGTGCCGGCGGTCGCCGGGCCCAGGTCGGACAGGATGTCGCCGAACAGGTTGCTCGCGACGACGACGTCGAAACGCTGCGGCTGCAGCACGAAACGCGCGCTCAGGATGTCGATGTGCTGCTTGTCGACGGCGACCTGCGGGTAGGCCTTCGCCATCTCGTCGGCACGCGAGTCCCACCAGGGCATGCTGATCGCGACGCCGTTGCTCTTGGTCGCCACCGTCAGGTGCCGGCGAGCGCGCGACGCCGCCAGCTCGAAGGCGAACTTCAGCACGCGGTCGGTGCCGTGGCGGCTGAAGACCGACTCCTGGATGACGATCTCGCGCTCGGTGCCGGCGAACATCGTGCCGCCGAGGTTGGTGTACTCGCCCTCGGTGTTCTCGCGCACGATCAGGTAGTCCAGGTCGCCCGGCTTGCGGCCGGCCAGCGGACAGGGCACGCCGTCGAACAGGCGCACCGGGCGCAGGTTGACGTACTGGTCGAACTCGCGGCGGAACTTCAGCAGGCTGCCCCACAGCGAGACGTTGTCCGGCACCGTCGCCGGCCAGCCGACGGCGCCGAAATAGATCGCGTCCATGCCGGCCAGCTGCTGCTTCCAGTCGTCCGGCATCATCGTGCCGTGCTGCCGGTAGTAGTCGCAGCTCGCCCAACCGATCTCGGTGAACTCCAGCGCCAGGCCGAAACGTTCGGCGGCGCGGCGCACGGCGCGCAGGCCCTCGGGGGCGACTTCCTTGCCGATCCCGTCTCCGGGAATCAGCGCGATGCGGTAGGGGCGGCTCATCAGGGGGGCCTCGTCGGTCGGGGCGGCCATGCTAATCGGCGGCCGGCCGGCGTGTGCCGGGGCGGGTTTCAGCCGACGCGCTCGAAACGCGGGCGTACGCGGCCGTCGACGACGACGGTCTCGGCGAACATCTCGAACGGCCGCACCCAGGTGTCGGCGCTGGCGTAGAGCGGCCGGTACAGCACCAGCGGCTGCAGCGTCTCGCTGTGGCGCACGACGCCCAGCACCTCGTATTCGCCGCCCTTGTAGTGGCGCCAGCGGCCGAGGGCGATCGTCGGCAGCGGCGGCAGTGCGTCGTTCATCGGGCGGACTTCCGTGTCTTGGCGGCCTTGGCCGGCGCGGCGGCGGTCTCGCGCAGCGAGGCGTCGACCAGCGCCTCGGCCATCCAGCCGACGGTGGCGTCGACCTCGGCATCGGTGGCGCCCCACAAGTCCTTCAGCACGACCCGCGCCTCGATGCCGTAGAGCACCGACAGCGCGCGGTGCAGCCGCGCCAGCGAGGCCACCGGCAGCTCGGCGGCCAGCGGCTCGATCGCGTGCGCGAGGATGCCGACGCGGTGGCCGCGGCGGTAGGGCTCTTCCTTCAGCCGCCCGGCGCGTTCCAGCGCCCAGTGCTCCAGCGACAGCTGAACTGCGGCACGCATCTGCGGCTCGAACTCGCGAAAGCGCGGGAAGGTCGATGCGAAGAGTTCGGCGACGCGGCGGCGGCCGTCGGGCTCGTCCGAGTCGAAGCTGCGCAGCGGCCCCAGCGAGACGTCGATCACCGCGGTGATCAGCGCGCTGCGGCTGGGGAAGTAGCGGTAGGCCGTCGCGCGCGAGACCTCGGCGCGGCGCGCCACCTCGGGCAGCGTCGGCACCTGGCCTTCACGGATCAGCGCCATCGCCGCGTCGAGCAGCAGGCGCCGCGTCGCGCCGCGGATGCCACCTTCGATCTCCACGGTGGGCGGCGGGGCGGGCAGCGCGGGGCGGGTCGTCTTGGGCATCTCGGGCTCGGGTTGGCGCGGATTGCAACACAGGTCGCGCAGTGAGACACTCGTCTCATATTCAGCCCGACGTCTCCATTCCCGAGGAGCAGCATGGACCCGACCGCCCCCCGCTACGCCGTCGTCGCCGGCACTTTCGACACCAAGGCGCGTGAACTCGTCTTCCTGCGCGACTGCCTGGCCGCGATGGGCGTGGCCACGCGCACCGTGGATCTCTCGACGCAGGGCCGCGGCGCCGGCGTCGACGTCACGGCCGAAGAGGTGGCGGCCTGCCACCCGCAAGGCGCGGCGGCAGTCTTCACCGGCGACCGCGGCAGCGCGGTGATCGCGATGGCGCAGGCGTTCGAGCACTGGGTGCGCGGCCGCGACGACATCGCCGGGCTGCTGTCGGCCGGCGGCTCGGGCGCCACCGCGCTGGCCACGCCGGCGATGCGCGCCTTGCCGGTCGGCGTGCCCAAGCTGATGGTCAGCACCGTCGCCTCGGGCGACGTGCGGCCCTACGTCGGCCCCAGCGACATCTGCATGATGTACTCGGTCACCGACGTGCAGGGGCTCAACCGCATCAGCCAGCGTGTTCTGGCCAACGCCGCGCACGCGATGGGCGGCATGGTGCGCGAGCGCGCCGAGTTCACGTCGACGAAGCCGGCGATCGGGCTGACGATGTTCGGCGTCACGACGCCCTGCGTGCAGGCGATGACCGCGCTGCTGGAGCCCGACTACGACTGCCTGGTGTTCCACGCCACCGGCACCGGCGGCCAGTCGATGGAGAAACTAGCCGACTCGCACCTGCTGGCGAAGAAGTTCAAGGCGATCCAGCGCGCATAAACCTCGGCGCCCACGCGGGCGCCGGCCTCGTGCCATCGTCGCGCCCGGCCGCCCTGCCCCGGGGCGGGGAGGACGCACGATGAGCACCTGGCGCAGGAAACCGGCGAACGAGCCCTTCGCCGCCGACGAGATCGAGGCCCGGCTGAAGGACGAGCTGCCGGTCTGGCAGCACGAGGACGGCTGGATCCGCCGCACGTACAGGACGGCCAGCTGGAAAGGCACGCTGATGGTCGTCAACACCGTCGGCCACCTCGCCGAAGCCGCCTGGCACCACCCCGACCTGACGGTGTCCTACGCCTCGGTCACGGTGAAGCTGCAGACGCACGACGCCCAGGGCATCACCGAGAAGGACTTCGCGCTGGCGAAGAAGATCGACGAGGTGCTGATGTGGCAGCCCGAGCGCGACGCCGACCCGGTGTTCGAAGGCACGCCCGACGACCCGCGTTTCAAGTACCTCGAACACGACTGAAGCCGGCCCGCGGGCCGGGCACGGCACACTCTCGCGCCGCGCGACCACGAGTCGCCGCTGCCGGCGGGCGTCACGACTCGCCGTCGGTCGACGAACACCCGAGCCCGTACCTGCCCCCACGATGAGCCTCCCCTGCGCCCTGCTCGACGACCGCGACGCCACGCCGGCGTCGCCGACGAGCCGGCTCTACACCGGCTTCGTGCACGAGCACCGCTGCACCGACCCGGCGGCGCTGGACACGACCTGGGACGCCGTCGCGGCCGACCAGCGCGCCGGGCTGCACGCGCTGCTGCTGGCCGACTACGAGTGGGGCGCCAAGCTGCAGCGTGCCGGCACGGCGCGGCTGGCGGCCGACGACGGGTCCAGCCTGCGGGTGCTGATGTTCCGCCGCCTGGAGCGCCTGTCGCGCGAGCAGGCCGACGCCTGGCTCGCCGCCCAGCCCGGCGCCGGCGACGCGGCCGGCGTCGGTGCGCTCGAGCCCAGCGTCACGCGCGACGAGTTCCACGCCGCGATCGCACGCATCCACGAGGCCATCGCCGCCGGCGAGACCTACCAGGTCAACTACAGCTTGCGCCTGCACGGCCGCGCCTGGGGCGCGCCGGTGGCGCTGTACCGCGCCTTGCGCGCGCGCCAGCCGGTGGCCTACGGCGCCTACGTCGTGCTGCCGCCGGGCGGGCCGGCGACACATCTGCTGTCGTGTTCGCCCGAGCTCTTCGTGCGCCACGAGGCCGGTGTCGTCACCGCGCGGCCGATGAAGGGCACGGCGCCGCGCACCGGCGCGCCCGAAGGCGACCGCGACACGGCGCGGCGGCTGTCGCTGGACGTCAAGAACCGCGCCGAGAACCTGATGATCGTCGACCTGCTGCGCAACGACCTCGGCCGCGTCGCCGAGATCGGCTCGGTCCAGGTGCCGGCGCTGTTCTCGGTCGAGCCCTACGCGACGGTGTTCCAGATGACCTCGACGGTGCAGGCGCGGCTGCGGACCGACATCGGGCCGGCGGCGCTGCTGCACGCGATCTTCCCCTGCGGCTCGATCACCGGCGCGCCCAAGCTGCACACGATGGACCTGATCGCCGCGCTGGAGAGCACGCCGCGCGGCCTGTACTGCGGCGCCATCGGCTGGGTCGACGCGCCACCGCCCGGGCGTGTGCTCGGTGACCTGTGCTGGTCGGTCGCGATCCGCACGCTGACGCTGGCGGCCCCCGCGGCCGACGGCACGCGCACGCTGACACTGGGGGTCGGCGCCGGCATCGTGCAGGACAGCCGCGCCGCCGACGAACACGACGAGTGCCGGCTGAAGGCCCGTTTCCTCACCGGGCTGGACCCGGGTTTCGAGCTGATCGAGACCGTGCGCGCCGAAGCCGGCGGGCGTTTGCCGCTGCTGGAGCGCCACCTCGCGCGCCTGTCGGCCAGCGCCGCCACGCTGGGGCTTCGCACTCGACGCCGCCGCGGCGCGGCGTGCGCTGCAGGCCGCCGCGGCCGCCGGCCACGGCGCGGCGCAGCGCCTGCGGCTGACGCTGGCGCACGACGGCCGCCTGACGATCGTGCGCGCGCCGCTGGCACCGTTGCCACCCGGCCCGGTGCGGCTGCGCTGGGCCGAGGCGCCGCTGCCCGGCCCGCGCCCGCTGGCCGCGCACAAGACCACCGAGCGTGCGCTCTACGACGCCGGCGTGCGCGCCGCCGAAGCCGCCGGCGCCTTCGACACGCTGTTCTGCAACGCCGACGGCCACGTCGTCGAAGGCGGGCGTTGCACGCTGTTCGCCAAGATCGACGGCCGCTGGTGCACGCCGCCACTGGCCGACGGCGCGCTGGCCGGCGTGCAGCGGGCCGCGCTGCTGGCCGACCCGGCCTGGGACGCCGTCGAGCGGCCGCTGACCCGCGCCGACGTCGAACGCGCCGAAGCCCTCGTCGTCTGCAACGCGCTGCGCGGCGTGCTGCCGGTGGCCGGTTTCGTCGACCCCGCTGCGGCACCGGCCGGCGCGGGCTCGCAGGCCTCGCCCGCGGCCAGCGGCCTGCGCGTGAACTTCGACCGCTGAAATCCCGCCTGATCCGCTCGGCAACCCCCCCTTGCGCTCGCTAGACTTCCGGCCGGCCGGGCAGAATCCCGGCCGCTGATGGCACCCCTCTGCCGGGGAAGATCGACGGCGCGACCAGGCAGTACCGCGCGGAACAGGCAGGCCCATGAACGACTCCCCCGCCGCTGCGCGGGATCTCTTCCACCGCCGGCTCGAACAGAGCCTCATGGCGGCTTTTCTCCTGATGGTGCTGCTGGTCTGCACGGCAGCCATCCTCTACGGGCGCGAGGAGCGGCGGGACCGCATCGACAGCGCCACCGAACAGGCCGCGACCCTGACGCGCGCACTCGAGGAGCATGTCCGCCGCAGCGTCGGCGCCGTCGACGTGATCCTGCAGACGATCGCGACCGACGCGCTGGCGCGGCGTGAGATCGACGGCCTGCCGCGCGAGCTGGCACGCAAGCGGGCGCTGCTGCCGCAGGCGCGCTGGCTGGCGATCTACGGCCCCGAACTCGAGCTGCAGGGCGCCAGCGGCGACGACGACGTGCTGCGTGACGCGGCCGCGCTGCGCGCGACGCTGTCCGCCACGCTGCGGGCCAGCGACGAACGCCTGCACGTCGGCCCGCCGCTGGGCGATGCCGCCGCACCGGTGATCCCGGTGACCCGGCGCATCGTCGGCGGCGACGGCACGGTGCTGGGGGTCGCCGTCGCGATGCTCGACAGCGAACACTTCGAGCGCTTCTACCGCGAGCTGGAGCTGTCGCCGGCGCACAGCCTGGTGCTGACACGCGCCGACGGCCTGCTGCTGCTGCGCTACCCGCAGTACGCGTCGATGCGCCCCGGGCTGGACATGTCCACGCTGTCGCCGGTGTTCAGCGCGCCCAGGCCGCTGGCCGGCCCGGTGACCTTGCAGGCGGCCAGCGCGATCGACGGTGTCGAGCGCCTGCTGACCTATCGCGAGATCGGGCAGCCGGCGCTGCTGGTGGGCATCGGCCAGGACCTGCATCCGCTGCTCGCGCCGTGGCGCCAGCGGGTGCTGACGCTGGCCTTCGGCGTGGCCGGCGTCGTCGCCGCGCTGACGTTGCTGCTGTGGGCGGCGCTGGCGCAGATCCGCCGCAGCGCCGAGGCCGAGCGCCGGCACCGCGAGACGCTGGAGCACAAGGTGCGCGAGCGCACCGCCGAGCTCGAGCACGCCAACGAGGAGCTGCGCGCCTTCACCTACTCGGCCTCGCACGACCTGCGCGGGCCGCTGCACGGCATCCACGGCGTGATGCAGCTGCTGCGCCACAAACACGGCAAGACGCTGCCCGAGGCGGCGCTGGACATCCTCCATCACGCCGAGAACAGCGTCGCGAACATGGTGCGGCTGACCGAGGACCTGCTGACGCTGTCGGGCGTCGGCCGGCGCACGCTCGAGCCGCAGCCCGTCGACCTGAGCGCGATGGCCTGGGAGATCGCCGCCGAGCTCGCCGACGCCGATCCGGAGTACCACGTCGAGCTGCGTGTCGAGCCGGAAATGAGCGTCGTCGGCGACCCGGGGCTGCTGCGCATCGCGCTTCACAACCTGCTGGCCAACGCCTGGAAGTACAGCTCGCGCGCCGAGGAGCCGGTGGTCGAGGTGACGTCCGAGGTCTTCAACGGCGAGCGCATCTTCATCGTGCGCGACAACGGCGCCGGCTTCGACGCCGCGCACGCGCACCGCCTGTTCCAGCCCTTCCAGCGTCTGCACAGCAGCCGCGAGTTCCCGGGCACCGGCGTCGGCCTGGCGACGGTGGCGCGCGTGGTGCGGCGCCACGGCGGGCGGGTCTGGGCCGACGGCGCGCCGGGCGCTGGCGCGGCCTTCCGCTTCACGCTGCCCGAGCCCGAGGACAGCACGCTGGCGCAGCCGGCCTGACGGCCGGCGGGGGCTAGACTGCGTGTCTCCGGGCGGCCTGGCCGCCCCGTACTGGATTGCCCCCGATGCTCACCGTCAACAAGATCATTCCCCAGGGCCGCGGCCTCGCCGGTGCGCTGCTCAAACGCGCCCCGGCCGTCGAGCTGGACTGGGACACGCGGCAGAAGAGCCGCTTCGACGCCACCGACAGCGCCGGGCGTGTGCTCGGTGTCTTCCTGCCGCGCGGCAGCGTGGTGCGCGGCGGCGACGTGCTCGTCGCCGAGGACGGCTCGCTGGTGCGCGTGGGCGCGGCGGCGCAGCCGGTGCTCGTCGTGCGCGCCGCCGCGCCGTTCGAGCTGATGCGCGCCGCCTACCACCTGGGCAACCGCCACGTCGCGCTGGAACTGCGCCACGAGCACCTGAAGCTCGAACCCGACCACGTGCTCGCCGAGATGCTGCGCCGCATGGGGCTGGACGTCGCCGAGGCGCACGAGCCGTTCGAGCCCGAAGGCGGGGCCTATGCCGCGGACGGGCACGGCCATCAACACGCCCACGGCCACACGCACGAAGGCTGCGGCCACGACCACGCGACCGGCGGCTGCGGCCACGATCACGGCCACGAGCACCACCACGCCAAGGCCGCGGCGCCGGCGCACGCGGCGGCCTGCGGGCACGACCACGGTCACGATCATGGCAGCGGCTGCGGCCACGATCACGGGCACGACCACGGCCCGGCACACGCGCCGGCGGCAGGCCACGGGCATGCCCACGGCGGCTGCGGTGGCCACGGCGGTTGCGGCGGGCACGGCGGCTGCGGCGGCGGCCACCACGGCCACCGCTGAGGTGCAGGCCCCGACGCTGCTGCGGCTGATCTGGCTGGCCTCGCCGGCGCTGCCGGTCGGCGGCTTCAGCTACTCCGAAGGCCTGGAGGCGGCCGTCGACGCCGGCCGGCTGCAGGGCGAGGCCGGTGCACGCGACTGGCTGCTGGCGCAGCTGGAGCTGACGCTGGCGCGTGCCGACGGCCCCGCGCTGGTGCAGGCGATGCGCGCCTGGCGCGACGGCGACGCGGCGCGTGTGCGCGAGCTCAACGACTGGGTGCAGGCCAGCCGCGAAAGCGCCGAGTTCCGGCTGCAGGCCGAGCAGATGGGGCGCTCGCTGGTCGAGTGGCTGAAGAACGGCGAACAGGCCGGCGATGCACGCATCGCCACGCTGGCCGCGCTGCCGCCGGCGCCGACCTGGCCGGTCGGCTTCGCGCTCGCCGCGGTGCTGGCCGACGCGCCCGAACGCGAGGCGCTGCTGGCCTTCGGCTTCGGCTGGGCCGAGAACCTGGTGCAGGCGGCGATGAAGGCCGTGCCGCTGGGCCAGGCCGCGGCGCAGCGCATCCTCGCCGCGCTGGCCGCGGCGCTGCCGGCGGCCGCCGACCGTGCGCTGGCCGCCGACGACGCCGGCCGCGTCGCCTTCGCGCCGATGCTGGCGGTGCTGTCGGCGCGGCACGAGGCGCAGTACTCGCGGCTGTTCCGGTCCTGAGCGCGGGCACGGTTGCTGCATGATCTGCGGCATGACCCACACGCTTCATTCCATCCCCGGCCGCACGCGCCGGCTGCCGCCGCTGCGGGTCGGCGTCGGCGGGCCGGTCGGCTCGGGCAAGACGACGCTGCTCGAGATGCTCTGCAAGACGATGCGCGAGCGCTGGGACCTCGTCGTCGTCACCAACGACATCTACACCAAGGAAGACCAGCGCCTGCTGACCGTGGCCGGCGCGCTGGACCCGGAGCGCATCGTCGGCGTCGAGACCGGCGGCTGCCCGCACACCGCGATCCGCGAGGACGCGTCGATCAACCTCGAAGCGGTGGACCGGCTGCTGGAGAAGTTCCCCGACGCCGACATCGTGTTCATCGAGTCCGGCGGCGACAACCTCGCCGCGACCTTCAGCCCCGAGCTGTCGGACCTGACGATCTACGTCATCGACGTCGCGGCCGGCGAGAAGATCCCGCGCAAGGGCGGCCCCGGCATCACCAAGAGCGACCTTTTCGTCATCAACAAGACCGACCTCGCGCCGCACGTCGGCGCCTCGCTGGAGGTGATGGCCGAGGACACGCGCCGCATGCGCGGCACGAAACCCTTCGTGATGACGAACCTGAAGACGCTCGACGGCCTGGCCGAGGTCGTCGAGTTCATCGAGCGCAAGGGGATGCTGAAGGGCTGAGCCGGCGGCGTGCGGACGCACAACGACGAGGTCAGGTCTGGCGCGCACAACGCGCAAAACGGGGTCAGGTCTCGCGAGACCTGACCCCAGGCTGCCCAGGCTGCACACGCAAAAAGGGGTCAGGTCTCGAGAGACCTGACCCCAGGCCGGCTGACCTCAGAGCCCGAACGCCAGCGCCACGCGGTAGGTGACGAAGGCCGCCACGTAGGCCAGCACGAACAGGTAGCCGGCCGTGACCAGCGGCCACTTCCAGCCGCCGGTCTCGCGCTTGATCGTCGCCAGCGTCGACAGGCACTGCGGCGCGAAGACGAACCAGGCCATCAGCGCCAGCGCGGTGGCCATCGACCAGTCCTGCGCCAGCAGCGGCGCCAGCGCGCTGCCGGCTTCGTCGCCGGCGTCGCCGACGGCGTAGACCGTGGCCAGTGCCGCCACCGCGACCTCGCGCGCACCCATCGCCGGCACCAGCGCGATGCTGATCTGCCAGTTGAAGCCGATCGGCGCGAAGACCACGGCCAGCGCCTGGCCGATGCGGCCGGCGAGGCTGTACTCGATGGCCGGCTGCGTCGCGCCTTCGGGCGGCGCCGGGAAGCTCGACAGCGCCCACAGCACGATGGTCAGCACCAGGATCACGCCGCCGACGCGGCGCAGGAAGATCGTCGCGCGCTGCCACAGGCCCAGCGCCACCGAGCGCACCGTCGGCCAGTGGTAGGCCGGCAGCTCCATCATCAGCGTGCGCACCTGGCTCTTGCCACTGCCGAAACGCTTGAGCACCCAGGCGATCGCGAAGGCGCCCGCGATGCCCGCCATGTAGAGCGCGAACAGCACCAGCCCCTGCAACTCCAGCCCGCCGGCCACCTGGCGCGCCGGGATGAAAGCCGCGATGAGCAGCGCGTAGACCGGCAGCCGCGCCGAGCAGGTCATCATCGGCGCCAGCAGGATGGTGACGATGCGGTCGCGCGGGTCGGCGATGGTGCGCGTGGCCATGATGCCGGGGATGGCGCAGGCGAAGCTCGACAGCAGCGGGATGAACGAACGCCCCGACAGCCCGACGCCGCCCATCAGGCGGTCGAGCAGGAAGGCCGCACGCGGCAGGTAGCCCGACTCCTCCAGCAGCAGGATGAAGAAGAACAGGATCAGGATCTGCGGCAGGAAGACGACGACGCCGCCCAGGCCGGCGATCAGGCCGTCGACGACGAAGCTGTGCAGCACGCCTTCGGGGATGAAGCCGCCGACGGCCTCGCCGGCGGCCGCCGTGGCTTCCTCGATCCAGCCCATCGGCGCCTCGGCCCAGGCGAACACCGCCTGGAAGACGAGGAACAGCAGCAAGGCCAGGATCGCCGGGCCGGCCACCGGATGCAGCACGACGCGGTCGATGCGGTCGCTGCCGGTCTCGGGCATCGCCTTGTCGAGGTCCAGGCGCTCGAGGATGCCCTGCACGGTGTGGTGATCGCCGTCGAGATGCAGCGTGTCGTGCGCCTTCTGCGGCGCACGCCACAGGCTCTTGTCCTCGAGCAGCGCGCGCAGCGCGCGATCGCCGTCGGCCTTGATGCCGACCGTCGGCACGACCGGCACGCCGAGTTCGCGCGACAGCGCCTCGGCGTCGACCGTGATGCCGCGGCGCGCGGCCATGTCGGCCATGTTCAGCGCGACGATGCACGGCAGGCCCAGGCGCTGCACCGCGAGCACCAGGCGCAGGTTGCGGCGCAGGTTGGTCGCGTCGACGACGCAGACGACGACGTCCGGACGGCGTTCGCCCTTGGCGCGGCCGTAGAGCACGTCGACCGTCACGCGTTCGTCGGGCGAACGCGGGTGCAGGCTGTAGGCGCCGGGCAGGTCGAGCACACGCAGCGTCTTGCCGGCGGCGGTGCGCAGCAGGCCTTCCTTGCGCTCGACGGTGACGCCGGCGTAGTTGGCCACCTTCTGGCGGCTGCCGGTCAGCAGGTTGAACAGCGCCGTCTTGCCGCAGTTCGGGTTGCCCACGAGGGCGACCAGCTGGCCGCCGGGATGGAAGTGGACGACGGTCTCGTGGCAGCCGCTCATAGCGGCTCCACGCGCACGCAGGTGGCCTCGGCGCGGCGCAGCGCGAAGGTCGACTGGCCGACGCGCACGACCAGCGGGTCGCCGCCCCAGACGCTGCGCGTGGTCACGGTGACACGTTCACCGGGCAGGAAGCCGATCTCGGCGAGCCAGCGCGCCCAGTCGGGCGCCAGCGCCGGCGGCGTCACCGACAGCACGCGGCACGGCAGGCCGGTGGCCGCGGCGTCCAGCGACTGGGCCGCAGGCGACGCGCCGGGACCGTTCGCCGGCGCCGGCGAACTCGCCACCGGCATCAGCGCCGGCGAGGGGGTGCGGAAGAAGTTGCCAAAGCCCATGATCGGCATCAAATGCGAATATTTCTCATTATGAGCCCAGGCAAAAACCCTGACACAAGCAAAACCGTCTGCCGGCCTGACTGTTGTCAAGGCCAGCCGCTGCCAGCAGCGGCCAGCGTGAACTCTCGACGGCGCCGCGGGCCGTGCGACACTTCCGCGTGCCCTGCCCCCGAGCGTCCATGCTGATCAACTGCGTCGCCTACCGCCAAGGCGTCAAGCTCGCCGACATCGCGGTCGAGGCGATCAGCGAGCACCTCGCCGAACCCGGCACCCTGGTCTGGGTGGCGCTGCGCGACGCCAGCGACGACGAACTGGCCGCGATGCAGCGCGAGTTCGGCCTGCACGAGCTGGCCGTCGAGGACGCGCGCCACGGCCACCAGCGGCCGAAGATCGAGGAATACGGGGACATGCTGTTCACCGTCGTGCACCTCGTCGAGTACGGCCCCACCGACGAGCTGCAGGTCGGCGAGCTGGCGATCTTCGCCGGGCCGAACTACGTGGTCTCGGTGCGCAACCGCGGCACCCAGGGCTTCGTCGGCGTGCGCGCACGCTGCGAGCAGGCGCCGGCGCTGCTGGCACAAGGGCCGGGCTTCGTCTTCTACGCGCTGCTGGACGCGGCGGTCGACCGCTACTTCCCGCTGGTCGAGGAGCTGGAGAACCTCGTCGACGGCATCGAGACGCAGATCTTCGAGCCCGGCGCGGCGCGCCGCAGCATCGAGCAGCTCTACGACGTCAAGCGCCGACTGGCAGTGCTGCGCCACGCGGTGCTGCCGTTGATCGACCCGGTGCTGCGCCTGCACGGCGGCCGCACGCCGGCGGCCTGCGTCGGCACGCAGGAGTACTTCCGCGACGTCTCGGACCACCTCATGCGCATCAACGGCACGCTCGACGCGCTGCGCGAGACGGTGGCCACCGCCATCCAGGTCAACCTGTCGATGGTGACGATCGAGGAGAGCGAGACCACCAAGCGCCTGGCGGCCTGGGCCGGCATCTTCGCCGTGGCCACCGCCTTCGTCGGTGTCTGGGGCATGAACTTCAGGTACATGCCCGAGCTCGACTGGCGCTGGGGTTATCCGGCGGCACTCGCCGTCATCGGCAGCGTCTGTGCCCTGATGTACCGGCGCTTCAAGAAACTGGGATGGTTATGAACCAGGACAAGACCGACACCTGCCCGCGCTGTGGTGCGTCCTTCCACTGCGGCATCGCCGGCCCCGGGCCCTGCGCCTGCACCGAGGTCAAGCTCGACACCCGGCCGCTGCGCACGATGATGTCGCTGTACCCGAGCTGCCTGTGCCCGGACTGCCTGCGCGCCATCGCCGCCGGCGCGCCGGTGCAGGCGCCGGCGCGGACCTGAGTCCGCGCCGCGTTCAGTGCGCGCCCCCGGCGTCGGCCGGGGTGGCGCCCGCGGCCGTGCGCCGCGGCGAGGTCATCCAGATCAGCGCGACCAGCGCCACGAACAGCAGCCCCGACAGGTAGAACACGTCGGTCACGGCCATCGTGTAGGCCTGCTGGTCGATGAGCCGGTTCAGCGTCGCGCCGGCCTGCTCGGCGCTCTGGCCGGCGGCGGCCAGCTGCGTCAGCACCTGCTGTGTCGTCGCGTCGCGCGCGCCGCTGCTGATCGCCTCGACGAGGTGGGCATGGTGCATCGAGGCGCGGTGGTCCCACAGCGTCGTGAACAGCGAGGTGCCGACCGCGCCCGCGGTGATGCGCACGAAGTTCGACAGCCCCGACGCCGCCGGCATCTGCTCGGGCTTCAGGCCGCTGAAGATGATGGCCTGCAGCGGCACGAAGAAGAAGGCCATCGCCGCGCCCTGCAGCACGATCGGCAGCAGGATCACGCCCGGCGTGACCTCGGTGCTGAACCACGAGCGCATCCACAGCACCAGGCCGAAGCCGAGGAAGGCGACGGTGGCCAGCTTGCGCGGGTCCATGCGGCCGACGTTCTTGCCGACCCACGGCGACAGCGCGATCGCCAGGATGCCGACCGGCGCCGTCACGATGCCGGCCCAGGTCGCCGTGTAGCCCATCCACTGCTGCAGCCACAGCGGCAGCAGCACGACGTTGCCGAAGAACACGCCGTAGGCCACCGACAGCGCCGTCGTGCCGAACAGGAAGTTGCGCCGGCCGAACAGCCGCAG
This sequence comes from Rubrivivax benzoatilyticus JA2 = ATCC BAA-35, assembly GCF_000190375.1. Lineage (GTDB taxonomy): Bacteria > Pseudomonadota > Gammaproteobacteria > Burkholderiales > Burkholderiaceae_C > Rubrivivax > Rubrivivax benzoatilyticus. The sequence goes on from NZ_AEWG01000070.1 coordinate 33,780, forward strand.
GTCGACGATCGGGTGCCGGTCGGTGAGCTCCCAGGCCAGGAAGAACAGGAAACCGACCACCGCCACGACCGCCAGCACGACGATCTCCGTCGACGCGAACCAGTCCAGCTCCTTGCCCTTGTCGACCATGATCTGCATCGCGCCGACCCACAGCACCAGCAGCCCCAGGCCGATGGCGTCGACCGGCACCTTGCGCGGCCCGGGGTCGCGCGTGCGGTAGATCGACCAGGTCAGCGCCGCGGCGAACAGCCCCACCGGCACGTTGATGTAGAAGATCCAGGGCCAGGACAGGTTGTCGGTGAGCCAGCCGCCGAGCAGCGGCCCGACGACCGGCGCGACCATCGTCGTCATCGCCCACAAGGCCATCGCCATGCCGGCCTTGGCGGGCGGGTAGCTGGCCAGCAGCAGGGTCTGCGACAGCGGGATCATCGGCCCCGACACCAGCCCCTGGAAGACGCGGAAGGCGATCAGCGACTCGATGTTCGGCGCCAGGCCGCAGAGCCAGGACGCGATGACGAACAGCAGCACGCTGGCGGTGAACAGCCGCACCTGGCCGAAACGCTGCGTCAGCCAGCCGGTCAGCGGCACGGCGATCGCGTTGGCGACGCCGAACGAGGTGATGACCCAGGTGCCCTGCTGCGGGCTGACGCCCAGGTCACCCGAGATCGCCGGGATCGAGACGTTGGCGATCGAGGTGTCGAGCACCGTCATGAAGGTCGCCAGCGACAGCGCCAGCGTGCCGGCGATGCGTGCGCCGCCCTGCAGCGGCGGAAAGGCCGGCGCCCGCGGCGGTGCGGCCGGCCGCGGCGCCTGGCCTTCGTCCGGCGCGGAAGCGGTGGTGGCGCTCATCTCAGCCCTTGGCCGGGCGACCCAGGTTGCGCGCGATGATCTCGTGCACGCGGCGCTCGGCGGCCTCGCCGGCGGCGTCGAAGACCGCGGTGCGGTTGGTCGGGCGCTTCACCGCGGCGAGCACCGGCTCGCCGTTCGTGTCGGCGGTGTCGACGCTGGCCTCCATCGACAGGCCGACACGCAGCGGGTGCTCCGACAACTGCCGGGCGTCGAGCTCGATGCGCACCGGCACACGCTGCACGACCTTGATCCAGTTGCCGGTCGCGTTCTGCGCCGGCAGCAGCGCGAAGGCGGCCCCGGTGCCGGCACCGACGCCGGCGACACGGCCCTCGTACTCGACGCGGCTGCCGTAGAGGTCGGCGCTCAGCTTCACCGGCTGGCCGATGCGCATGTCGCGCAGCTGGCCTTCCTTGAAGTTGGCCTCGACCCAGACCTGCTCCAGCGGCACCACCGACATCAGCGCCGTGCCCGGCGCGACCCGCTGGCCGACCTGCACCGAGCGCCGGGCCACCTGGCCGGTGATCGGCGCCGGCAGCTCGGTGCGCTGCAGCGCCAGCCAAGCCTCGCGCACCGCGGCGGCGGCACGTTCGACGTTCGGGTGCTGCTCGGGCGTCGTGCCCTCGGTCAGCGCGCGGTTCGCGGTGGCCTGCTCCTGCGCCGCAGCCAGCGCCGAGCGGGCGGCGGCCAGCGCACTGTTGGCCGAGGCCAGCGTGGTTTCGGCGTGTTTGATCTCCTCGCCACCGACGGCGCCGCTGGCCAGCAGCGGGCGGCGGCGCTCGAGGTCGTCGGCGGCACGCCGGGCCTCGGCCTCGGCACGCGCGACCTCGGCCTCGCGCAGGCGCACGTTGGCGGCGTAGGTGGCGTCGTTGGCGTAGACCGTGCGCACCTCGCGCACGGTCTGCGCGAGCTGGGCCTCGGCACGCGCCAGCGCCAGGCGGGCATCGGCGGGATCGAGCTGGACCAGCGGCTGGCCGGCCTTGACGAGGTCGGTGTCGTCGGCGAGCACGGCGAGCACGGTGCCGGCGACCTGCGGCGTGATCTGCACCACCTGGCCCTGGACGTAGGCGTTGTCGGTGCTCTCGTGGTGGCGCTGCGTCAGCAGCCACCAGCCGCCGTACAGGATGGCGGCGGCCAGCGTGATGCCGGTGGCGGCCAGCAGGGCAGGCTTGCGCTTGGCCCCCGGATCGGCGGCGGCGGGAGTGGAAGTCGGTTCGCTCATGATGAGGTCGGATTCGGGGTTCAGCGGGAGGCGACGGGCGCGGGCAGCGTGTCGGCGGTGGCGGACCAGCCGCCGCCCAGCGCACGCGTCAGCGCGACTTCGCTGGACAGGTGGCGGGCCTTCAGTTCGGTGGCGGCGCGCGACTGCGCGAGCACGTTGGTCTGGGCGTTGAGCACGGTGAGGAAGTTGCCGAGCCCGGCCTGGTAACGCTGGATCGCCAGCGCGTAGGCGGCGTCGGCGGCGGCGCCGGCCTCGGCCTGGGCACGCTGCTGGCGCTCCAGCGACTGCAGCCCGGCGACCTCGTCGGCGACCTCGCGCAGCGCGCGCAGCAGCGCGCCGTTGTAGCCCTCGACCGCGGCGTCGACCTCGGCCGCCCTGGCGCCGAGGTTGGCGCGCAGGCGGCCGCCCTCGAAGATCGGCAGCGACAGCGCCGGGCCGATGCCCAGGTTGCGCGAGCTGGCCTTCAGGAAGTCGTCCAGACCGAGGCTGGAGAAGCCGGCGAAGGCGGTCAGGCTGACGTTGGGGTAGAAGGCCGCACGGGCGACGTCGACCTCGCGCATCGCCGACTCGACACGCCAGCGCTGCGCGACGAGGTCGGCGCGACGGCCCAGCAGGTCGGCCGGCAGCCCGGCGGGCAGCGGCGTCGAACGCAGCGGCGCCAGCGCCGGCGACAGCCCGTCGAGCGCGTTCGGGCCCTGGCCGGTCAGTTCGGCCAGCGCGTGGCGGGCGCGTGCGGTCGATTCGTCGAGCGCCTCCAGATCGACACGCGACTGGGCGATCAGGCCCTCGGCCTGGCGCAGCTCGACCGTGGTGTCCAGGCCGGCGGCGATGCGCTGGCGCACCAGCGCCAGGATCTGCTCGCGCTGGGCCAGCGACTGGCGCGCGACCCCGCGGTTCTCGACCAGACGGCCGAGGTTGACGTAGCCGGCGACGACGTTGGCGGCGAGCAGCACACGCGCGGCCTGCAGTTCGGCCTCGGCGGCGCGGCGCTGGCCGAGCGCGGCGGCGATCGTCGCGCGCTGGCGGCCGAACAGGTCGAGCTCCCAGCTGGCACCGATCTGCGCGCCGTTGTTCCACTCGTACGAGCCGGCCAGCGGCGGCGGGTACGGGCCGTTTTCGGTGAAGCGCTGGCGCGTCATGTCCAGCGTGCCCTGCACCTGCGGCAGGCGGCCGGCCGAGGCGACACCGACCGCGGCGTCGGCCTGGCGCAGCCGGGCGGCGGCGACCTGCAGGCTGGGCTGGCCGGCGAGTGCACGCTCGACGAGGGTGTCGAGCGTCGTGTCGCCGAAACCGGCCCACCAGCGTTCGGCGGGCCAGGGCGTCGCGGTGCCGGTGGCGCCGGCCGCGGCGGCGGTGGACACGGTGCGGGCGGCGGGCAGCTCGCCGGGGCTGGCGCAGCCGGCGGCGACGAGCGCCGCGGCGAGTGCGGCCGCGGCGGGTTTGAAGCGGATCATGCGGCCGGTCTCCCCGGGGCGAACTGGTTGGCGTTGGCGATCAGGCGCGAGATGAGCTCGCGCAGCTGCATCCATTCGTCGCGGCTGAAGCCGGCGAACAGGTCGTTGTGGGCGTCGGCGAGCACGTGCGGGACGATGTCCGCCGCGGCCCGGCCGGCATCGGTCAGGCGCAGGTGCACGACGCGGCGGTCGGTCTCGGAGCGCACACGCTCGATCAGGCCCTTGGCCTCGAGCCGGTCGAGCATGCGCGTCACCGCGCCGGCGTCGCAGTCGAGCACACGCGCCAGCTCGTGCGCGGTCTCGGCGCGGCCGATGCTCAGCATGAACAGCGGCTTCCACTGCGCATCGGTCAGGCCGTGTTCGGCCATGCGCAGGTCGACCTCGCGCCGGATCAGCGTGCCCAGCTGCAGGATCTGGTAACCGACGCTGGTGCCGGGGTCGTAGCTGTCGCCGCTGTAGAACGACGCCTTGGCTGGTTTGGCAGTCAATCCAATGCCCTTGCAATAGTTGCTTGGGCAAAGTTTGCCACAACACGGATCAGCGCGCACGTCGGCCAGCGGCGCCGACCCTGACGCCGACCCGGGTTCGGGCGGGAAAGACGGCGCGGCCGCGCCGCGTCAGCCGAGCTCGGCCATGCCCTGGCCCATGCGCACCGGGCGGCCCGGGGCCCAGCCCGGGTCGAAGCGCAGCGGCGCCTTCGGGAACAGCAGCACGACGGTGGAGCCGAGCAGGAAACGGCCCATCTCGGCGCCGCGTTCGAGGCGGATGTCCTGGCCGTCGTAGTTCCAGCTGCGCACGACGCCCGGCCGTGGCGGGTTGACGACGCCGTGCCAGGTGGTGGCCATGCTGCCGACGATGGTCGCGCCGACCAGCACCAGCACCCAGGGCCCGGCGAACGGGCCGCCGTCGAAGACGCAGACCACGCGCTCGTTGCGCGCGAACAGCCCCGGCACGCCGCGCGCCGTCAGCGGGTTCACCGAGAACAGCTCGCCCGGCACGTGCACCATGCGCAGCAGGCGGCCGTCGCAGGGCATGTGGATGCGGTGATAGTCCTTCGGGCTCAGATAGATCGTCGCGAACGTGCCGTCGGCGAAACGCTCGGCGAGTTCGGCGTCACCGCCGAGCAGCGCGGTGGCGCTGTAGTCGTGGCCCTTGGCCTGGAAGATGCGTCCCTGCTCGATCGCGCCGAACTGGCTGATCGCGCCGTCGACCGGGCACAGCAGCGGCACGCCGGCCAGCGGCCGCGCCCCGGCCTTCAGCGGCCGGGTGAAGAACTCGTTGAAGCTGGCGTAGCTCGCCGGGTCGGGATTCGCGGCCTCGGACAGGTCGACGCCGTAGCGGCGCACGAACCAGCGGATCGCGGCCGTGGTGACGGCGCCGCCGCGCGACGCGGCGAAGGCGCCGGCCAGGCGGGTGAGCGCCTGCTTGGGCAGGGCGTACTGGGGCAGGACCGCAAGCCGGTCGGACATCGGCAACCTCGGGGAACAGGAAACGGGGAAGCGGGGGAACGGGGATCAGTGGATCGGCGACACCTGGCGCATCGCCTTGACGGCACCCTCGCCCATCGCGGCGCCGAAACGTTTGGCCAGGCGCTCGGCAACGTTCTCGCGCGGCGTGTAGTCGACGACGTCCTCGGCCTTGACGACCTCGCGCGCGACGTAGTCCAGGTTGCCCATCTTGTCGGCCAGGCCCAGGCGCACCGCTTCCTCGCCGTTCCAGAACAGGCCGGAGAAGGTTTCCGGCGTCTCCTGCAGCCGCTTGCCGCGGCCCTGGCGCACGACGGCGATGAACTGCTGGTGGATCTGGTCGATCATCGCCTTGGCGTAGGCGGTCTGCTGCTCGTTCTGCGGGCTGTACGGGTCGAGCATGCCCTTGTTCTCGCCGGCGGTGAGCAGGCGGCGCTCGATGCCCAGCTTGTCCATCAGCCCGGTGAAGCCGAAGCCGTCCATCAGCACGCCGATGCTGCCGACCAGGCTGGCCTTGTCGACGTAGATCTCGTCGGCGGCCACCGCGATGTAGTACGCGCCGGAGGCGCACATCTCCTCGACGACGGCGTAGACCTTCTTCTGGTGCAGCACCTTCAGGCGGCGGATCTCGTCGTTGACGATGCCGGCCTGCACCGGGCTGCCGCCGGGCGAGTTGATGCGCAGCACCACGGCCTGCGCACCCTGGTCCTCGAAGGCGCTGCGCAGCGCCGACACCAGCAGCTCGGCGCTGGCTTCGCTGCCCGGGGCGATCTCGCCGCGCACCTCGACGAGCGCGGTGTGCGGCCGGCTCGGCGCCGTCGGCGTGAAGCGCTCGGACATCAGGCCCCAGGCGAGCGCGACGGCCAGCGCCAGCCAGATGAAACGGAAGAACAGGCGCCAGCGGCGGTCGGCGCGCTGCTGGATCAGCAGTTCGCGGGCGATCTTCTCGAGGCTGGTCTCCAGGCCGGCGAGGGCGGGAGCGGGCGCAGGGGAAACTGCGCCGGACGGCTGCGCCGGCGTCGGGGTGTCGTCGGTGGGGGTCATGTCGCGCTTTCGTCGGCCGGCGGGGCCGGGCGGATCTCGCGCGAAGGATACCAAGTCACCGTGCCGTCGATCTCGGCGACGTCCAGCGGCACGAGCCGGCCGCCGGCGCAGGGGCCGGCCACGCAGCGACCGTCCTCGGGCTCGTAGAGCGCGCCGTGCATCGCGCAGACGACGAAGCGGCCGTCGGCGTCGAGGAAACGCCCGGGCTGCCAGTCGAGCTCGGCCGGCAGATGGGCGCAGCGGTTCAGGTAGGCGACGACGCGGCCGTCGAAACGCAGCACGAAGGCGCGCGCCGGCTGGCCGCGTTCGTCGAGCACGTCCCAGACGTGGGCCTCGCCGCGCTCAGCGAGCGCAGCCGACGGGCACAGCGCCACGCCGGCGCCGGCGCTCACGCGTTCTCCAGCAGCCAGTCGTGCAGCTCGCGCGTGCTGTGGGCGACGTGCAGCGGCGCGTACTGGGCGAAGGCCTCGGGCTCGTGCGCGCCGTAGCTGACGCCCAGGCCGGGCACCCGCGCGTTCTGCGCCATCAGCAGGTCGTGCGTCGTGTCGCCGATCATCAGCGTGCGCTCGGGCTCGGTGCCGAACTCGCGCATCAGCTGCTCGAGCATCAGCGGGTTGGGTTTGCTCGCCGTCTCGTCGGCGGTGCGCGTGCCGTCGAACATGGCCTTCAGGTCGGACGTGCGCAGCGCCTCGTCGAGGCCGCGGCGGCTCTTGCCGGTGGCCACGGCGATCCAGTGGTTGCGCGAGCGCAGGTCCAGCAGCATCTCCAGCGTGCCGGGGAACAGCACGACCGCGTCCTGGCGCGCGAACCAGTGGTGGCGGTAGCGGTTGGCGAGCTCGGGGTAACGCTCGGGCGGCAGGCCGGGCGCGGCGTGCTGCAGCGCGTCGGCCAGGCCCAGGCCGATGACGTAGGCGGCGTCGGTGTCGCTGGGCACCGCGGCGCCGACGTCGCGGCAGGCGTCCTGGATGCAGCGCACGATCAGCGCGGTGGAATCGAACAGGGTGCCGTCCCAGTCGAAGACGATGAGGTCGAAGCGGCGTGTGCTCATGGTGCGGCCAGCAGTGTCTCGCACTCCGGCGGCAGCGGTGCGTGCAAGGTGATGCGCTCGCCGCTGGCCGGATGGTCGAAGGCCAGCTCGACGGCGTGCAGGAACATGCGCGCAAAACGTTTCTCGCGCGCGACGGTCTTGTTCAGCGCGAAGTCGCCGTACTTCGGGTCGCCGACGATCGGGTGGCCCGAGTGCGCCAGGTGCACGCGGATCTGGTGCGTGCGCCCGGTCTTCAGGCCGATCTCCAGCAGCGAGTACGGGCCGACGGCGCGCACCGAGCGCACGACGGTGATCGAGCGCCGTGCGTCCGGCGCGTCGGCGGCAACGACCCGCACGTGGCGCTCGCCGGCGGCGTCGGTGCCCTTGTGCAGCGCCAGGTCCAGCACCTTCAGCTTCTTCGGCCAGACGCCGACGACGAGCGCCAGATAGTTCTTGCCGGTGTCGCGGGCGCGGAACTGGTCCTGCAGCGCGGTCAGCGCGCTGCGTTTCTTGGCCAGCAGCAGCACGCCCGAGGTCTCCTTGTCGAGGCGGTGCACCAGCTCCAGGAAACGCGCGTCGGGCCGGGCGCGGCGCAGTTGCTCGATGACACCCGAGCTGACGCCGCTGCCGCCGTGCACCGCGACGCCGGCGGGTTTGGCGATCGCCAGCAGGTGCTCGTCCTCGAACAGGACCGGGAACTCGCGTGCCGGCACCGCGGCGGCGGCCGGCTTCTCGGCGATGCGCATCGGCGGAACGCGGATCTCGTCACCGGCAGCAACGCGCGTGTCGGCGCTGGCGCGGCCCTTGTTGACACGCACCTCGCCGGAGCGGATCACGCGGTAGACGTGGGTTTTCGGCACGCCCTTGAGGTGGCGCAGCAGGAAATTGTCCAGGCGCTGGCCGGCCGATTCCTCGTCGACGGTGATTCTCTGCACCGCCGGCGGCGCATCGCCGGCTTTGGCCCCTATAATCCGGCGCTCCACGTTCGTGCGGTAAGTGATTGATTTTCCGGAGTTTACCCGGCGCTTACAGAAACACGGCGGGAGCGCTGCGGCGGCCGAGGTCGCTGCAGCACAGGTGATGCAGCGCCCGGCCGCGGGTGCGCGGGCCGGCCGCCAGAGCGCGCCGGCGGCGCGTGGCGGCGGGCGAACCGAGATTCGAAGAAGAACCCGCCTCGTTTGGGAGGCACCCGAAATCCCGAGGGTCGAGACCCGGAGACACTCCAGCTCGACCCCGCGTCCGACAGGACCCCAGCGCTGACGTGCCGTTCATGACAATCCTCCTCGCTATCGCCCCGAGGCCCCGGCAAGACGCCGGCGCGGCCGGCGCGATGGCGTCGCCGCGCCACATGCGGTGCGACGGAGCGTCGCCGGCCCGGGCAGCCGCCTTCGGAACGCACGCGCCAACGCTGCGCCGCTGATCCGTCGCTGTTTCTCTCAGCGCGGTTCGAACGCAGTCCAGGGCACTTCGCGCCAGTCGGTTCTTCCGCGTTTCTCCTGCATCGAACGAGGCAGCGCGTGCCGCTCGAGCGGCACGCGGGAGTCGCGTGCGTCCCGCCCCCGCGGGGCGTGCGCCGGGAGAATCGATGAAACGCATGCTGATCAACGCCACGCAGCCCGAAGAGCGGCGCCTGGCGATCGTCGACGGGCAGAAACTGCTCGACTTCGAGACCGAACTCGAAGGCCGCGAACAGCGCAAGGGCAACATCTACAAGGCGGTGATCACCCGCGTCGAACCGTCGCTCGAAGCCTGCTTCGTCGACTACGGCGAGGACCGCCACGGCTTCCTGCCGTTCAAGGAAATCTCGCGCAACTACTTCAAGGACGGCGTCGAGCTCAAGAACGCGCGCATCCAGGACGTCGTCAAGGAAGGCCAGGAGCTGCTGGTCCAGGTCGAGAAGGAAGAACGCGGCAACAAGGGCGCCGCGCTGACGACCTTCGTCAGCCTCGCCGGCCGCTACCTGGTGCTGATGCCCAACAACCCGAAGGGCGGCGGCGTCAGCCGGCGCATCGAGGGCGAGGACCGCGAGGAGCTCAAGGAGAACCTCGAGCAGCTGCAGTACCCGAAGGGCATGAGCCTGATCGCGCGCACCGCCGGCATCGGCCGCTCGGCCGCCGAGCTGCAGTGGGACCTGAACTACATGCTCAAGCTCTGGGACGCCATCGACGGCGCCTCCAAGGCCGGCAAGGGCGCCTTCCTGATCTACCAGGAGAGCTCGCTCGTCATCCGCGCGATCCGCGACTACTTCACCGCGGACATCGGCGAGATCCTGATCGACACCGACGACATCTACGATCAGGCGCAGCAGTTCATGAACCACGTGATGCCGGAGTCGGCCTCGCGTGTGAAGCGCTACCGTGACGACGCGCCGCTGTTCAGCCGCTTCCAGATCGAGCACCAGATCGAAACCGCGTTCAGCCGCACGGTGAACCTGCCGTCGGGCGGCGCGATCGTCATCGACCACACCGAGGCCCTGGTCTCGGTGGACGTGAACTCGGCGCGTTCGACGCGCGGCAGCGACATCGAGGAAACCGCGTTCCGCACCAACCTCGAGGCCGCCGACGAGATCGCGCGCCAGATGCGGCTGCGTGACCTGGGCGGGCTGATCGTCGTCGACTTCATCGACATGGAGGAGAGCAAGAACCGCCGCGAGGTCGAACAGCGCCTGCGCGACGCGCTGCGCACCGACCGCGCCCGCGTGCAGTTCAGCTCGATCAGCAAGTTCGGCCTGCTGGAGCTCTCCCGCCAGCGGCTGCGCCCGGCGCTGTCCGAAGGCAACCACATCACCTGCCCGCGCTGCAACGGCACCGGCCACATCCGCGACACCGAGAGCTCGGCGCTGCAGATCCTGCGCATGGTCCAGGAAGAGGCGATGAAGGAGAACACCGCCGCCGTGCACGTGCAGGTGCCGGTGGAAGTGACCTCCTTCCTGCTCAACGAGAAGCGCACCGAGATCACGAAGATCGAGCTCAAGCAGCGTGTCACGGTCATCCTGGTGCCGAACAAGCACCTGGAGACGCCGAACTACAAGCTCGAGCGCCTGCGCCACGACGACCCGCGCCTGGAGAACCTGCAGGCCAGCTACACGATGGTCGAGGAGCCGGACGAGGAAGTCGGCATCACGCGCCGTCGCGACGCCAACGACAAGGGCCGCAGCAAGCAGGAACCGGTGATCAAGGGCGTGCTGCCCGACCAGCCGGCAC
>NZ_AEWG01000069.1 GCF_000190375.1 Rubrivivax benzoatilyticus JA2 = ATCC BAA-35
GCGATCGTGCGCCCGCCGGTCGCGTCCTGCTTGTTTCAACCCACGCTGACCGCGGGAGCGGCCAGCGACTGAGCGCGTCGACGCCGTCGATGACGCCCTTGAAGTTTCAACCCACGCTGACCGCGGGAGCGGCCAGCGACCTTAGGGCCAGCAGCACTTCGCTGCCGTTGGAATGTTTCAACCCACGCTGACCGCGGGAGCGGCCAGCGACCGCCCGCTACCGCTCCAATGCCCGCTGGGTCACGAGGTTTCAACCCACGCTGACCGCGGGAGCGGCCAGCGACGGCTGCCCTCCTGCCAGTAGATCGACAGGTTCTTGTTTCAACCCACGCTGACCGCGGGAGCGGCCAGCGACCGTCGCGTACTGATGGCTGAGCAAGCGCACGGCGTTTCAACCCACGCTGACCGCGGGAGCGGCCAGCGACACAGCTCGCCCGGCGCGACGCCGCCCCCTGGCTGTTTCAACCCACGCTGACCGCGGGAGCGGCCAGCGACCCTGCCCGAGCTGCGGCAAGCGCGAGCTGTACACGTTTCAACCCACGCTGACCGCGGGAGCGGCCAGCGACGCGTCAGGCTCTGGATGCTCTTGTCGTTGGCGCGGTTTCAACCCACGCTGACCGCGGGAGCGGCCAGCGACCCCACGAATCCAAGTTCGCCACACCAGGGCTCCGCAGCAGCGCCAATCGCGAACCAGCTGACGGTCGCAGGGCGCAGCGTCATTGGGACGCCGTTGCAATGAGGTATCTCACGTGGAAACAAGGACTTGCAGGATGCGCGGACCGCCGAGAGGCGAGAGCGCCGCTCGGGGTTCGCGCTGTCCCATCATAGGACCAGCGGATCTTCGAAGTCGGTCGCCTTGAACCTGCCGTACTCACGAACCTCGCATCCACGGGTGTCGGCCATGCGGTAGAGGCGCAGGCAGTCACTATCGAGGTTCACTTCGGCCAGCAGGCGTCGCTCCAACAGATCCATCTGAGCGAGCGTCACCTGGCACTCGAAGACGGACTTCTGCACCCGCTGCCCGGTGCTTTCGCACACCTTTGCAACGCGCCTCAGCCTGCGCCGGCCGGCCCGGTCTTCCGTATTGACGTCGTAGCAGACGATGACGAGCATTTCAGTGCGGCCCGTATCACCGCATGAGGAACGGCACATACGCAGCGGCTTCACCGCGAATGTGGCGCGCCAATAGTCGGGCCTGCACCAGCGGCAACAGCCCCAGCGGAATGTTCTCCGCCAACAGCGGATGCGCCAACCCATCCTGCTTCCGTTCCTGGAAGGCCGTCACGACGGCCTTGCGTGCGTCCCCTTGCAGGAGCACGGCTCCGCCTTCGCGGAGTTCGAAATCGGCGGCAGACAGTTGGGATCGATTCACCAGGGTGAGCGCGAGCCGGTCGGCAAAAGGACGGAACTCTTCCATCAGGTCCAGGGCGAGAGACGCTCGGCCCGGGCGCAATGCATGCAGGAATCCGACCTGCGGATCCAGACCTGCCGACTCGCAAGCGCTGCGGCAGTCGTTCATCCACATCGAGTAGAAAAAGCTCAACAGCGCGTTCATGCGATCACGTGGCGGGCGCCGGCTACGACCATCCATCGCGAAGTGCGCTCGCTGGTCGACACGCACGAGCTGGTTCAGTGCAGCAAAGTAGGTACGAGCGGCCTCGCCCTCCACGCCCCTCAGCGCGTCCAGGTCGGCAACCGCAGGCAGGGCGCGCTGACTGGCTGCCAGATCCTTGGCAGCGCGCGCAAGCAATGCGCGGTCCTCGTCGGACTTGGTATCGCGCGCGCCACGAAGCAGCACATGACGCTGGTTCCGTACCTTGCCGGCAACGATCGCCCGCGCAAGCTGCAGTGTGAAGTCCGGATCGTCGACTGCACGGTGTTGCGCCCGACGCAGCAGCACATTGCCACCGACTTCACCCTCGAGGCGCGCCTTGAATCGGCCGTTGCTGTCGAGCAGCACGAGCGCGATGCCTTCCTCTGCCACCCGATGCATGAGCGGCGCACTCATGCCGACGTGCCCGAAGCAGACCACCGCCTGAAGATGATGGAGTGGGACGCGCAGCCGCGTCTCCTTGTCTTCATCGACTACGCGCAGCGTGTCGTTGTCCAGCCTCAGGTAGCAGTCAGGCAGGGTGACGTACAGCGTGTTGAGCAGTTGCATGCCGTTGCTGCCTAGGAGGGGAGGTCGTTGTCGTCGACGTCGAAGAGGCTGCTCGCGGCGCGACTGTCCTGGAGATTGCGCCAGGCTTCCGGTTGGCAGCGGTCCCGCAGCGAGCATCCGTGGCAGCGGCGCTGGTCGGACGTGGGCGGCGGCAACTTGCCGCTCGTCAGCATGGCCCGGATGGCTGCGGCGGTGACGCTCACCGCATGCCGCAGGCTCTCGTCGATCGCCACTTCGCGGCGCCGCTTGGAACTGGCGTAGAACAACGCGCCTGCCGGCACGGCATGCCCCGTCATGCTCTCCAGGCACAGCGCCTGAGCCGCCAGTTGGAGATCGTCCGCGGCCGCGATGTCCGCTGCCTTGTGGCGGGATCCGTGCTTGTACTCCACCGGGTACGGCGTGCCATCGGGCTCGAACTCGACGACATCGGCCTTGCCGACCAGACCCAAAGCGTCGTTCCACACAGGCAGGGCCCGCTCGATGCGAAGCCCCTTGCGCAGTTCCATCCCTGGCTGATCCACCAGCCGATGAACAGCCTGCCCGCGCAGCGTGTGCAGGTTGTCATCGAAGCTCTGCTCCAGGTGAATCAGGCCGCATTGCCGCGGGCAATAGGCCCAGTGCTGCAAAGCCGACAGCGGCAGCGGGTACTCGAGTTCGTCCTCCGAGCGAGTCATCAGCCTCTCCGGGGAGAAGGAGAACCCGGCGCGCCGCCGTCTGGGCCCGAGCCGGTCAGCAGCGGCGCTGCAGCGTGACGCCCGGCGCTGCCTGCACCCGCTCCCCGACCGCCAGCGGGCTTCCATCGAAGGTGACCGCATAGGCGCCGAAGTCGCGAGCAGGCGTTCCCGGCGCCACAGCTGAAACCACCAGTCGGTCGAACAGCGCATGCGCGGGCGCGTTGCCCAGTTCGCTCTCGTGCTCGAACACGTAGAGGCCACGCGTGCTCATCTGCCCGCGTGCTGCCGAACGGTCGTGCTCGAACATCTGCTCTAGGGCCTTGAAGTGAAGTTCCAGGTCCTCGGCAGAGAAGCCGGTTTGCCTCGCCAGGAAACTGGAGACGAAGCCGTGCGACCGATACAGACCATAGGGCACCGTGTGCTTGCGGCCCATCGTGCGGTTGTCGCCACCCTGCTTCTCGGCCTCGGCTTCGGTGGCCACGGCCATGCGCGTGATCGAATGCTCCAGCGCGACGATCGGCTCGATCGAGCGCGCGAAGGTCATCTGCACCGGGCCTCGGACCTGGCCGCAGTTGACGCCCGTGGACATCACGGCACCGAAAGCTCGTACGTCGTAGAAGTTGGCGCACATCCAGTCGCGCGCCTTGTCCACTTGGTCACCGGCCCCCTTGCGCTTCTTGTCGTCTCCCTTCAGCGCTTCTTCACCTCCCGTCGCGAGGTAGGCACGCTCGTGGGTCTTGTTCAGGATGGCCCGCTCCTTGACGTAGATCTCGTAGGGCGGCTGCTCGCCATGCACCAGGCCGACGTAGTTGCGCACTTTGCGTTTGAGCGCCACGTCGGTCATCAGCCCATGGCCAGTCTCGGCATCCAGCCGGGGCAGGTTTCCGGCGTCGGGATCGCCGTTGGGGTTGCCGTCCTTCACGTCGAACAGAAGGACGAAGTCATAGCGTCGGTTCAGTGCGGTCATGGTTTCATGCTCCCTGGGGGGTGGTTGTGGTGGCCGCGCTGGCGGCCGAGGTCGAGTCGGTCTAGATAAAGAAGTCCTGCCGCTGGTGGTAATAGCCCAGCGCGAACCGGCCCTGGTCCGGCAGGTTCAGGTGCGGCGGAAAGTCGCTGATGTCGCCGGTGATCTCCCCGATCAGCTTCTCGAAGTTCGTTGCGCGGCCGCGGTTCACCAGCTTGGCCAGATGGTGGTTCTTGAGCCGCAGCAGCGTGGTGAACACCGCCAGCGGCGTGCTGGAAGCCGCGCCGTAGTAGCGCTCGCGAATGGTGGTGTTAAGGCCGGGGCTGGCTTCTTCCTGGATCTTCTCCAGCACCGCAAAGAGACGGCCCAGCCGGTAGGCCGCGTTGGGATTCAGCTTGTCGAGCATGGCGGTTGGAACCTCCTTGGGGGATCGTTCGTGGGAACGGGATAGACAGGCCTTGATGACGGCAGCGCGCAGATACGAAAGGCGATGCACCTCAGCGGGTGAGCCGCGCTCCGCACGCCAGCGCTGCACTGCAGCGTTGAGCAATGCCGCCGGATAGGGGCCGCCCGTGAGGATGGCGCGCATCACGTCGCCACCCAGCGTCGGCGGCACGTTCTCGGCCTTGCCTTGGATGGCGACAGCCGTCAGCAGCCTGAACAGCGATGGGTACTGGGGGTCGTGTGGCCCACGAACCATCTCCAGGTCGTCGAACCAACGCTGAACGCGCTGGGCGACGTCACGCAGTGCTTCGGCATGCCAGAAGCGGATGGCGAGGCGCGCCGCGTTCGGCGCCAGGCCGAGGACAAAGAATCTCCTGTCGCCTGCGGCGCCGTCGAAGCGTCCGCTGCGGATGGACTCGAAGAGCGCGCGCACTTGGGACGTATGCGCGTCGGGATCGTCCTTGAGGTCGGAGAACAGCGCGGCGAAGCCGTCCTCCACGTCGCTGTCGGCTTCAGACTGCGCCCAGAACACCGTACTGGCGTCGCCCACCTGCATGCGCTGGGACGAACCTTTGGCCAGAAGATGGTTCAACGCGGTAGCGTAGGCGAATGCGGCGCCGGGACTGACGGGCGCATTGGCACCTTGGTCCTTGCCGAAGGAACGGAAGGCGTCTTGATTGAACGACACGATGTTCGCGCCTGAAGTCTGCGCACCCCAGACGTTCTTGATCGCGATATGAAGTCGCTCCGGTTGGGCAACGGCGCCTGTGATCAGGCAAGTCATCGCGCCATCGGGCGGCGCTTCCGGCAGTTCAAGGGCCCGGATGGCGCTCGTTACGGCGTCCCGCTGGCAGACCAAATCAGCGTCGCTCGTCAACCGGAAGGTCAGGTACGGATTGCTGGCTGCGATCTCTTCCCAATAGGGCATCGTCTGGGCAGCAAGCAGCGGTTCTCCGGCAAGAAACCGTTGTACGGCAACAAGACCCGCGTCACCGGGAGCTACGCGCTCAAGTGCATCGACGCGCTGCCGGAATGCAGCGACCTGCTCCGCGACGCGTCCCGGCTTGCCCTTTGTGTCCAAGCCAAGAACGTACTCCGCGCTGTCCCACAGCAGGTTGGCCGCGACACCCGAAGTCTTCTTGACGCTCTGCGGTACCAGGAACTTGCGCGCGACCTTCTTCTTTCCCTGCTGGGTGCGCGTGTCGGTGATGCCCAACAACTTGCCGTCGGGGGCGAGTTCCAGGATGAACGGGATCTCCTTGTCCTCCAGCCCCAGGGCAGGCAGCCTCCGGGATGGGTCAGGGTCGCGCATCTTGCGCTCGTAGTACGCGTGAAGTGCCTGGAGGATCATGAGCGCACCTCGACCTTGGTCAGATCCAAAACGCCACGGACGACCCGGGACCTGAAGAACATCGGACGCGGGTCCGACGGCTTGCTGAAGTCGAGGTCGTAGAGCATCCAGCCGAAGTCGCCGTCGATGCTCGCCTGCGGCTCCGGTTCGCCATCGGGAGAACTCACCAGCCGCACGCGCGCGTCGAACTCGCGACACCCCAGGTAAGGCTGGTTGACGCATTGGCCCTTGGTGGCGCGACGCTGGAACATCTCCGCGTACTTGATCGGATTGCCCAGGGCTTCACCCTTGACCGGAACGAGCCGGGCGTGAAGCCGGTAGGCAACGTCACGCAGGAAGAGACCTGCGCGCTGCTGCCGGTCCTCTTCCACGTACAAGCCCAGATGTCCCTTGCCGGACTGCATGGCCGCAGCGACGTTGCGCGACGAAATCACGGAGCCGACCTCATTGCGACGCACGCTGAGCCAGCGCACCGGCGCCAGGATCTCGATCCGTTCGATGCGCCAGCGGATCTCGGGCTTCCACAAGATGGACTCGAACACCGCACGAGCCGCGGAGGGCGTGATGAAGTCGTACGAGACGCGTTCGGCCTTCATCTCCGGCCGCGTGAAACACGCGTAGTCGCCCCGTACTTCAAGACAGAAATGGTTCATCTGGAATGACCTCGCTGAATCGATGAGTCAGATAACGAAGGCTGCTGGATCGCCCGGCGCGCCACCCAGCAAGACGCCAAGGGTCGGGTCGTAGAAGACATCCGACTCGGTCTGGACGTAGAGCCCGGGAAGCTGCTCGCGCACGTCGCCGCAGTCGAGCAGGCGCTGAAGGTCGTATCGGTAGACAGTCACTGCGTAGCGCTGCAGCTTGCGCATGAGCCAACGCGACGGGCCATCACGTGCCAGCAGACCGATGAGGGCATCGATGTCGTCGCGGCAGCGTGCGCTGCGGTATCGGACGATGACCGTTGCTGCGTCTTCGTTGTCGATCATCCGGAAGCGTTCGGCAGCCGAGCGGAAGCACATGGACAACGCCTTGTCCTGCCTGTCGACCTCCACCTGGAGCAGCTTGCATATGTCGGCCTCGTCGAGCGACTGAGCGTCGCCATAGAGACGCCGGAAGTAGCGCGACACCCGCTCAAGGGAGAGCGGATCGGTATCGCCATCGTCGTCTGGACTCTCCCAAACCAGCTTGCATGCCTGAGCAGCCTGACGCAGCAAGCCCGGCGGAGGCGCCTTCGGCGGGACGAAGACATGAACTTCACCTTGGGCAAGGCGCCCCTCGCGGTTGCAGCGTCCCGCTGCCTGCGCGATGGAGTCCAAGCCAGCGATGGCCCGAAAGACCACCGGGAAGTCCAGATCGACACCGGCCTCGACCAGATTGGTGGCGACCACCCGGACCGGAACCGCCGGCGCACCGCGAGCCAAGGCGTCTCGCCGTTCGGCCAGCGCGTGCTTGATGTCGGCGATGACTTCGCTGCGGTGCTGGGGGCACATCAGCGCCGACAGATGCCATAGGCTTCGGCCCGCCATCGCACCGGCGCCATCCTTCAGATCCCTGGACAGAGCTTCGTACAGCGTACGAGCGTCAGCACGCCGCCCCACGATGGCGAGAACCGCGTCATGCCGAGCCATGGCCTGTGCCGTCACCTCCCATGGCTGCGGCGAATGGAGGTCGGATGGGAGGTTGACCCTGACGCGCCGCAGCGCGTCATACAGCGCGGCTTCGTGGTCGATGATGGCGGTGACCTCGCCCGGCGGGTAGCCGCGCAATCCCCTTCCGCCGAAGGCGCGCGCCTCGGCCAGCACAGGTTGGGTGGCGGTGCACAGGACGACCGTGGCTCCATGGTCGCGCACGAGGAGTCGCAGCACGTCCACCACTGGCTGAAGGAAACGGACGGGAAGCAGCTGCGCCTCGTCGATCACGATCACGCTGCCGCGCAGCCGATGCAGCTTGCGGCAGCGCGATGTCTTGCGCGCGAAGAGGCTCTCGAACAACTGCACGCTGGTCGTCACGACCAGAGGTGCATCCCAGTTCTCGCACGCAAGGCGCGAAGACGTCGTCTCGTTCGCCGCATCGGGTTCGGCGACGTTGCTGTGGTGCTCGAGCACGACTCGCTCGACGACCTCCGGCCCCAGTGCGGCGAAGACGTCGCGGAACACCTCGGCGGTCTGTTCGATGATGCTGGTGTACGGAATCACCATCACCACCCGCCGAAGCTTGTTCTGTACGGCATGGGTAAGGGCGAACGCCAGCCCCGACAGCGTCTTGCCGCCACCCGTCGGCACGGTGAGGGTGTACGTCCCGGGCCGACCGAGAGCCTTGGCACGGCAGCACGCGAGGACCTCGGCACGCCGCCGATTCACCTCTGTGTCGACCAGGCCCGCGGCCTTCACCGAGTCAGCCTTGCGCTCCATGAACGCGTCGAAGGTGCGCAGCAACTCCGCCATCGACGGCAAGGCGCACTTGCGCATAGTCGCAACGCCTGGGTTCATGAACGCTTCCGTGTCCAGGAAGTCGGCGTCGACCAGTGCCGAGAACAGCATCCGCGTCCAAAGCGCCAGGCGCCCGGGAATCTCCTCGACGCCAGTTCCTAGCGGCAGCGGAAGACTCTTCAACGAGGGCAAGGCCACCGAGGGAGCGAGGACCGCCGCAGGAGGTTGGGCTTGCAGCGCTTCGTCGAGTTCGCGGCTCGCGTCGGCCGAGGCAAGGCGGCCATGAAGACTGCCGATATCGATGCGCCAGTCGTCCAGGCCGGCGTGGTGACCCGCGATCACGTACTGCAGCAACCGTGCGATCAGTAGTCCCGGGGCACCGTACTGCTGCTGCAACCAGCTCTCTGCGTACAGGGCGCCGGCAGCTGAGTGGGACTTGTCGCTGCCCTGAGGCAGCTTCCCCTCGATGTGGGCCTCGCTGACCATCAGGATGTAGCGCTGGAAACCGTCGCGATACTTGCCAAGGTCGTGCCACAGGCCGGCCAGACGGCCACACGCGGGCAGCGCATCATCGTCGCCACCAAGGGCGAGGAGCTCTGCAGCAAGTTGCGCCACGCACTGAAGATGATCCACCAGAGCGTGGTGATCACAACCAGGCTGACCGGCATGCGCAATCGCATTTCCCATGCACTCTCCGTCGCTTCCATCGATCTCGTGGACGCAGATGGCGGCCACGCACGCACTGTCACCGTCCGCGAGCCCAGGAGATGACCCGCGCCGCGACGCCGTGCCTGAGGTTTCATCCAGCCTCCATCAGTGCCACCGCCGCCTTCAGCCGCGCCAGCACCTCGTCGGCCAGCTCCTGCGGCCACAGCACCTCGACTTCGGGCGCGTGGCGCAGCACGTCCATCACCAGCTCGCGCGGGTCGGCGTAGGGCAGGTCCAGCAGCCAGCGGCCCTCGGCGTCGAAGCGACCGCGCTGGTCGGCGTGCCAGCGCTCGGCGGCCACCCAGCGCGCGCGCTCGGCGCTGAAGCGCAGCCGCGCCCAGGTGACGTCGCGGCCGGCGAAGATGCCGTAGCCGGCGCCCAGCACGGCGTCGAGTTCGTCTTCGGGCACGTCGATGGCGGCGCGGTCCAGCACGCGCACCTGCTGCACGGCGTCGACGCTGAAGTGGCGCAGCGCCTCGCGCTGGTGGCACCAGGCGTCCAGGTACCAGTTGTCGCGGTAGTGCACCAGGCGCTGCGGCGACACCTCGCGTTCGCTGGTCTCGGCGCTGGTGCGGCTGCGGTAGCCGATCTGCAGCCGCTGGCGGCGCAGCAGCGCGGTGCCGATGGCCTGGAAGCCCGGCAGGTCGATGCGGCGCGCGCCGACCGTCTGCACGCGGATGCGCCGCGCCACGTCGCTGCGCGGCGGCGCGCCGGTGCCCAGCAGCTGCGACAGGCGCTTGCGCAGCGGCTCGATGTGCGGGCCGAGGAAGCCGCCGGCGTCCAGGTTGGACAGCAGGTGCTGCATCGTCAGCAGCGCGTGGATCTCCTCGGCGCTGAACCACAGCCCGGGCAGCTCGTACTGGCCGTCGGGCCCCGCGGGGCGGCGCTGCAGCCGCCAGCCGCGGCGCTCGCAGTCCCATTCGACGGGTGTGTTCAGCCGGTCGCGCAGCAGCGCGATGTCGCGCTTGAGCGTGGAGGCCGACACCTCCAGCTCGCGCATCAGCCACTCGCGGCTCACGCAGCGGCCCGAGTCCAGCCACTGCCGGATCTTGTAATGGCGGTCGGTCTGTGCCACCTGCCCTCCCTGGCCGCGACGTCCGCGGCGCGCCCAATCTAGTGCAGGGCGCAGGAGATGGCTGCCCGGCAGCGCAGCAATCCGCCCTGCGGGCGGCGGACGGCACCGCGGATGAGGGGGCGGTGGGCGTCGTCAGCGGGCCGAAGCAACGAAAAGACGCGGTGCGAGCGACGATCCAGCGCAGGGCTCCGCACCAGGGAGTTGGGTATCGTCAACGCCCCCGGTCGACTGCGGAGCGTGACGAGTGCCAGCACCGAAGCCAACCCGCCTGTTTCACATCACGGCGATCGCCAACCTGCCGGCGATCCTGGCCACCGGCGCGCTGCTGTCCAAGAACCGAGGGGCCGCGGCTGGCATCAACTACCAGAACATCGCGCACGCTGGCGCCCAAGGCGCGCGTGCCGTTCGTGCGGTGCCCGACCCACCAGGCGGAGTGGTGCACGACTTCGTGCCTTTCTACTTCGCACCACGCTCGCCGATGCTTTACGCCATCAATGGCGGCCGGGTGGAGGGATGCGCCTGGCGGCAGGCGGACATCGTCCACTTCGAGACGACAGTCGAGAACGTCACCGCCCTCGGGCAACCCTTCGTGTTCTACGACCGGAACGCCACGCTGGCCTTCAGCGCCGCGTACACGGATCTGGCGCAGCTCGACACGGTGGTGGCATGGGATCTGATCACCGAGCGGCCTCAGCTCGACGGCTACTGCAGGTTCTGGCACACCATTCAGGCCTCGGAGCGCTATGCAGAGCGAATGGAACGCCGCCAAGCCGAGTTTCTGGTGAAGGACCACACGCCGCTGAACTGCATGACCCGAATCGGCGTCATCGACGCAGAGCGCCAAGCCCTGGTTCAGGGACTGGTGGCCCAGGCGGGCCTACCATTGCGGGTGGACGTCATGCCCGACTGGTACTTCTAGGAACCCGACATCGTGATCAAGCTGACCCAGGGCGACCTGCTCAAGCAAGACGACGTGGACGCGATCGTCAACACGGTGAACTGCGTCGGTGTCATGGGCAAGGGCATCGCCCTGCAGTTCAAGAACAAGTGGCCTGACAACTTCGACGCCTATGCCGCGGCCTGCAAGGCCGGGCAGGTGCGGCCCGGCCGGATGTTCGTGTTCGACTCCGGCGGCCTGGTGAAGCCCAACTTCATCGTCAACTTCCCGACCAAGGACCACTGGCGCGGCTCTTCCGACATCGCCTTCATCCGTGACGGCTTGGTGGATCTGGTGTCGCAGGTGCGTCGCCTGGGCATCCGGTCGATCGCCGTGCCGCCGCTGGGCTGCGGCAACGGTGGCCTGGACTGGAGCAACGTGCGGCCACTGATCGAAGCGGCTTTCGCCGACGTCCCGGATGTCGAGGTCCGGCTGTTCGAGCCGGGCGCTGCGCCGCAGCCGAAGTCGATGGAGGTTCGCACGCGCCGGCCGCGCATGACGCCCGGGCGTGCCGCCATCGTCAAGATGCTCGATACCTACCGTGGCCTGAACTACGGGCTGTCGCGCATCGAAGTCCAGAAACTCGCCTACTTCCTGCAGGAGGCCGGCGGGCCGCTGGGGCTGCACTTCGTGAAGCATCACTACGGCCCGTACTCCGACCCGCTGCGCCATGCCCTCAACAAGATGGAAGGCCATTACATCCGCGGCATGGGCGACGGGACGGTGGAAGCGGAGATCGAGCCTACGGAGGACGCACTGGCCGAGGCCGAGGCTTTCATCGCCGCCCAGCATTCGGACCTGGCCGAACAGGTCGCCCGTGTCGGGCGGCTGATCGACGGCTACCAGTCCTCGTACGGCATGGAACTGCTGGCCTCCGTCCACTGGGTCGCCACGCGCGAAGAGGGCGTCACGTCGTCAGATGACGCGCTGGCCGCCGTGCAGGCGTGGAACGACCGCAAGCGCCGCCTGATGAAGCGCGAGCATGTCGCCGCCGCATGGCAGCGCCTGCAGGACGAGGGCTGGCTGAAACCGCTCGCCGAAGGCCCGACGGCCGCGCAAGCCATCTCGGCCTGAAGGCGGCGAGACCCCGCGCCGCTGGGTCCAGTCCCTCCGGGCCCGCCGGCCCCGCACCTCACCCGCGCCGCCGCCCTCCCGCGCGCTCCCGGTGCAGCCAGGTCAGGCCCGAGGACGTGCCCAGCGGTCTGCCGCCGCGCGCGGGCCGGTACTCGCAGCCGATCCAGCCGTCCCAGTGCCCCTGTGCGGCCAGCTCGTCGATGAGCTCGAAGAGGTACGGGTAGTGCACCTCGCCGCGGTCGGGCTCGTGGCGTTCGGGCACGCCGGCGATCTGCAGGTGGCCGACCTGTCCGCTGGGCAGCCAGCGGCGCAGCTGCATCGCCAGGTCGCCCTCGGTGATCTGGCAGTGGTACAGGTCCATCTGCACCTTCAGCGCGGGCGAGCCCAGGGCCTGCACCGCGTCGTGCGCGTCCTGCTGGCGGCTGAGGAAGTAGCCCGGCATGTCGCGCTGGTTGATGGGCTCGATCAGCAGCGTGCAGCCGGCAGCCAACGCGCGTGCCGCGGCCCATGCGAGGTTGTCGTGCCAGAGTGCCAGGCGTTCCTCGCGGCGCACGCCGGCGGGCAGCAGGCCCGACATCACGTGCACGCGGCGGCAGCCCAGCACCCGCGCACAGGCCAGCGCACGCTCGATGCCTTCGCGGAACTCGGCCTCGCGCCCGGGCAGGCTGGCCAGGCCGCGCTCGCCGCCGGCCCAGTCGCCGGGGGGCGCGTTGAACAGCACCTGCGTCAGGCCGTGCTCGTCGAGCAGGGCGCGCAGCGTCGCGGCGTCGTGCTCGTAGGGGAAGAGGTACTCCACGCCCTCGAAGCCGTCCTGCGCCGCGGCGCGGAAGCGCTCGAGGAAGGGCTTCTCGGGATACATCAGCGACAGGTTGGCGGCGAAGCGGGGCATGGTGGCGGCAGGTCGCGTAACGAGTGGGATGCGGTGGCGGGGCCGGCCGGCGGCCACCGCGGGCCGGCCCGGCCGGCGCAGGCCCGGGTCGTCCTGCGCGTCGGCCGGCCCCGGCGGTGTGCCGGGCGCGGGCTTACTTCGCTTCGCGCAGGCGTTCGACCTCGGCGGTCACCTCGCCCACCAGCGCCTCGCCGATGTCCTTGGCCAGCTTGGCCGAGACCGGCGCCAGGTGGCGGCGCATGCGCTCGATCTCGGCGGCGCTGACCTCGTTGACGAGGGTGCCGCGGGCCTTCAGCGAGGCGGTGGACTTGGCCTCCATCTCGCGCGAGACCTGGCGCTGGTAGGCCCGCGTCTCGACCGCGGCCTCGGTGAGCACGCGGCGTTCGGCGTCGTTGAGCCGGGCCCAGGCCTTGCCGCTGGCCAGCACGATGAGCGGGTTGTACTGGTGGCGCGTCAGCGAGAGGTACTTCTGCACCTCGTTGAACTTGTTGGCGTCGAACACCGCGGTGGGGTTCTCCTGGCCGTCGACGGCCCGGGTCTCCAGCGCGGAATAGACCTCGGTGAAGGCCATCGGCGTGGCGTTGGCGCCCAGGCCGTTGATGGTCTCGATGATCATCGGCGACTGCGACACGCGGATCTTCAGCCCCGCGAAGTCCTCCAGCCGGGCCACCGGACGGCGGCTGTTGCTGACGTTGCGGAAGCCGTGGTCCCAGTACGCCAGGCCCACCAGGCCGGCCGGCGCCTGCGCCATCAGCTTCTGGCCGACGGGGCCGTCGAGCAGCGCGTCAGCCTCGGCGAAGCTGTTGAACAGGAAGGGCATGTCGAAGACCGCGAACGGCTTGGACAGGCCCACCATCAGGCCCGGCGGCATGGTCGTCATCTCGACGGTGCCGCCCTGCAGCGCCGAGATGGTCTGGATGTCGCCGCCCAGCGTGCCGCCGGGGAAGAGCCGGATCTGCATGCGCCCCTTGGACTTGGCCGCCACCAGCTCGGCGAAACGCACGGCGCCGGCGCCCATGTGGCTGTCCTTGGGCTGGACGAAGGCGAACTTGAACGACTGGTCGCGGATCTCCTGCGCGGCCGCAGGCAGCGCGGCGGCAGCGAGCAGAGGGGCGGCGATCAGGGCGCGGGCGAGCAGGCGTCGCAGGGTGTCGGGGGTCTGCATGGTGATGTCTCCGTTGTGTCGAGGGCCTTCTGGGGGCGGTGGGCCCGGCGCCGTGGCGGCGCCGGGGCGGCGTCGTGGCCGCGGGGTCAGAGCCGCAGTTCGCGGCGGAACATGTCCTCCTGGGCGCGGCGCACCTGCACGGCCTGCTTGCTGGCGTCGTAGTCGACGTCGTCCCAGCTCACGACCTCGCCGGCGGCGATGTCGCGCTTGAGCACCATGTTGTGCGCCAGGCCGATCGGCAGCGCGCGCCGGCGCAGCGAGGTGGCGGTGGGCATCAGCTTGCCGTAGACGGTGAAGCCGCCTTCGCCGTCGAGCTTCTCGCCGGCCCGCAGTGCACGCTTGGCGGTGGCGCCGACGTCGCCGCGCCACTCGCCGGTGGCGCCGGTGGCTTCCTGGCGCACGGCGATGCTGGCCACCGAGATGCCCAGCTCCAGGCCGATGAGGTGGTAGGGCTTGTACATGGCGGCGTAGCGGCCGCTGGCGTCGGTCTTCAGGCCGTACTGCTGGAAGCAGTCCTTCACGTAGGGGCTGGGCGCCTCGAAGACGGCGTACACGCCCCAGCGCAGGTCGCGGAACACCGGGCGGCCGTCGCGCTCGAGCGAGCTGACCACCTCGACCATGCCCTTCTTCGGCAGGATGCCGCCGTCGGCGGCCGGGCGCAGGACGTGCGGCAGGTCGTCCACGCCCACCGGCGGGAACACCAGGCCGTCCTCCGGCGGCGACAGCTCGCAGCCGTTGGCCACCGCGGCCATCTCCAGCGCCGACTTGGTGCCGTCGAGGAAGCTGTTGAACATCTGCGCGTTGAAGTCGCCGCCGGCGACCTGCGCCTCGCTGAAGCCGTAGTGGCCCCAGACCGTCTCGGGCGTGCTGGCGTGGTAGACCGGCAGGTACTTGGTGCCCTTGCCGGCGCACACGACCTCCATGCCGATGGTGCGCGCCCAGTCCACCAGCTCGGCGATCAGCGCCGGCTGGTCGCCCGAGGCCATGCTGTAGATGATGCCGGCCTCGGCCGCCCGGCGCGCCAGGTAGGGGCCGGCCAGCACGTCGGCCTCGACGTTGACCATGATGATGTGCTTGCGGTGCTCGCAGCACAGCAGCGCGTGGGCGATGCCGGCGGCGGGGCTGCCGGTGGCGTCGATGACGATGTCCACCGCGTCGCTGGCGATGACGGCGTGGGCGTCGTCGGTGATGAAGGTGCTGCCGTCCTTCTTCGCCTGGGCCAGCGAGGTGGCGGCGAAACGCGGCGCGTCCCAGCCGACGCGCGCCAGCGAGGCGCGGGCGCGGTCGGGCGAGAGGTCGACCACCGCGGTCAGGTGGATGCCCGGCGTGCGCGGCGCCTGCGACAGGTACATGGAGCCGAACTTGCCGGCGCCGATCACGGCGACGCGCACCGGCTGGCCGTTCTGCGCGCGGGTCTTGAGCTTGCGGATGAGGGACATGGACTCGGGGTCTCCGTCTGGGGGTTGGGAAGGAGCGCCGTGCGCTCCGGATCGGGCGAGCCGGCCTGCCGGCTCTCTGTCGGAAGCAGTCGAAACGGTGAACGAGCCGCGCGTGTGCGGGCCACTCGCCCGGCGGCGCCGGGCGGGTGTGGCGGGCTCGTTCACGGCCTGTCAGCCGTGGAGCCAGCGCAGCGGCACCAGGACCAGTTGCGGGAAGAAGACGAGCAGGAACATCACGGCCGTCTGCGCGGCCATGAACGGCAGGACGCCGCGCGTGACCTCGGTGATGTTCATGCGGCCGACGCCGGCCACCACGTTGAGCACGGTGCCCACCGGCGGCGTGATCAGGCCGATGGCGTTGTTCATGATGAACAGCACGCCGAAGTAGACCGGGTCGATGCCCGCAGCCTTCACCAGCGGCATCAGCACCGGGGTCATGATCAGGATGGTGGGCGTCATGTCCATCGCCATGCCCACCAGCATCACCAGCGCCATGATGGCCAGCAGCAGCAGCGTCGGGCTGTCCAGCAACGGCTCGAGCAGGCTCACCACCTGGCTGGGCACGTCGGCCACCGTGATCAGCCAGGCGCTGACCATCGCCGCCGCGACCAGGAACATGATCACGGCGGTGGTGCGCGAGGCGCTGACGAAGACCTCGGTCAGCTGCTGCCAGCGCAGCTCGCGGTAGACCAGCGTGGACACCGCCAGTGCGTAGACCGCCGCCACCACGGCCGCCTCGGTGGGCGTGAACACGCCCATGCGCAGGCCCACCACGACGATCACCGGCAGCGCCAGGGCCCAGGTCGATTCGCGCAGCGCCTTCCAGCGTTCGGCCGCGGAGGCCGGCGGCGGCGGCTGCACCGCCTCGCGGCGCGAGATCCAGCCCCAGGTCAGCGCCAGCGCCAGGCCCATCATCAGGCCGGGCACGATGCCGGCGAGGAAGAGCTTGCCCACCGACACGTTGGCCGCGACGCCGAAGACGATGAAGCCGATGGACGGCGGGATGACCGGCGCGATGATGCCCGCCGAGGCGATGAGGCCGCCGGCGCGCGCCCGGTCGTGGCCGGCGCGCACCATCATCGGCAGCAGCAGCGTGGCCAGCGCCGCGGTGTCGGCCACCGCCGAGCCCGACAGCGCGGCCATCAGGCAGGCGGCGACGATGGTCACGAAACCCAGGCCGCCGCGGCGGTGGCCCACCAGCGCCAGCGCGAGGTTGACGATGCGGCGCGACAGCCCGCCGACGTTCATGATCTCGCCGGCCAGCATGAAGAAGGGCACGGCCAGCAGCGGGAAGCTGTCGGCGCCGTTGATGACGTTCTGCGCCAGGATCTGGGCGTCGAACAGGTCGAGCTGCCACATCAGCGCCACGCCGCTGGCCAGCAGCGCGTAGGCGATGGGCGTGCCCAGGGCCATCACGGCCAGCAGCGAGCCGACGAAGAGAAACACGGTCATGGCCTGCTCCTCAGTGGCGCCAGGCGGCGCTGCGGTCCAGGTGCAGATCCTGGATCTGGGCCACGTCCTCGGACTCCTGCAGCGGCGCCAGCTCTTCGTCGCCGACGCCGGTGAGGGTGCGCAGAGCCTGGCGCAGCAGCAGCCCCAGCACGAGCACGCCGAAGACCACGCCGGCGCCGTAGAACCAGGCCATCGACAGGCCGCTGACCGGCGCGCGCACCGGCCAGTTGATCGCCGCCTGCTGCCAGCTGCCCACCAGGAGCATCGCGGTGATGCCGATCATCAGGGCCTGGCTGAGCAGCAGGCAGGCCCGGCGCGCGCCGGGGCCCAGGCGCTCGACCAGCAGGTTGCTACCCAGGTGGCCCCGGTTCTCGACGGCCACCACCGCACCGAGCATCGTCATCCAGACGAAGGCCCAGCGGGCCAGCTCCTCCGACACGGTGATGCTGGCGTCGAAGCCGTAGCGCATCACCACGTTGCCGAAGACCAGCACCACCATCAGTGCCAGCAGCGTGGCGCAGGCGAGGTCGAGCACCCGCATGCCCCTGCGTATCCAGAAAGCCATGTCTGTCTCCGATCTTGTCTCGTCGGTCACCTCTGCGGGTGCCGGCCCCGGCCGGTGTGGACGGGGCGAGGCCACGATAGCATCGGCATTCCTGCAAAAAAACCTGCAAATCAGCACACCGGTTGTGCAGAAACTCGCATGCCCGACTTCGACTGGAACGACCTGCGCGCCTTTCTGGCGATGGCCCGCACCGGGCGCCTGACGGTCGCCGCACGGCAGCTGGGCGTGGACCACAGCACGCTGAGCCGGCGCATCAGCGGCCTGGAGGCGGCGCTGGGCACGCCGCTGTTCGACCGCCGCCCGGCCGGCTTCGTGCCCACGCCCGAGGGCGAGCGGCTGCTGCCCGATGCCGAGGCCATGGAGGCGATGGCGCTGCGCCTGACGGGGCGCCTGGCGGACGCCGGCCAGCAGCTCTCGGGCAGCGTGCGCGTGGGCTCGCCGGAGGGTTTCGGCACCTACTTCCTCGGGCCGCGCCTGGCCACGCTGGCCACGCGCCACCCGCAGCTCGAACTGGAGCTGGTGGCCATGCCGCGCAGCTTCAGCCTGTCCAAGCGCGAGGCCGACCTCGCGATCACGATGACGCGCCCGGCCCAGGGCCGGGTCTACGCGCACAAGCTGGTGGACTACGCGCTGGGCCTGTACGCCAGCCCGCAGTACCTGCAGGGCCGGCGGGCCATCCGCCAGCGCGAGGACCTCACCAGCCACCGCTGGATCGGCTACGTCGAGGAGCTGATGTGGACCGAGGAGCTGGACTACCTGCCCCAGGTGCAGCGCGGCCTGGTGCCGCAGCTGCGCATCTCCAACGTCATCAGCCAGATGATGGCGCTGGCCGGCGGCGCGGGCCTGGGCGTGCTGCCGCACTTCATGGCGCGCCAGCAGCCGGGCCTGGTGCAGGTGCTGGCGGACAAGGTGCGCCTGGTGCGCAGCTACTGGTGCGTGACGCACGAGGACACGCACGAGCTGGCCCGCGTGCGGCGTGTGGTCGAGTTCCTGGACGAGCAGGTCGCGGCGGCGGGCGAGGACTTCTGGCTCGACTGAAGCGGGCGTGGACGCCGCCGCGTGGGGGCCGAGGCCCGGCAGCGCCGGCTCGCGCCGAGACACCGGCCGCCCGCCTCGAGGCGACTGCGTCACGCAGGAGGCAGGCTCGGCGTGATCTCGTCACGCCTCTTGACATAGGTCTAGTCACAAGCCTGGGCCGGCCCCGGGTCACCGTGTATCGTCCCGTCGAGTCCGATCCGCCCGTCCGTCTCGAACCCGATGAACCTCGCCCTGCCCCCCGGCCACCCGCTGCGTCTTTGCAGCGCCGCGCTGGAGATCGCACCGCTGCCGCCCGAGCGCCTGCTCGCCGCGGGCGGCGAGCCGACGGCGGCGTTCCTGGCGCCCAACGGCGAGTCCTGGGTCGGCATGGGCGCGGTGCGCTGGCTCACCGGCAAGCCGGGTGACGCGCACGCGCTGTGGGCCGGGCTGGCCGACGTCAGCCCCGACGCCCCGCCGCCCACCGCGCTGGGCGTGCTGCCGTTCTCGGCACGCGAGCATCCCGACGCGCTATGGGCCGGCCTGCTGCCCGGCGGCGTGGTGCTGCCCGAGCGCCTGGTGGTGCAGCGCGGCGGCCGCGCCTGGCTGCGCCTGACGCTGCCGGCCGCCGAGGCCGACACGCTGCGCGCCCGGCTGACCTCGGTCGCGCGCGAGCTGGCGGCGCTGCCGGCGGCCGAGGCCGTGCCGCTGCCGGGCTTCGAGACCTTCGAGGACCGCGCCGCGGCGCGGCAGTACACCGCCGCCGTCGGTGACGCGGTGGCGCGCATCCGCGCCGGCGAACTGGTCAAGGTGGTGCTGGCGCGCCGCGCCAGCATCGCGTTCGACGGCACGCCCACCGCCGCGGCGGTGCTGCGCCGGCTGTCGGCACACCAGAGCGGCGCCGTGCGCTACGCCTGGTGCCGCGGCGGCAAGGCCTGGCTGGGCGCGACACCCGAGACGCTGCTGCGCCTGGACGGCCGCACGCTGCGCACCGAGGCGCTGGCCGGCACCCGCCCCGAGGCGCAGGCCGACGAGCTGCACGCCGACGCCAAGGAGCGCCACGAACACGCCGTCGTCGTCGACGCGGTGCGCGCCGCCATCGCGCCCTGGGTGCAGGCGCTGCCGCCGACGCGCCCGCCCGGCCTGCGCCGCACACGCGGCCTGGCCCACCTGCACACCCCGATCGAGGCCACGCTCAGCGCCGACACCGACGCGCTGGCGCTGGTGCACGCGCTGCACCCGACGCCGGCGGTCTGCGGCCTGCCCACCGCGCGTGCGGCACAGCTGCTGGCGTCGCTGGAAGGCCAGCCGCGCGGCCTGTACGCCGGGCCGGTGCTGCGCCTGTCGGCCGACGGCACGGCGCACGCCGTCGTCGGCCTGCGCGGCGCGGTGCTCAGCGGCCGGCTGGCCGTGCTGCCGGCCGGCGCCGGCATCGTCGAGGGCTCCGACGGCGACCGCGAACTCGCCGAGACACGCGCCAAACAAGGCAGCGTGCTCGACGCCTGGCGCGCCTTCGTCGCGGCATGAGTCCGCAAGGCTTGTCCGGGGCGCGTTCCCGAGGGGCGGGGCCGGCCGCAGGACCGGGGGTGCCCCGATGAGCGACCTGCACACCGCCTGGGCCCGGCTGTTCGCCGGCGCGCTGCGCGCCGCGGGCGTGGGCCACGCCGTCATCAGCCCCGGTTCGCGCTCGACGCCGCTGGCGCTGGCGCTGGCGCGCACGCTGCCGCACACGCTGCTGCACGACGAACGCGCGGCGGCCTTCTTCGCGCTCGGCCAGGCCCGCGCCAGCGGCCGCCCGGCGGTGGTGCTGGCCACCAGCGGCACCGCGCCCGGCCACTGGCTGCCGGCGGCGATGGAAGCGCGTGAAGCCGGCATCCCGCTGCTGCTGCTCAGCGCCGACCGGCCCTGGGAGGTGCAGGACGCGCAGGCCTCGCAGACGGTGGACCAGCAGCATCTCTTCGGCCGCCACGTGCGCGCCTTCTACGACCTGGGCGTTCCCGACGAGCACCCGGCCGCGCTGCGCGCCGTGCCGCGCATCGCCGCGCAGGCGGTGCTGGCCACGCAGCACCCGCTGGCCGGCGCGGTGCACGTCAACGCGCGGTTCCGCAAGCCGCTGGAGCCGCAGCCCGGCCCGGGCGACGAACCCTGGCGGCCGCTGGTCGAGCGCCTGGCGCGCGACGGCGCGCCGCGCCTGC
>NZ_AEWG01000068.1 GCF_000190375.1 Rubrivivax benzoatilyticus JA2 = ATCC BAA-35
GGAGGCGATCGCCGCGGCCGCGGCGGCAGCGGCCGGCGCCGCCATCGGCGCGGGCACCGTCGCGTGGGCGTAGCCGTTGCTGGCGCGCAGCGGCGCGGGCGTCGGCGTCTCGGCGCGCGGTGCCAGCGTCAGCTCCAGGCGCACCGGCTTGCCCGCCAGGTCACTGAGCACCGACTCGATGCGGCCGGCGTACTGGGCGCGGATCCAGTCGAGCTTGAAGCGGTTGGGCACCCGCACCGACACGATCGCGGCGTCCGCCTCGTCCCGGCTGAGCTGGGCCGGCGGCAGCGGCCGGATCCAGGTGTTGAACTGATGTTCGGGCAGTTCGGTCGCGAGGCGCTC
Organism: Rubrivivax benzoatilyticus JA2 = ATCC BAA-35; assembly: GCF_000190375.1. Lineage (GTDB taxonomy): Bacteria > Pseudomonadota > Gammaproteobacteria > Burkholderiales > Burkholderiaceae_C > Rubrivivax > Rubrivivax benzoatilyticus. The sequence continues at coordinate 343 of NZ_AEWG01000068.1, forward strand.
GCAACCGCGCTGCCAGAGGTCTACGGTCATTGTGGAAATCTTGTCATGCAAGGGGCGCATTCTACGTGCCGACGGCGCCACTTCAACCCAGTTATCCACAGATCGCCGTCGGGCGGTGTCGCGCCATCCCTTGGAGCACAACCTGGGGACATCCGATCTAACTGATTGACGCGACACGCTTTTCTTGCTGTAATCGAGGGTTTTCCGAATTTCTCACCCAGGGTAAGAGAGAGTTCTCCACCATGAAGCGCACCTACCAGCCGTCCAAGATCCGCCGTGCCCGCACCCACGGCTTTCTCGTGCGCATGAAGACGCGTGGCGGCCGTGCCGTCATCAACGCGCGTCGCGCCAAGGGCCGCAAGCGCCTCGCCGTCTAAGGTGAGACGGGCCGCTCTGGCCCGGCACGTCGACGTGCCGCGCGCCGGCTTCATGCGGCCCGAACCGCCTGTCGAGGCTCCGCGCAGCGTCCGGTCCGCCCGCTCGTGCAACCGAACGTGAAGCCGATCGTGCAGAAGGCCGACTTCGAGCGCGTGCTCGCGACGCCCAGCCGATCGCGAAGCGCTCACTTCGCCGTTCACCACGTGAGCGGTGGGCCTTGTGCGTCCCGCTGGCAGCGGCTGCACACCGCGGAATCAAAGTTGTCCACAGGCGACGCACATGCTGGTGCGCAGCCTGTGGATGACTCGGCGCGGCCGGCTCCCGAAGGGTGCTGGCTCGGCAGCGTCGTGCCCAAGCGGCACGCTCGCCGTTCGGTCACGCGCGTGCTGCTCAAGCGCCAGATCCGCGCCGCGATGGCGCGGCACGCCGACGTCCTGCCGCCCGGCCTGTGGGTGGTGCGCCTGCGCGCGCCCTTCGCTGTGGCGCAGTTCCCTTCGGCGGCGTCCGACGCGCTGCGCCAGGCCGCACGCGCCGAGCTCGAGCAGCTCTTCGGCCGCGCGCGGCGCAGCTGAGATGGTCGCCGAGCTCGTGCACCTGCCGCGGCACCTGCTGGTGCTGCTGGTGCGCGGCTATCGCCTGCTGCTCAAGCCCTGGCTGGGCAACGCCTGCCGCTTCGAGCCCACTTGTTCCCAGTACGCGCTGGACGCGCTGGACCGCCATGGCGCCGCCCGCGGCAGCGCGCTGACGGTCTGGCGATTGCTGCGTTGCCATCCCTGGTGCGACGGCGGCTGCGATCCCGTGCCCGAGCGCTTTCCGAACCCCGCGCGGGGACTGTTCACCCGGCTCGTCCGCCCCGGTGCGGACGATGCCCAGTAGACCGAGCCTATGACCGACATCCGCCGCACCATCCTCTGGGTGGTCTTCGTCACCTCGCTGTTCCTGTTGTGGGACGCGTGGAACAAGCACAACGGCCAACCGTCGCTGTTCGGCGGCCCGGCCCGTCCGGCCGCGACGGCCGCGTCCGCGCCCGGCAGCGCCGCGTCCGCCGGCGTGCCGACGGCCTCCGCCGTGCAGACGCCGGCCGGCGCCGTGCCCCAGCCCGCGGCACCCGCCGGCGGCGAGCAGGTCGTCGTCACGACCGATCTCGTCAAGGCCACGTTCGACAGCATCGGCGGCCAGCTCGTGCGCCTGGAGCTGCTGAACTACCGCGATGCCAACCACCCGGACCAGAACGTGGTCCTGCTGGACCGTGTCGCCGCGCGCGAGTACGTCGCGCAGACCGGCCTGATCACCGGCCAGGCCGGCGTGGCGCTGCCGACGCACCTGACGCCGATGACGGTCGCCCCGGGGGCGCGCACGCTGGCCGACGGCCAGGACTCGCTGACGCTGCGTTTCGAGACCGCGCCGCTGGACGGCCGCCGGCTGGTCAAGACCTACACCTTCAAGCGCGGCGACTACGCCGTCGGCGTGCGCCACGAGTTCGTCAACGAGGGCAGCACGCCGGTCACGCCGCAGCTGTACCTGCAGCTCGCGCGCGACGGCAACGCGCCCGAGGGCGAGTCGCACTTCTACTCGACCTTCACCGGGCCGGCGATGTTCACGTCGACCAGCAAGTACAAGAAGATCGACTTCAAGGACATCGCCAAGAACGACGCCGGCCACGACAAGACCGCCAACGACGGCTGGATCGCGATGGTCCAGCACTACTTCGCGTCGGCCTGGATCGTCAACGCCGAAGGCCAGCGCGAGTTCCGCACGGCCAAGATCGGCGACAACCTGTACACCATCGCGATGGTGCTGCCGATGGGCGAGGTCGCGCCCGGTGCCAGCAAGGCGCTGGAGTCGCAGCTCTTCGTCGGCCCGCAGCTCGAGACCTCGCTGGCCGCGCTGGCCCCGGGCCTCGAGTACCTGAAGGACTACGGCTGGCTGATGCCGCTGTCCAAGCCGCTGTTCTGGCTGCTCGACAAGCTGAACTCGGCGATCGGCAACTGGGGCTGGGCGATCGTCGCGCTCGTGGTGCTGCTGAAGATCGCCTTCTACTGGCTCAACGCCAGCGCCTACAAGTCGATGGCCAAGATGCGTGCCATCAACCCGCGTGTCATGGAGATGCGCGAGCGCTACAAGGACAAGCCGCAGCAGATGCAGCAGGAGATGATGCGCATCTACCGCGAGGAGAAGGTCAACCCGCTGGGCGGCTGCCTGCCGATCCTGATCCAGATGCCGTTCTTCATCGCGCTGTACTGGGTGCTGCTGTCCAGCGTCGAGATGCGCAACGCGCCGTGGATCGGCTGGATCACCGACCTGTCGGCCAAGGACCCGTGGTTCATCCTGCCGATCCTGATGACCGCCTCGTCGCTGGTCCAGGTGGCGCTGGGGGCCAAGCCGCCCGATCCGATGCAAGCCCGGCTGATGTGGTTCATGCCGCTGGCGTTCGGCGTCATGTTCTTCTTCTTCCCGGCCGGCCTGGTGCTGTACTGGCTGACGAACAACGTGCTGTCGATCGCGCAGCAGTGGTACATCAACAAGAAGCTCGGCGTGGCCTGACGGCCGGCTGAAGCCCGCCAGACCCGAAGCCCCCGCCGGTGCGAGCCGCGGGGGCTTCGCCCTTCTCGACGGAGACAATCGCCCGATGTCGCTCGCCCGATTGCGTGATCCCATCGCCGCCGTCGCCACCGCCGCCGGCCGCGGCGCGGTGGGCATCGTGCGCGCCTCCGGCCCCGATCTCGCGCCGCTGGTGCAGGCGCTGTTCGGGCGCGCGCTGGCACCGCGCGCAGCGACGCTGCTGCCCTTCACCGCCGCCGACGGCTCGGTGCTCGACCGCGGCCTGGCGATCCACTTCCCGGCGCCCAACTCCTACACCGGCGAGGACGTGCTCGAGCTGCAGGCCCACGGCGGCCCGGTGCTGCTGCAGCTGCTGCTGGCGCGTGTGCTCGAAGCCGGCGCCGGCATCGGCCTGCGGCTGGCGCGCGCCGGCGAGTTCACCGAACGCGCCTTCCTCAACGACAAGATCGACCTCGCCCAGGCCGAGGCCGTGGCCGACCTGATCGACGCCAGCACCGAGGCCGCCGCGCGTTCTGCGGCGCGTTCGCTGGACGGCGCGTTCTCGGCCGAGATCCACACGCTGGCCGGACGCATCGTCGAGCTGCGTGCGCTGGTCGAGGCGACGCTGGACTTCCCCGAGGAGGAGATCGACTTCCTCGAGAAGGCGCGGGCGCGCGAACGCCTGGACGCCATCGAAGCCGCGATCGGCGCCGCGCTGGCGCGCGCGCGCCAGGGCGCGCTGCTGCGCGAAGGCATGCGCGTCGTCATCGCCGGCCAGCCCAACGTCGGCAAGAGCTCGCTGCTCAACGCGCTGGCCGGTGCCGAGCTGGCGATCGTCACGCCGATCCCCGGCACGACACGCGACCGTGTCGCCGAGACGATCCAGATCGAGGGCGTGCCGCTGCATGTCGTCGACACCGCGGGCCTGCGCGAGCACGCTGCCGACGAGGTCGAGCGCATCGGCATCGGCCGCAGCTGGGAAGCCATCGAAGGTGCCGACGCCGTGCTCTTCGTGCACGACCTGACGCGCCGCGGCGACGCCGCCTACGAGGCCGCCGAAGCCGAGATCGCCACGCGCCTGCAGGGCGCCGACGTGCTGCACGTGCACAACAAGGCCGACGCCGCCGCCCAGGTGGCGGGCGACGGCGTCGTGCTGTCGGCCAAGGCCGGCACCGGGCTGGAGACGCTGCGCCGCGAGCTGCTGCGCCGAGCCGGCTGGCAGGCCCAGCCCGACGGCGTGTTCATCGCGCGTGCGCGCCATGTCGACGCGCTGCAGCGCACGCTGGCCCACCTGCACCTGGCCCAGGCCCACGCCGCGCAGCGCGACGCCGCGCTGGACCTGCTGGCCGAGGAACTGCGCCTGTCGCACCAGGCGCTGGGCGAGATCACCGGCGAGTTCGGCACCGAGGATCTGCTGGGCGAGATCTTCGGGCGGTTCTGCATCGGCAAGTGACTCGCCGCGGGCCTCCCCGGCTCCCCGGCCCGCAGCTCGAACCCAAAACGCAGACGCCCGCGCAGGCGGGCGTCGGGGGTCGCTTGCGGGCGATGCCCGCGATCGGCTCAGTGGCCCTCGAAGCTCACCAGCGTGAACAGCGGCAGCCCGGAGTCGCGCAGCCGCTGCGAGCCGTGCAGCTCGGGCAGGTCGACGATGGCCGCGCCTTCGATGACCTCGGCACCCAGGCGCTCGAGCAGCTTGCGGCCGGCCATCATCGTGCCGCCGGTGGCGATCAGGTCGTCGATCAGCACGACGCGGTCGCCGCGCTTGACGGCATCGGTGTGGATCTCGACGGTGGCCGAGCCGTACTCCAGCTCGTAGCTCTCCTCGACCGTCGTGAACGGCAGCTTGCCCTTCTTGCGGATCGGCACGAAGCCGATGTTCAGCTCGTAGGCCAGCACCGAACCGATGATGAAGCCGCGTGCGTCCAGCCCGGCGATCGCCGACGGGCGCACGTCGAAGTAGCGGTGCACGAACTGGTCGATCAGCACGCGGAAGACGCGCGGGTTCGACAGCAGCGGCGTGATGTCGCGGAATTGCACGCCCGGTTCCGGCCAGTCGGGCACCGTCCGGATGTGGGTCTTGATGTATTGCTCCGGGCTCATGGCGCGGGATGATAGGCGCGGCCCCGCGGCCGGCCGCTCGCCGCCGCGATGGCGATTGACTTGGAGCAAGAGCCAGCGGTGGCCGGCGTCGGGTGCAGGAGACGTCAGCCGCGCAGCAGCCGCTGTTCGGCCCGTGCCAGCGCCTCCGGCAGCCCGGAGAGCACCAGCGTGTCGCCGGCGCCGAGCACGGTGTCGTCGGCCGGCTTGCCCGGCGGGCCCGACGCCCGCCGGACCGAGATCACGCCGACCTCCAGCGCACCCAGCGCCAGGTCGGCCAGACGTTCGCCGATCGCCGCCGCCGCCGGCGGCAGCGTGACGGTGGCCAGGCGCTCCTGCTGCAGGTCGCCGGCGGTGTCGTCGTCGGCGCCGTGGAAGTAGCCGCGCAGCAGGCTGTAGCGGGCATCGCGCGCGTCGCGCGCCAGACGGATGACGGTGCGCATCGGCACGCCGACCAGCGCCAGTGCGTGGCTGGCCAGCATCAGCGAGCCTTCGATGGCCTCGGGCACGACCTCGGTGGCGCCGGCCGCGCGCAGCGTCTCCAGGTCGGAGTCGTCGATGGTGCGCACGATCACCGGCACCGCCGGTGCGTGTTCGTGCACCAGGCGCAGGATCTTCAGCGCCGACGGCGTGTCGGGGTAGCTGACGACGACGGCGTTGGCGCGCGCCAGCCCGGCGGCCATCAGGCTCTGCAGCCGCGCCGCGTCGCCGAAGACCACGCTCTGCCCGGCGGCGGCGGCCTGGCGCACGCGGTCCGGGTCCAGGTCCAGCGCCATGTACGGGATGTGCTGGGTGTCCAGCATGCGCGCCAGGTTCTGGCCGCTGCGGCCGTAGCCGCAGATGATCACGTGCTTCTCGGTGCGGATCGCGCGCTTGGCGATCGAGGTCAGCTGCACCGACTGCATCAGCCAGTCGCTGGCGGCGAGCTTCATCACGATGCGGTCGGCGTGCATGATGATGAACGGCGTTGCCAGCATCGACAGCACCATGCTGGCCAGGATCGGGCTCATCCACTCGGCGTCGACGAGGCCGCGCTCGGCGCCCAGCGTCAGCAGCACGAAGCCGAACTCGCCGGCCTGTGCCAGGTACAGGCCGGTGCGCAGCGCGACGCCCGGCGCGGTGCGGAAGCCGCGCGCCAGCGCCGCGACGAGCGCGAACTTGGCGGCCACCGGCACGGTGGTCAGCAGCAGCACCAGCGGCCACTGGTCGAGCACCGGGCGCCAGTCCAGCTTCATCCCGATGGTGATGAAGAACAGCCCCAGCAGCACGTCGTGGAAGGGCCGGATGTCGGTCTCGACCTGGTGCTTGTATTCGGTCTCCGCGACCAGCATGCCGGCGACGAAGGCCCCCAGCGCCAGCGACAGCCCGGCGTGTTCTGTCAGCCACGCCAGGCCCAGCGTGACGAGCAGCAGGTTCAGGATGAACAGCTCGTCGCTCTTGCGCCGCGCCACCAGCGTCAGCCACCAGCGCATCACCTTCTGGCCGCCGACCAGCAGCACGGCCAGCAGCCCGGCGGCCTTCAGCACGGCCCAGCCGAGCGACACCAGCAGCTGCTCGCCGCTGGAGTTCAGCGCCGGGATCAGCACCAGCAGCGGCACCACCGCCAGATCCTGGAACAGCAGGATGCCCATCACGCGCCGGCCGTGTTCGCTCTCGAGCTCCAGGCGCTCGGCCATCAGCTTGACGACGATGGCCGTCGACGACATCGCGATCGCCCCGCCGAGCACCACCGCGCCCTGCCAGGACATGCGCCACGGGTCGCCGGTCAGGCGCTGGTACAGCGCTGCCAGCAGCAGGTGGCCGGCCAGCGTGCCGATCATCGTCAGCGCGACCTGCGACAGCCCGAGGCCGAAGACCACGGTGCGCATGCTGCGCAGCTTGGGCAGGTTGAACTCCAGCCCGATCACGAACATCAGGAAGACGACGCCGAACTCGGCGAGGTACTTCACGCCGGCGCTGTCCTGGGCGAGCGCCAGCGCGTTGGGGCCGATCAGCACGCCGACCACCAGATAGCCCAGCATCGGCGGCAGCTTCAGCGAACGGCAGACCACGACCCCCAGCACCGCGGCGACGAGGTACAGCAGGACGAGTTCGAGGGTGGTGGCCATCTAGAATCCTTCGATCCTATTCGACCCCGCACGCCCCATGACCTCGCCGCGCCCCTTCGACCCCCAGCGTGCGCTCGAACTGGCCGCCCGCACCTTCGAGATCGAGGCGCGTGCGCTGCTCGGCCTGGCCGAACGCCAGCGCGAAGGCTTCCCGGCCGCGGTGCAGGCGATGCTCGAATGCCGCGGCCGCGTGGTCGTGATGGGCATGGGCAAGAGCGGCCACGTCGGCCGCAAGATCGCCGCGACGCTGGCGTCCACCGGCACGCCGGCTTTCTTCGTCCACCCGGCGGAAGCCAGCCACGGCGACCTGGGCATGCTGATCGCCGGCGACGTCGTGCTCGCGATCAGCAACAGCGGCGAGGTCGACGAGCTCGCCGCCATCCTGCCGGCCCTGCGCCGCCTCGGCGTGACGATCATCGGCATGACCGGCAAGCCGGGCTCGACGCTGGCGCGCCATTCCGACCACGTGCTCTCCTGCGCCGTCGACCAGGAGGCCTGTCCGCTGAACCTGGCGCCGACGGCCAGCACGACGGCGCAGATCGCGCTCGGCGACGCGCTCGCCGTGGCGCTGCTCGACGCGCGCGGCTTCCGCGAGGAGGACTTCGCGCGCTCGCACCCGGGCGGCAGCCTGGGCCGCAAGCTGCTGATGCACGTGCGCGACCTGATGCGCAGCGGCGACGCCGTGCCGCGCGTGGACGCCGGCGCCAGCTTCGCCGACGTGCTGCGCGAGATGACGCGCAAGGGCCTGGGTTTCACCGCGCTCGTCGATGCCGACGGCCGGCCGGTCGGCATCTTCACCGACGGCGACCTGCGCCGGCTCATCGAACGCGGCGCCGACCTGCGCGACCTCACTGCCGGCGACGTCATGCACGCCGGCCCCAGGCTGATCGCCGAGGACGCGCTGGCCGTCGACGCCGCCGGCCTGATGGAGCAGCACCGCATCACCAGCGTGCTCGCGGTCGACGCCGAGGGCCGGCTGGTCGGCGCGCTGAACTCCAACGACCTGATGCGCGCGAAGGTCATCTGAGATGGCGGCGATCCAGTTCGCCCCCGAGCTGCTGCTGAAGGCGCAAGGTGGTGCCGCCGGCCTGAAGGCCGCGATCTTCGACGTCGACGGCGTGCTGACCGACGGCCGCATCTACATCGGCGCCGACGGCGAGAGCGTCAAGGCGTTCTCGACGCTGGACGGCCACGGCCTGAAGCTGCTGCGCCAGGCGGGCATCGAGCCGGTGGTCATCACCGGGCGCGACTCGCCGGCGGTGCGCCGCCGCGTCGCCGACCTGGGGCTGACCGAAGCCGTCTACGGCGTGCACGACAAGCTGGCCGCTGCGGCGGCGCTGCTGGCGCGCCGCGGCTGGAGCTGGGACGAACTGGCCGCGATCGGCGACGACTGGCCCGACCTGCCGCTGCTGGTGCGTGCCGGCTTCGCCTGCGCCCCGGCCAATGCGCACGTCGAGGTCAAGGCCGTGGCGCACCACGTCACCACGGCTGCCGGCGGCCATGGCGCGGCACGCGAGTTCTGCGACCTGCTGCTCGTCGCCTGCGGGCGCTACGAGGCGCTGCTGCGCGGCCATCTGACCTCGCTGGACACGGCCTGAGCGGCGATGAGCGTCGAGCTGCACCTGCCCGACCTGCCCGAGGTGCCGATCAGCGTCGGCCCGGGGCCGCGCCGGCCGGGCGACGCGCCGCCGCCACGCGTGCCTTGGGCGCTGCGTGTGCGCGACGCCGTCTCGGCCTACCTCCCTCTGCTGCTGATGGCTGCGCTGGCCCTGGCGACCTGGTGGCTGGTGAAGAACACGCCGTCGGCGCCTCGCGTGTCCGCGGAGCAGGCGGTGCGCCAGGAACCCGACTACACGATGAACGACTTCGCGCTCGAGCGTTTTGCTGCCGATGGCCGGCTGAAGGTGCGCATCGAAGGCGCGCAACTGCGCCACTACCCCGCCACCGACCAGATCGAGGTGGACCGCGTGCGCATCCGCGCCGTCACGCCCGACGGCCGCGTCACGCTGGCCGACGCCCGGCGGGCGCTTGCCACGGGCGACGCCAGTGAAGTCCAGTTGCTGGGCGCCGCGCACGTCACCACCACCGACGCCAACGGCCAGACCATCCGCATGGACGGCGACTTCCTGCATGCCTTCCTCGTCAGCGAGCGGGTGCGCAGCCACCTGCCGGTGCGCGTGACGGCGCCCGACGGCGCGGTCTTCGAGGCGCGGGGGCTGGAGTACGACCACGGCCTGCGCAAGCTCGACCTCAGCGGCCCGATGCGCGGCGTGTTCCCGCCGCGAGCGTCGCGATGAGCGCGCCGCTGGTTTTCATCACCGGGGCGTCCAGCGGCATCGGCCAGGCGCTGGCGCTGCGTTACGCGCGTGCCGGCTGGCGGCTGGCGCTGGTGGCGCGGCGTGTCGACGAGGTTCGCGCCTGGCTCGCGGCGCAGGGCCTGGGGCCGGAGCAGGCGGCGGTCTACCGTGCCGACGTGGCCGACATCGACGCCATGGCCGCCGTCGGGCGCCAGTGCATCGAGACCCAGGGCCTGCCGGACGTCGTCATCGCCAATGCCGGCATCAGCGTCGGCATGGACACGGCGATCCGCGACGATCTGGAGGTCCTGCGCGAGACGCTCGCCATCAACAACGTCGGGCTGGCCGCCACCTTCCATCCCTTCGTCGCCGCAATGCGCGAGCGAGGTGCCGGCACCCTCGTCGGCATCGCCAGCGTGGCGGCGATCCGTGGGCTGCCAGGGCACGGGGCCTACTGCGCGAGCAAGGCTGCCGTCGTCGCCTACTGCGAAAGCCTGCGAGGCGAGTGCCGTGACAGCGGCGTGAAAGTCGTGACGCTCCTGCCCGGGTATGTCGCGACGCCGCTGACGGCGCGAAATCCGTACTCCATGCCCTTCCTGCTGCCTGCGGACGAGTTCGCCGAACGCGCGTTTCGTGCGATTTCGGCCGGGATCAGCTATCGCGTGATCCCCTGGCAGATGGGCGTGGTCGCCAAACTGCTGCGCCTTCTTCCCAACGCGCTGTTCGACGCCGTGTTCGCCGGCCGCGGCCGCAAGCCCCGCCGCGGCGAGCACTGACGGCGGGCTCCGAGGCCGGCGCGGCCCAAGACCTGACTCGCCTGAGAGGCTCACTGCCGCGCGCCCGGCGCGCGATGCCGGCAGACGAAAAAAGGCGCCGGACCTGTCGGCCCGCCGCCCTTCTTTTTGATCAGTGCGGCCCGGACGCGATGCCCGGGCCAACCGGCACTGGATCAGTAGCCGCCGCGGCCACCGCCGCCGTAGCCGCCACCACCACCACCGTAGCCACCGCCGCTGCCGCCGCGATTGCCACCGCCGTAGGGGCCACGGCCACCGCCGCCACCGCCGTAGGGGCTGCGGCCACCGCCGCCACCGCCGTAGCCGCCGCCACCACCGCCGCCGTAGCTGCCGCCACCGCCGTAGCCGCCGCCACCGCCGCTGCGGAAGCCGCCCGGACGGTCTTCACGAGGACGGGCCTCGTTGACCACCACCGCGCGGCCTTCCAGGGACTGGCCGTTCATGCCGTTGATCGCGGCTTGCGCCTCGGCGTCCGAGCCCATCTCGACGAAGCCGAAGCCCTTCGAGCGGCCGGTTTCGCGGTCCATCATCACCTTGGCGGACGTGACGGTGCCGAATTGCGCGAACGCTTGTTGCAGAGAGTCGTCGCGCACCGAATACGCAAGGTTGCCGACGTACAGTTTGTTACCCACAGAGAAGCCCTCTATCTAGAACCAAGGAGCCATGCGGAGCTTCTACCCTTGCGTGAACCATTCATTTCAAAGGCGCGGCTACCAGACACAGACCGGCCTATTATGGGTGCCGCCGGCCGCGGCCTGTAAAGAGGGCGGCCGTCAAATGTTGTTTTCGACCCCCCAGGCAAACCCGAAATCCGGGGTTGTGCCCCCTAATTTGATACCTCGGCGTTGATCGGGCCCCTCGGCGCCCGCTTCGTGCGTCGACGCGCGGGCTGGCGCACGGCCGCGGCGTCCGCAAGACCGGGCCTGTCCTGAAGCGGCAAGGCGAGGCAGCCCGCTACCATCGCCGCAATGGATCTCCTCAAGCCGCTGATCGCCTTGCTCGCGATCGTCAACCCGCTCGGCGTCGTTCCCTTTTTCATCCATTTCACGCAGAACTTCTCCCCCGAGCAACGCCGGCGCACGATCCGCATCAGCGCCTTCACGGCCTTCGTCGTCATCGCCACCAGCGCGCTGGCGGGGCTGAAGATCATCGAGTTTTTCGGCATCTCGATCGCCTCGTTCCAGGTCGGCGGCGGCCTGCTGCTGATGCTCAGCGCGGTCGCCATGCTCAACGCCCAGCCCGCCGAGACCAAGCCCGCCGACGTCAGCGAGGGTGACCAGCGTGTCGACGCCGGTGCCAGCATCGCGGTGGTGCCGCTGACGATCCCGCTGCTCACCGGCCCGGCGACGATCTCGACGATGGTCATCTACGCCGAGCGCACCCGGCACTGGTGGCAGCTGGCGGTGCTCGTCGGCTACGGCGTCGTGGTCGGCGTCGCGACCTTTCTGGCCTTCACCGCCTCCGAGCGCATCGCCGGCTGGCTGGGCCGCACCGGCATCAACGTGATGACGCGGCTGATGGGCCTGATCCTCGCGGCGCTGGCCGTGGAGATCATGGCCGAGGGCATGCTCAAGCTCTTCCCGGTGCTCGCCAGCCCGCTGACCTGAGTCCCGGCGACACCCACGACAACGACAGGAGACACCCATGACCCCCGCCCGTTCCTGGCCGTCGGCCACGTGGTGAGCGCCGCCGAGTACGACGTCGTCATCGTCGGCGGCGGCACCGCCGGCTGCCTGCTCGCCAACCGGCTGTCGGCCGGGCGCACGCGCCGCGTGCTGCTCGTCGAGGCCGGCGGCCGCGACGACTACCACTGGATCCACATCCCGGTCGGCTACCTCTATTGCATCGGCAACCCGCGCACCGACTGGCTCTACCAGACCGAACCCGACGCCGGGCTCAACGGCCGCAGCCTGCGCTACCCGCGCGGCAAGGTGCTGGGCGGCTGCTCCAGCATCAACGGCATGATCTACATGCGCGGCCAGGCACGCGACTACGACGGCTGGGCCGCGGCGACGGGCGACGCCAACTGGCGCTGGGAGCACTGCCTGCCGTACTTCCGCCGCCACGAGGACCACTGGCGCGGCGGCGACGCGCTGCACGGCCACGGCGGCGAGTGGCGGGTCGAACGTCAGCGCCTGCGCTGGGACATCCTCGACGCCTTCGCCGCCGCGGCGCGCGAAGCCGGCATCCCGCCGACCGAGGACTTCAACCGCGGCGACAACGAAGGCGTCGGCTACTTCGAGGTCAACCAGCGTTCGGGCATCCGCTGGAACACCAGCAAGGCCTTTCTGCGCCCGGCGCTCGGGCGCGACAACCTGCAGGTCTGGACCGGCGCGACGGTGACCCGCGTGCTGCTCGACGGCGGCCGTGCGACCGGCATCGAGGTGCGCCCGCTCGGCGGCGGCGAGCCGCTGGTGGTTCATGCCCGTCAGGAAGTGGTGCTCGCCGCCGGTGCCATCGGCACGCCGCAGATCCTGCAGCTCTCGGGCATCGGCCGTGGCGACTGGCTGCAGCCGCTGGGCATCGAGACGCGGCACGAACTGCCCGGTGTCGGTGCCAACCTGCAGGACCATCTGCAGATCCGCGCGGTCTACGCCGTCGACGGCACACGCACGCTGAATACGCTGTCGGCCAGCATGCTGGGCAAGGCGCGCATCGCCGCCGAGTACGCGCTGCGGCGCAGCGGCCCGATGAGCATGGCGCCGTCGCAGCTGGGCGCGTTCACGCGCTCGTCGCCGGCCTACGCGGCGCCGAACATCGAGTACCACGTGCAGCCGCTTTCGCTGGACGCCTTCGGCGAGCCGCTGCACCGCTTCGACGCCTTCACCGCCAGCGTCTGCAACCTGAACCCCAGCGCACGCGGCGAGGTCCGGCTGGCGTCGCCGCGGCCCGAGGACGCGCCGCGCATCGCGCCCCACTACCTGTCGACCGCCGAGGACCGCCAGGTCGCCGCCGACTCGCTGCGGCTGACGCGCCGCATCGCCGCGATGCCGGCCCTGGCGCGTTACCGCCCGCGTGAGATCAAACCCGGCCCGCAGTACCGGAGCGACGAGGAACTGGCCCGTCTGGCCGGTGACATCGGCACGACGATCTTCCATCCCGTGGGAACGTGTCGCATGGGGCGGGACGACGATCCCGGCGCGGTCGTCGACGCGCGCCTGCGGGTGCGCGGCCTGGCGGGGCTGCGCATCGCCGATGCCAGCGTGATGCCGACGATTACCAGCGGCAACACCAATTCTCCGACCCTGATGATCGCCGAACGTGCAGCGGAGTGGATCGCGGGCGGCGGGTAAGTCCCGATGTCCGAGCTGAAACGCACCGCTACATTGTTCCCACTCGCGCCGCGTCGGGGCCTCTACAGAGGGCCCGGTGCGGCAGGCGGGGAGTCGAGGAGACAAACAGACGCCCAGCTTGGCGCCGCCGCACATCAAACGAACATGGCGGTGTCGAGCTGACGGCCACGACGCACGAAGGGGCGCCACCGGATCCGGTGGCGCCCTTTTTCGCTTTCTGGTGCCGGGTGCGGCGGAGAAGCCCGGTCATGCACCCGCTGTTGTGCCGATGCCGCCCGGCCCCGGGGTCTACGATGTGCGGGTTCTGCCTTCGCTTCACCTGCATCCTCCGAGCCGCCCATGTCCGTCAACGCCGAACTGCGAACGCTGGAGATCGACATCCCGGCGCAACCCGAGGCGCTCGTCAAGCTCTCGCTGCTGCTCGCCGAGGAGGAGGTCAACCTCACCGCCGCCGCCTCGCTGATCGAAGCCGACATGGCGCTGGCCGCCGCGGTGCTGAAGGCGGTGAACTCGTCGCTCTACGGCCTGCGCGGGCGCGTGCAGAGCGTGCAGCAGGCGATCACGTACCTGGGCATGCGCGAGATCGCGGCCATCACCTTCGAGATCGGCCTGCGCGCCGCCTTCCCGCCGGCGGCCGAGCTCGATCCCCTGTGGGCGCGCGCCGCCAGCCGCGGCCTGGTGATGGGGCGCATCGCGCACAAGCTCTCGCTCGACGCCTGGGCCGCGCACTCGGCCGGGCTGTTCGAGGAATGCGGCAAGGCGGTGCTGTTCCGCCACGCGCCGGATCACTACCGGGCGATGCTGCGCGCCGCACGCTCGGACACCGAACTGCTGACGCTCGAGCACGCCGGCTTCGGCGTCAGCCACGACGCGCTGGGCGCCGCGCTGTGCGAAAGCTGGGGCCTGGGCCAGGCCGCGGTGGCCTGCGTGCGCCACCACGTGCTGCTGCAGTTCGGCCTGGAGTTCCCGCCGCAGATGCCGCCCAACCGGCGCGCCATCGGTGCCGTCTCGGTGATCGCGCACGCGCTGATCAACGAACCCGAAACCGTCGACGAGGTCACCGCGACGATCGCGCCGCTGGCCGAACTCGACGTCACGCTGGCGCTGCGCAGCGTGCGCCAGGTGCAGGAACAGCTCGCCGACGCGCTGAGCCACGGGCGCTGACTGCGGGTCGTCCCGGTCACGTGTTCGCGGGGTGACGTGCACTCGCATTGGCCGGGCCTCGTCGTAAGCCCTGAGTCAGCCGGACGAAGCGGCCGCTAGTCTGGCCGCGTCCGGGCCCCTTCGCGGCCCGCGGGTGGCCGCCATGTCCGAGACGATCCCCGACACCGTGCCCGACGATGCGCTCGCGCTGCAGCGCCTGTGGCACTGGGAGAAGACCGCGCCCGGGCGCATCGCCTTCACCCAGCCCGGCGGCGGCACGCTGCGCGACATCTCCTGGGCCGAGGCTGTCGGCCAGGCGCGGCGCATGGCGGCGCACCTCGTCTCGCTCGGCCTGCCGCATGGCTCGTGCATCGCCATCCTCGGCAAGAACAGCGCGCACTGGCTGATGGCCGACTGGGCGATCTGGATGGCCGGCCACGTCTCGGTGCCGCTGTACCCGACGCTGGCCGCGGCCACCGTGCGCCAGGTGCTGGAACACAGCGGCGCGCGCCTGCTCTTCGTCGGCAAGCTGGACACGTGGCACGAGATGAAGGCCGGCGTGCCCGAGGGCCTGCCCTGCGTCGAGCTGCCGCTGGGCCCGGCCAGCGGCGCGCCGCGCTGGGACGACATCGTCGCCGCCAACTCGCCGCTGGCCGGCGAGCCGGTGCGCCCCGGCGACGAGCTCTGCACCGTGATGTACACCTCGGGCACGACCGGCGCGCCCAAGGGCGTGATGCACCGCTTCTCGCACTTCGCCTGGGCGCTGCAGTCGGGGCTGCGGCGCATCGGCGGGCTGGATGCCGACGCGCGCATGCTGAGCTACCTGCCGCTGTCGCACGTCGCCGAGCGCACGCTGGTCGAACACGGGCAGCTCGCCAGCGGCATGCGCGTCTATTTCGCCGACACGCTGGAGACCTTCGCCGAGGACCTGCGCCGCGCGCGGCCGACGGTTTTCTTCTCGGTGCCGCGGCTGTGGCTCAAGTTCCAGCAGGGCGTTCACGCGAAGATGCCGCCGTCCAAGCTGAACACGATGCTCGCCGTGCCCGGCCTGGGCCGCATCGTGCGGCGCAAGGTGCTGGAAGGCCTGGGGCTGGACGCCTGCCGCTTCGCCGCCGGCGGTGCCGCGCCGATGCCGCCCGACCTGCTGCGCTGGTACGCGCGCCTGGGGCTGGACGTCGTCGAGGTCTACGGCATGACCGAGAACTGCGGCATCAGCCACGCCACGCTGCCCGGCCACCCACGCCCCGGCACCGTGGGCCTGCCCTACGACGGCGTGCAGTCGCGGCTGGATCCGCAAAGCGGCGAGATCCAGATGCGCTGCCCGGCGCTGATGACCGGCTACTACCGTGAGCCCGAGCTGACGCGCGAAGCCTTCACCGCCGACGGCTGGCTGCACACCGGCGACCAGGGCGAGCTCGACGACGGCGGCAACCTGCGCATCACCGGCCGCGTGAAGGACCTGTTCAAGACCAGCAAGGGCAAGTACGTCGCGCCGGCGCCGATCGAGGACAAGCTGGTGATGCACCCGGCGGTCGAAGCCTGCTGCGTCAGCGGCGCCCACCTGCACCAGCCGCTGGGCCTGGTGATGTTGAACCCGGCCGCCGCGGCGCAGGCCGACGACGCCGAAGGCCGCGCGGCGCTGGAGCGTTCGCTGGCCGACCATCTGGCGACGGTGAACTCGCTGCTCGACCCGCACGAGCGCCTGGTCTGCCTGGTCGCGATGCGTGACGCCTGGACGGTGGCCAACGACCTCGTCACGCCGACCTTCAAGGTCAAGCGCGGCCGCATCGAGGCGCTGTTCGCGCGCCGCTACGAAGACTGGACCGCCGGCGGCCGGCCGGTCGTCTGGTACGACGGCGCCTGATCAGGCGGCGCGCAGGCAGTCGACGATCTTCAGCCGAGCCGCGCGCCAGGCCGGCACGAAGCCGCCGATCAGCCCCATCGCCAGCGCGAAGCCGATCGCCTTGGCGCCGATGGCCGGCGTCAGGCGGAACTGGAAGGCGAGTTCGGAGAAGGTCGCGAAGTTGGTCGTCGAGACGTCGACGAACTGCATCAGGCTCGCCGCCGCCAGCCCGAAGACGCCGCCGACGAAGGCCAGCAGCAGCGACTCGCCGAGAAAGGCTACCAGCACCGCCTCGCGGCGGAACCCCAGCGCGCGCAGGGTGCCGATCTCGCCGACACGCGAGGCCACCGCGCCGAACATCGTGATCGCCGCGCCGACGATCGCGCCGGTGGAGAAGATCAGCGCCAGCGCCGTGCCCAGGATGCTGATGAAGTTGGCGAGCTGCTCGCTCTGCTCGGCGTAGAAGCGGATCTCGGGTTTGGCTTCCAGCGTCAGCCGCGGGTCGTCTTCCAGGCGCGCGCGCACCCGCTCGAAGGCCGCCGGGTCAGCGAGGCGGAAGATGACGCTGGAGTACGCGAGGCGCCGGAAGCCCTGCATCAGCTGTTCGGCGTCGCCCCAGATCTCCGAGTCGAAGCCGGTCTTGCCGGCGTCGAGGATGCCGACGACGGTCCAGTCGCGGCCGGCGAAACGCAGCGTCGAGCCCGGGGCGACGCCGTCGTAGCCACGCGCGACCGCGCGGCCGACGACGATCTCGGCGCTGCCGGGGCGGAAGAAGCGGCCTTCGACGATGCGCACCTGCGGCCGCAGCGCCAGCCCGTCGGCCGAGGTGCCGCGCAGCGTCACGTTGCCGGGTTTGCCGTTGCGCTTGACCAGGCTGTTCAGCACCACCGGCTCGCGGCTGACCAGCGGCTGGCCGGCGGCGTCGGTGGCGATGCCGGGCAGGCTCTCGATGACGCCGGCCTGCTCACGCGCGATCGCGCTGGTGATCTCGGCCGTGGAGCCCTTGCGCAGCACGACGACGTTGTCCGCCTGCCCGGTGGCCACCAGCGTCGCGCGGATGCCCTCGGTCATCATCAGCACGGTGGCGAAGACGAAGACCACCAGCGCCATGCCGCCGGCGGTGAGCGCCGTCGTCACGCGCCGCACCCAGAGGTTGCGTGCGATGTAGGCGAGCGGGACGGCGCGGCGCATCGGCTCTCAGGCCACGTGTCTCAAGCCGTCGACGATGTCGATGCGGCTCGAGCGCCAGGCCGGCCAGGCCGCCGCAGCGACGCCGACGACCAGCGCCGCCAGCAGCTGCAGCGCGATCGTCTCCGGCGCAACGCGGAACACCGGGAACAGCGTGCCGACGGCGTTGGCGAAGGCCGAGGCCAGCGGCAGCGTCACCAGCACGCCGAGCACGCCGCCGATCGCGGCGATCAGCAGGCTCTCGCCGAACAGCAGCTTGACGACGAACTCCGGCGGGAAGCCCAGCGCCTTCAGCGTCGCGTACTCGGCCAGGCGCTCGCGCGCCGTCATCGCCATCGTGTTGGCCATCACCGCCATGATGATGACGATGACGATCAGGCTCACCGCCTGCAGCGCCACGAGGATGGCCTCGCTCATCGACACGAAACCGAGCTGGAAGGCCTTCTCGGTCTCGGTCAGCGTCTCGGCCAGCGAGTTGCGGAACATCGTGTCGATGCGCTGGCCGACGAGCGCGGCGTCGTTCGGGTCGCGGATGCCGACGACGAACACGCCGACCGAGTCGCCGCGGCCGGCGAACCGCTGGCGCTGGATCTCGTTGATGTAGCCCCAGTGCATCAGCATCTGGTTCTCGTCGACGCCGGGGTCGGCGCCGCGGTAGATGCCGCGGATCGTGAAGTTCCAGGTGCCGCTGTAGATCGTGCCGCGCAGCGGCACCGTGTCGCCGACCTGCCAGCCGTACTTGGCCGCCAGCACGCGGCCGACGAGCACGCCGCGGCGGTCGCGCAGCCAGGCCGTGCGCTCGGCGTCATCGACGACGAACTCCGGGTACAGCGGCAGGTAGCTCGCGCCGTCGACGGCGAACTGCGGGAAGAAGTTGCGCTCGGTGATGTAGACGCCGCCGAACCAGTTCGACCAGCTGACCGCGGTGACCCCGTCGACGGCGCGCAGCCGCTCGGCATAGGCCAGCGGCAGCGGCACCGTCAGCGAGGTCGCGCTGCGCACGATGAGCCGCGTGCTGGAACTCGCGTTGGCGCCGGCGTACCAGGCGTCGACGATGGTGCGCAGCAGCCCGAAGGCGCAGACCGCGACCATCAGGCCGACGATGGTCAGCAACGTGCGCAGCCGGTGGCGGAACGCGTTCTTCAGCAGCAGGCGCAGCAGGAACACCGCGTCGCCCCGTTCAGCCGGCCTCGGCCTCGTCGACCAGCACGCCCTTTTCCAGGTGCACCAGGCGGTGCGCCCGCGCCGCGGCCTTGGGGTCGTGGGTGACCATGACGATGGTCTTGCCGAGTTCGGCGACGAGTTGCTCCAGCAGCGACAGCACCTCCTCGCCGGTGTGGCGGTCGAGGTCGCCGGTGGGCTCGTCGGCGACGATCAGCGTCGGGTCGCCGACCAGCGCGCGCGCGATCGCCACGCGCTGCTGCTGGCCGCCGGACAGCTCGTTCGGATAGTGCCCGGCGCGGTCGGCCAGCGACACCAGCGCCAGCGCCTGGGCGACGCGCTCGCGGCGCTCGCGTGCCGTGAGGTTGGTCAGCAGCAGCGGCAGCTCGACGTTCTCGGCCGCGGTCAGCACCGGCAGCAGGTTGTAGAACTGGAAGATGAAGCCGACGTTGGCGGCGCGCCAGTCGGCGAGCTGGCCTTCGTCGAGCGTCGCGATATCGGTGCCGGCGATCTCGATCGTGCCGGCGCTCGGCTGGTCGATGCCGGCCACCAGGTTCAGCAGCGTGCTCTTGCCCGAGCCGCTGGGCCCCATCAGCGCGACGAACTCGCCGGCGTGCACGTCCAGGTCGATGCCTTCGAGCACCGGGATGTCCTGCTCGCCGCGGCGGTAGGTCTTGCGCAGGCCCTGGATGCGGATCAGCGGCGGCGTGTTCACTTGGCCACCGTCACGCGCGTGCCGGCGGCCAGCGTGTCGGCGGGCGCGAGCACGACACGCTCGCCGGGTTTCAGCGTGCCGGGCGCGATCTCGACGACGTCGCCCAGCGTGCGGCCGACGCTCACCGGCACGGCCTCCAGGCGATCGTCGGCGCCGATGCGCAGCACGACGCGGCGGCCGTCGCGCTCGACGACGGCCTTGGGGTTGAGCGCCATCACAGGCTGGCGGTCGGCCTCGGTCGCGGCCTGCGACAGGAAGACGACGCGCGCCGCCATCTCCGGCAGGATGCGCGGGTCCAGCTGCTCGAAGCGGATCTTGGTCATCACCGTCGCCTTGGCGCGGTCGACGGTGGGCACGATGCGCGCGACGCTGCCGGCGAACCGTCTGTCGGGCAGCGCGTCGAGCGCGATCTCCACCGGCTGGTCGATGCGGATGCGGCCGACGTTGGCCTCCGACACGTCGGCCTCGACCTCCAGCGTCGACATGTCGGCCATCGTGACCACGGCGCCGAGCGCGCCGGTGGCGCTGGACAGCGGCGTGATCAGGTCGCCGACGTTGGCGTTCTTGACCAGCACGACGCCGTCGAAGGGCGCACGGATCTCGGTGTTGTCGCGCGCGACACGCTGCACGTTGAGCTGCGCGCGCGACTGGGCGATGGCGGCGTCGGCGGCGGCCAGCGCGGCGGCGGCGGCGTCGGTGCGGCGGTGCGCCGCGTCGACGGCCTGCGGCGAGACGAAGCCCTGGTCCTTGAGCCCCAGCGTGCGTTCCAGGTCGGCACGCGCGTTGTCGAGCTCGACGGCGGCCTGGCGGCGCGCGGCTTCGGCCTGGCGCACGCCGGCTTCGGCGGCGATGACCGTCGGCAGCACGTCGGCGGCGTCGATGCGCGCGATCAGGTCGCCGGCCTTGACGACGCTGCCTTCGCGCACCGCCAGCTCGACCAGCCGGCCGGTGGCCTTGCTGGCCACCGCGGCGCGGCGCTGGGCGACGACGTAACCCGAGGCGCTGAGTTCGGCGAAACGTGCCGACGGATAGGCGCTGGCGACGCCAGTGGCCTGCACCTCGGGCGCACGCCGGCTCCAGGCGGCGACAGCGAGTGCCGCGGCGAGGCCGACAACGCCCAGCCAGATCCAGCGCCGGCCGCGCCGCCGGGGAGCCGCGCCGCGCGCGGCGGCCAGCGGCGGGAGCATCGGGCGGGCCGGGGCTTGGGGTTCGCTCATGGTGTGCAGGCCGGTGGCCCGACTCAGGGTTCGGACGATTCGATGACGCCGCCGCCGAGGCAGACCTCGCCGTCGTAGACCACGGCCGACTGGCCGGGTGTGACGGCCCACTGCGGTTCGGCGAACGAGAGCACGACGGCCTCGCCGTCGCGGCGCAGCGTGCAGGCCGCGTCGGCCTGGCGGTAGCGTGTCTTGGCGGCCAGCGCGCCGTCGGCCGGCGGCGTGCCGGCGACCCAGGCGCAGTCGCCGGCGGCGAGCGTGCGCGACAGCAGCCAGGGGTGGTCGTGGCCCTGCACGACACGCAGCACGTTGCGCTCGAGTTCCTTGCGTGCCACGTACCAGGGCGCGTGTTCGCCGCCGCCGGACTTCAGGCCGCCGATGCCCAGGCCCTGGCGCTGGCCCAGCGTGTAGAAGCTCAGGCCGACGTGGCGGCCGACGACGCGGCCGCGTTCGTCCTCGATGTCGCCCGGCGCCTGCGCCAGGTAGCGGTTGAGGAACTCGCGGAACGGGCGCTCGCCGATGAAGCAGATGCCGGTCGAGTCCTTCTTCTTCGCGTTCGGCAGGCCGATCTCGGCGGCGATGCGGCGCACCTCGGTCTTGGGCAGCTCGCCGACCGGGAACATCGTGCGCGCCAGCTGCGCCTGGTTCAGGCGGTGCAGGAAGTAGCTCTGGTCCTTGGCCGGGTCCAGGCCCTTCAGCAGCTCGAAGCGGCCGTCGCGCTCGCGCACGCGGGCGTAGTGGCCGGTGGCGATGCGCTCGGCGCCCAGGCGCATCGCGTGGTCGAGGAAGGCCTTGAACTTGATCTCGGCGTTGCACAGCACGTCGGGGTTGGGCGTGCGGCCGGCGCTGTATTCGCGCAGGAACTCGGCGAAGACGCGGTCCTTGTACTCGGCGGCGAAGTTGACGTGTTCGAGGTCGATGCCGATGACGTCGGCCACCGCCGCGGCGTCGAGGAAGTCCTGGCGCGACGAGCAGTACTCGCTGTCGTCGTCGTCCTCCCAGTTCTTCATGAAGAGGCCGACGACCTCGTACCCCTGCTGCTTGAGCAGCCAGGCGCTGACCGCGGAGTCGACGCCGCCGCTCAAGCCCACCACCACGCGACGCTTGCCCTGCATGCGGCGGATTATCCGCGGCGCCCGCAGAGCCTGCCTTGCGCTGGTGCCGGGCACAATGCGCGCCGATGAACGATGCCGACGCTCCGTTCGAGGTCCGCGACAGCCACGTGCACGGCCTCGGCGCCTTCGCCACGCGCGACCTGCGCCGCGGCGAGCGCCTGGGTCTCTACGCCGGCCGGCGCTGGAGCGCCGCCGAGATCGAGCGCCTGGACTGGGACAACGCGCTGACCTACTTCTTCGGCCTGTCCGACGGCTCGATGATCGACGGCCGCGAAGGCGGCAACGGCACGCGCCACTTCAACCACTCGTGCGCGCCCAACTGCGCGGCCTACGAGGTGGAGGACGAAGACGGCACGCTGCAGATCGCCATCGAGGCCCGGCGCGCCATCCGTGCCGGCGAGGAGCTGTTCATCGACTACTCGCTGGACATCGGCGACGAGGACCCGGCCGACTTCGAGTGCTGCTGCGGCGCGCCGCGCTGCCGCGGCACGATGGCCGCGCCGCCGCCCCGGAAGAAGGCGCGCCGGCGCGGCTGACCCTCAGGCTGCGGGGCGGTAGCCGCGCGGGATGGCTGCCAGCAGCCGCTTCGTGTAGTCCTGCTGCGGCGCCAGCAGGATCTGCTCGGCGCTCGCCTGCTCGACCACCTGGCCGTCCTTCATCACCATCACCTCGTCGCTGATGAAGCGCACCACCGACAGGTCGTGGCTGATGAAGACGTAGGCCAAGCCGAGCTCGTCCTGCAGGTCCTTCAGCAGGTTCAGCACCTGGGCCTGCACGCTGACGTCCAGTGCCGAGACGGCCTCGTCGAGCACCAGCACCTCGGGCTCGAGCGTCAGGCAGCGTGCGATCGCGACCCGCTGGCGCTGGCCGCCGGAGAACTCGTGCGGGTACTTGCCGAAGGCGCGGCCGTCCAGGCCCACCTTCTCCAGCAGCGTGCGCGCACGCTGCTCGCGCTCGGCGGTGTCGGCGCCGATGCCGTGGATCGTCATCGGCTCGATCAGCGCCTGGCCGATCGTGAAGCGCGGGTTGAGGCTCGCGTACGGGTTCTGGAAGACGATCTGGATGCGCCGGCGCATCAGCTGGCGCTCGCGGTCGCTCAGCTTCAGCAGGTTCTTGCCGTCGAAGATGACTTCGCCGCCGGTCGGCTCGTGCAGGCGCAGCAGCGTCAGCCCCATCGTCGTCTTGCCCGAGCCCGACTCGCCGACCACGCCCAGCGTGTGGCCGCGGCGCAGCTGGAAGTTGACGTCGCGCACCGCCTTGAACTCGCGTTTGCCGAACAGGCCTTCCTTGAGCCAGAAGCTCTTGGCCAGCGAGCGCACCTCCAGCACCACCGGCGCCTCGGGGTCCTTGGCCTGGGCGGCGGCGGCCGCGCCACGGCCGGCGATGTGGTCGTCGATGACCATCAGCCGGCCCGGGTTGGTGTCCAGCGCCGGGCGGCAGGCGAGCAGCGCCTTGGTGTAGGCGTCCTGCGGCGCGGCGAAGATCTGCGCCACCGGGCCGCTCTCGCGGATCGCGCCGTGGCGCATCACGACGACGCGGTCGGCGATCTCGCCGACCACGCCCAGGTCGTGGCTGATGAACAGCAGGCTCATGCGGTGGCGCTCGCGCAGCTTGCCCAGCAGCTCCAGCACCTGGCGCTGGATCGTCACGTCCAGCGCCGTGGTCGGCTCGTCGGCGATCAGCAGCTTGGGCTCGCAGGCCAGCGCCATCGCGATCATCACGCGCTGCTGCTGGCCGCCGGACATCTCGTGCGGGTAGGCCTGCAGGCGGCGCTTGGGCTCGGGGATGCCGACCTCGCCGAGCAGCTCCTCGGCGCGCGCCCAGGCCTGGCGGCGCGTCAGCCCCAGGTGGCGCATCAGCGGTTCGGCGAGCTGCTGGCCGACGTTGAACACCGGGTTCAGCGAGCTCATCGGGTCCTGGAAGACGCAGGCGATCTCCTTGCCGCGCAGGGCCTGCAACTCGCTCAGCGAACTCTTCAGCAGATCGCGCTCGCGCCACAGGATGCGGCCGCTGCGCTCGGCGTTCTCGGGCAGCAGGTTCAGCACCGACATCGCGGTGACGCTCTTGCCCGAGCCCGACTCGCCGACCAGCGCGACGGTGGTGTTCTCGGGCACGTCGAAGGAGATGCCCTTGACGGCCTGGGCGCGCTGGCCCTGGCCCATGCGGAACTCGACCTTGAGGTCCTGGATGGAAAGCAGCGGGGTCATCGGCGGGACGGTGTCGTGCGCGGTGCTCATTCCAGCCCCCGCAGCTTCGGGTCGAGCGCGTCGCGCGCGGCGTCGGCCATCAGCGAGAACGCGGTGACGAACACCGCCATGAAGCCGGTGGCCGCGGCGAGCTGCCACCAGTAGCCCAGGATCAGGTCGCTCTGCGCCTCGGCGAGCATCGTGCCCCAGCTCACCTGGTCGACCGGCACGCCCAGGCCCAGGTAGGACAGGATGACCTCGGCCTTGATGAAGCCGACGACCAGCAGCCCCATGCGCACCAGCACGACGTGGCTGACGTTGGGCAGGATGTGGCGGAACATGCGCGACATGCGCGAGGCACCGATGGCCTCGGCGGCGCGCACGTACTCGCGGCTGGAGTGCTTGATGAACTCGGCGCGCACCTGGCGGTACATGCCGGTCCAGCCGGTGAAGCCCAGGATCAGCACGACGGTGTCGATGCCCCGTCCCAGCACCGCGGCGAAGGCGAAGATCAGCAGGATGCCCGGCACCGACTCGAAGACGTTGTAGAGCCACTCCAGCGCGTCGCCGATCTTGCCGCCGAAGAAGCCGCTGAAGGCGCCCAGCAGCGTGCCGATCGAGGTCGCGACGACGGCCGCCAGCACGCCGACGAAGACCGAGATCTGCGTGCCCTTGACGGCCTTCTCGAGCACGTCGCGGCCCAGGCGGTCGCCGCCCAGCGGCAGCGTCTCGGCCTTGGGCGTCTCCTCGGTCTTGAGCTTGGCGGCGCGTTCGGCCCACTCGGCATAACGCGGCGCCAGCGGGTCGACGTCGGACAGGTCGACGTTCGGGCCCTTGGGCGTGGCGATCGCCATCTTCTCGGTGGCTTCGGCCGGGCCCATGAAGGTCGGCGGCGCGTTGGCCACGCCCACTTCGCGCTGCCAGTCGCCGGCGACGACGCCGGCCCAGGACAGCAGGATCAGCAGCAGGAAGGCGACGACGACGACCAGCGAGGCGACGCCGACGCGGTCGCTCTTGAAGCGCCGCCAGGCGGCGTGCCAGACGCCTTCGGAGCGTTGCTGGGCCGAGTCGACGGCGGCCGGGGAAGACATGACGGCACTCACTTCAGCACCACACGCGGGTCGACGACCTTGAACATCAGGTCGGTCATCAGGTTGATCAGCATCGTCAGCACGGCCAGGTACACGGTGACCGCCTGGATCACCGGGTAGTCGCTGCGGTTGACGGCCAGCAGGACCTCGCGGCCCAGGCCGGGGATCGAGAAGAAGACCTCGATCAGGAAGGAGCCGACGAAGATGCTGGGCAGGGCCAGGCCGATGTTCGTCAGGATCGGGATCATCGCGTTGCGCAGCACGTGCTTGAACAGCACCGTGCCCTCGGTCATGCCCTTGGCGCGTGCGGTGCGCACGTAGTCCTGGCCGAGCTCGTCGAGCAGGAAGCTGCGGTACAGGCGCGTCTGCGGCGCGATGCCGACGGCCACCGCCAGCAGCACCGGCAGCGGCGCGTAGGTCAGCAGGTTGGTCAGCGTCGAGTCGCTCCAGCCCTGCACCGGGAACCAGCCCAGGCGGAAACCGAAGAAGTACTGGCCGACGATCACGTAGACCAGGAAGCTGATCGACAGCGCGACGGTCGTCACGACCATGATCGTGCGGTCGGTCAGCGAGCCGCGGCGGTAGGCCACCCACATCGCGATCGGCAGCGCCAGCAGCGTGTCGAGGATCAGGATCGGCACCATCACCGTCAGCGTCGCCGGCAGGCGGCTGGCGAACAGGCTGGACACCGGCTCGTTGGTCGCCCAGCTGTGGCCCCAGTCGAAGGTGAGGATCGACTTCACGAAGATCCACAGCTGCGTCGACCAGGGCTGGTCCAGGCCCAGCTCCTGGCGGATCGCCGCGATCTGCTCGGGGGTCGCGTTGAGGCCGCCCAGGATTTCCGCGGGATCACCGCCGAAGAACTTGAACAGCAGGAACACCAGCAGCACCACCCCGGCAAGCGTCGGGATCATCTGCCACAGGCGTCGTATCAGGTAAGCCGCCATCTGGGAATAGACGAAAAGCGGGCGCCGCTCGTGCCGGCGCCCGTGTTACAGGATGCGCGAGTGTAGGGGCGTCGCGCCAGCGCCGCCGCCGGGTCATTCCCCCGCGTCGGGGCGGGGCAAGCAGGACGCGGGCCAGCCGTCGCGGGGCACGGAGCTTGCGAGCCGGCCGGATCCCCGCCGTCGCGCGGGGGCGGCGAGCCTCCGCAAGCGGCCCGTGAGCCGTAGACTCCGCCGCTTTCGTAACCAAACACCTGCCCGATGAAACGCCTGCTCCGGTCCGCTGCGCTGGCCGCCTGCCTCCTGGCGACGGCCGTCGCCGGCGTGGCGCAGACGGACGGCCCCGCGCCGAAGACGCTGCGCTACGCGTTCCCGATCGCCGAGACCAGCTTCGACCCGGCGGCGATCACCGACCTGTACTCGCGCACCGTCGTCTCGGGCATCTTCGAGGCGCCGCTGGAGTTCGCCTTCCTCGCGCGCCCGGTGCGCATGCGGCCGAACACCGCCGCCGCGATGCCCGAGGTGTCGGCCGACTTCCGCAGCTTCACCTTCCGCATCAAGCCCGGCATCTACTTCGCCGACGACCCGGCGTTCAAGGGCCGCAAGCGCGAGCTGGTCGCCGAGGACTACGTCTACTCGATCAAGCGCCATTACGACCCGCGCTGGAAGAGCGGCAACCTCTACCTGCTCGAGGGCGCCAAGCTGCTGGGGCTGTCCGAGTTGCGCGCGCGTGCCATCAAGGAGCGCAAGCCCTTCGACTACGACCGCCCGGTCGAGGGCCTGCGCACGCTGGACCGCTACACCTTCCAGGTGAAGCTCGCCGATCCGTCGCCGCGATTCCTCTACAACTTCGCCGACTCGTCGTTCACCGGCGCACTGGCGCGCGAGGTCGTCGAGTTCTACGGCGACCGCATCGGCGAACACCCGGTCGGCACCGGGCCGTTCAAGCTCGGCGCCTGGAAACGCAGTTCGCGCATCGAGCTCGACCGCAACCCCGGCTACCGCAGCGTGCTCTACGACGAAGAGGCCCCCGCGGGCGACGAACGCCTGCAGGCCGTCGCGCGGGAGTTCAAGGGCCGGCGCCTGCCGCTCGTCGACCGGGTGCAGATCTCGATCATCGAGGAGCCGCAGCCACGCTGGCTGTCGTTCCTGAACGAGGAGCAGGACATCGCCGAGAACGTGCCGGCGGAGTTTGCCGGCGTCGCGTTCCCGAACAACGAACTCGCGCCCAATCTCGCCAAGCGTGGCGTGCTGATGCTGCGTTACCCGCGTTCGGACGTCGCGGTCTCGTATTTCGGCATGGAGCACCCGGTGGTCGGGGGTTACGAGCCGCACAAGGTCGCGCTGCGCCGCGCGATCGCGCTGGCCATCGACGTCGAACGCGAGATCCGCCTCGTGCGTGGCGGCCAGGCCATTCCCGCGCAGTCGCCGATCGGCCCGGAGGCCTGGGGCTACGACCCGGCCTACAAGAGCGAGATGGGCGACTACGACCCGGCGCGCGCCAAGGCGCTGCTGGACATGCACGGCTGGATCGACCGCGACGGCGACGGCTGGCGCGACCAGCCCGACGGCAGCCCGCTGGTGCTGGAGTACTCGACGCAGCCCGACCAGCAGAGCCGCAAGCTCAACGAGCTGTGGAAGAAGAACATGGACGCGATCGGCATCCGCATCGTGTTCAAGACCGCCAAGTGGCCCGAGCAGCTGAAGGCCTCGCGCGCCGGCAAGCTGATGATGTGGGGCGTCGGCTGGAGCGCTGGCCAGCCCGACGGCGACACCTTCCTCGCGCTGGGCTACGGCCCCAACCGGGGCCAGTCCAACCACGCGCGCTTCGACCTGCCGGCCTTCAACGCGCTGTACGAGAAGCAGTCGCTGCTGCCCGACGGGCCCCAGCGCCAGGAGGCGATGGACGCGGCCAAGAAGCTGATGATCGCCTACATGCCCTACAAGGTGCACGTGCACCGCATCTGGACCGACCTTGCGCACCCGTGGGTGGGCGGCTACAGCCGCAACATCTTCGTGCGCGAGTTCTGGAAGTACGTCGACATCGACCCGGCGGCGCAGCCGCGCCGCGGGTCATGAATCTGCCGAGACGATGAAGCTTTTCTCTTTCCTGGCCGGCGTGCTGCTGGCCTGCACCACCGCCGTGCACGCCGCCGAACCCGCGGCCGATGGCGGCCGCAAGATCCTGCGCGTCGCGTTCACGACGGCCGAGACCGGCTTCGACCCGTCGCAGATCAGCGACCTGTACTCGCGCACCGTCACGCCGCACATCTTCGAGGCGCTGTACCGCTACGACCACCTCGCGCGGCCGGTGAAGATCCGCCCGCTGACGGCCGCCGGCATGCCCGAGGTCTCGGCCGACTACAAGGTCTGGACGGTGAAGCTGCAGCCCGGCATCTACTACGCCGACGATCCGGCCTTCAAGGGCAAGAAGCGCGAGCTGGTGGCGCAGGACTACGTCTACGCCTTCCTGCGCACCGCCGACCCGGCCAACCGCAGCCAGCTCTGGAGCTGGGTCGAGACCTTCAACATCGCCGGCCTCGCCGAGTACCGGCGTGAGGTCGTGGCGCAGAAGAAGCGTTTCGACTACGACCACGTGATCCCGGGCATCCGCGCGCTGGACCGCCACACGATCCGCTTCACGCTATCCGAACCGTCGCCGCGTTTCCTGGAGAACCTGACGGCGTCGGACCTGCTGGGCGGCATCGCGCGCGAGGTCGTCGAGTTCTACGGCGACAAGATCGCCGAGCATCCGGTGGGCACCGGCCCGTTCAAGCTCAAGCAGTGGCGACGCAGCTCGCTGATCGTGCTCGAGCGCAACCCGGACTTCCGCGAGATGCACTACGACGCCGAGCCGGCGGCCGATGACGCCGAAGGCCAGGCCATCCTGGCGCGCCTCAAGGGCCGGCGCATCCCGATGATCGACGAGGTGCGCATCTCGATCATCGAGGAGGAGCAGCCGCGCTGGCTGGCCTTCCTCAACGGCCAGATCGACATGCTGGCCGGGCAGTACGGCTCGGTGCCGGGGTCCTTCGTCAACGTCGCGATGCCCAACGGCCACGTCGCGCCCAACCTCGAACGCAAGGGCATCCTGGCGGCGCAGCAGGTCAACGCCGACATCGGGATCACCTACTTCAACATGGAGGACCCGGTGGTCGGCGGCTACACGCCGGAGAAGGTGGCACTGCGCCGGGCGCTCTCGCTGGCGATGGACGTCGAGCGCGAGATCCGCGTCGTGCGCAAGGGCCAGGCGATCCCGGCGCAGTCGCAGGTGGTGCCGCACACGACCGGCTACGACCCGAAGTTCAAGAGCGAGGCCGGCGACTACGACCCGGCGCGCGCGCGTGCGCTGCTGGACATGTACGGCTACGTCGACCGCGACGGCGACGGCTGGCGCGAGCTGCCCGACGGCAAGCCGCTGGTGCTGGTCTACGCCACCCAGCCGACGCAGATCAGCCGCCAGTTCGACGAGCTCTGGCGCAAGAACATGGAGGCGATCGGCATCCGCACGACCTTCCAGACCGGCCAGTGGCCCGAACAGCTGAAGCTGGCGCGTGCCGGCAAGCTGCAGATCTGGACGCTGGGCTCGTCGGCCTCGGGGCGTGACGGCCAGAGCGCTTTCGACCGCCTGCACGGCCCGCAGGCCGGCGGCCAGAACCTCGCGCGCTTCAGCCTGCCGGCTTTCGACGCGCTGTACGACCGCATGTCGGCGCTGCCCGACGGCCCCGAACGCGACGAGCTCTTCCGCCAGGCCAAGATCCTGTCGGTGGCCTACATGCCGTACAAGCCGTCGGTGCACCGCGTCAGCACCGACATGTGGCAGCCCTGGGTCAGCGGTTTCCGCCGCCCGGTGTTCTGGAGCGAATGGTGGCACCTCGTCGACCTAGACCCGGCAATGCGCGCGGCCGCCGGCGTGAAGGTCGACTGACGCCGTCCCGGATCCCGGCCCGATACAAACGCTTACGGCGTTGGTGCGTCGGTGCGACGCCAAATGTTTCGCGATACGCCACAAAACTCGCGCTGTAAACCCGCTGTTACAACTTTGGGGCGCATTCGTGAGTGAGCTCACGATCCTCGGGCAGACTGGTAAACCTTTCTCACAGTCGCGGCGGGTGCGCTTGGGCAGACTCGCACCGCAATCGGGATCCAAAGAGACCATTCATGACGACTGACACGATCATCGTCGCGCCGATCGGCGGTCAGCGCGCCGTGCGGCGCCCGGTGTCGGAAGGGCGGGCGCTGCCCGCCCGGGCACCAGCGGTGGACGTGCCGGAGCGGGTGTTCAGAATCCGCTCCGCCGACTCCTACGTCTGCCGCCAGAGCGCGAACTCGCTGCTCAAGCAGCGTTACGCCTGGCGCGGCTACCACGCCGTGTCGCTGCCCAGCGACCAGACCACCAACCGCATCACGCTGTCGGCCACCGAGAACGACGACACCATCGGCACGATCACCGTCGCGCTCGACAGCGCCGAGGGCCTGAGCGCGGAGGACGCGTTCCCGGCCGAGATGGAGGCCCTGCGCCGCGACGGCGTCCGGGTCTGCGAGTTCACCAAGCTGGCGATCGACCCGATCTCCGGCAGCAAACGGGTGCTGGCGGCGCTGTTCCACGTCGCCTACATCGTCGCCCACCGCATCCGCGGCTACGACGCGCTGGTGATGGAGGTGAACCCCCGCCACGTGCGCTACTACGAGCGCATGCTCGGCGCACGCGTCATCGGCGAGGAGCGCCTGAACCGTTTCGTCAACGCGCCGGCGGTGCTGCTGACGATCGACTTCGCTTACATCCGCGACCAGATCGAGGCCTTCGGCGGCCGTGTCGACCTCGACGCCGACGAGCGCTCGCTCTACCCCTACGCGTTCTCGCCGCGCGAGGAGACGGGCATCATCGCCCGCCTGATGACCGCGCAGACGCCCGCTTCCGCGAGCATCAACTGAGATCGCGGCCTCAGGCCGCCGCGCGCGCGAACTGCTGGATGGCCTGTGCCGGGATCGCGCCGCTGTGGCGGTGCGTCTCGCGCCCGTTCTCCAGCCGGATCAGCGTCGGGATGCTGCGGATGCCGAAGCGCGTCGAGAGCTGCGGGTTGTCGTCGCTGTTGACCTTGACCAGCAGGGCGCGCCCGGCGAGTGCTCGGCCGGCCTGCTCGAAGGCCGGCGCCATCGCCCGGCACGGGCCGCACCACGGTGCCCAGAAGTCCACCAGCACCGGCACGGTGCTCGAGCCGACCGCGGCGTCGAACTCGGCGTCGCCCAGTTCGACCGGGCGCCCGTCGAGCAGCGGACGGCCGCAGCGGCCGCAGTTCGGCGCCTCGCCCAGGCGGGCGGCGGGCAGGCGGTTCATGGCCTCGCAATGCGGGCAGCGCAGGTGCAGCGGGTGATCCATCTCCGTCAGATGAGGACGGCCTGCCGCGACGTCAAGGGCGGCGTGGCCGCCTCCTAGAATCCGCCGATGCCTTCTTCGCTGGCGCAGCGCGCCGCCGCGCTGCACCGCCTCGCCGTCGTCACCCTGCTCGGGTTCGCCTCGGGCCTGCCGCTGGCGCTGACCGGCCAGGCGATGCAGGCCTGGCTGACGGTCGACGGCATCGACCTGGCGACGATCGGCTTTCTCAGCCTCGTCGGCCTGCCCTACACCTTCAAGTTCCTGTGGGCGCCGCTGATGGACCGCTTCGAGCTGCCCGGCCTGGGGCGGCGGCGCGGCTGGCTGGTGCTGACGCAACTCGCGCTGGCCGGCGTGCTGTTCGCGCTGTCGACGACCTCGCCGTCGGACTCGATCCGCGCCTTCGCGCTGCTGGCGGTGCTGGTGGCCTTCGTCTCGGCCTCGCAGGACGTCGTCATCGACGCCTACCGCACCGACCTGCTGCAGCACCGCGAGCGCGGCCTGGGCGCGTCGCTGAACGTGATGGGCTACCGCCTGGCGATGATCCTGTCCGGCGGCATCGCGCTGATCTGGACCGACCCCGCCCAGGGCGGCGGCTGGTCCTGGCCCGAGGTCTACCGCCTGATGGCCGGCCTGATGGCGGCGCTGGCGGTGCTGTCGGCGCTGGCGCTGCCGCGGCTGAAGACCGCGCCGCGCCAGGCCACGCTGGCGCGCAACGACCTCGTCGGCTTCTTCGCCGTGCTCGCCGCGGTGGCCGCCGGCGCGATGCTGACCGACCGCTTCGGCGCCGGCGTGGCGCAGGCGCTGTTCGGTGGCGTTCTGGCTGCGAGTTCGATGGCGCCGGCACTGCAGACGCGCTGGCTCGAGCTGGCCGTGTTGATGATGGGCCTGGCGTTCACGTTGCCGCTGGCTGCCTGGGCGGCGCGCGCGGCGCGCTTCGAGACCCTGCTCGGCGGCCTGCGCAGCTACTTCTCGCAGCGCGGCGCCGCGGCCTTCCTGCTGTTCATCGTGCTCTACAAGCTCGGCGACGCCTTCGCCGGCTCGCTGATGACGCCGTTCCTGCTGAAGGCGATGGCCTTCGGCTCGGCCGAGGTCGGCGTCGTCAACAAGCTGATCGGGCTGTGGCTGACGATCGCCGGCGCGCTCGTCGGCGGCGCGCTGATGCTGCGCCTGGGCCTGTGGCGCTCGCTGCTCGTCTTCGGCGTGCTGCAGATGGCGAGCAACCTCGGCTTCTGGTGGCTGGCGGTGCACGGCAAGGGCGCGATGCCCGGGCTGCTGATTCCGGCCTTCGACTGGGGCTTCGTGCGCCTGGCGCAGCCGACGCCGGTCGACGGTGGGCTGCTGATGGTGGTCGCTTTCGAGAACATCTCCGGCGGCATGGGCACGGCGGCTTTCGTCGCCTTCCTGATGAGCCTGTGCAACCAGCGTTTCACGGCGACGCAGTACGCGCTGCTGTCGGCCTTCGCCGCGGTCGGCCGCGTCTGGGTCGGCCCGCTGGCCGGCGTGCTGGCCGAGAGCATCGGCTGGCCGACCTTCTTCATCCTCAGCACGGTGCTTGCGGCGCCGGCGCTGGTGATGCTGGTCTGGCTGCGCGACAGCGTGCGCGCGCTGGAGTTCGATCCCGCCGCGCCGGTGCCCGCCGACGACTGAGCCGGGCCCGCGCTCCTAGAATCCGCCGACGGAACCCCGGCGCTGGCGACCGGGTCCGACACGCCATGCCGAACACCTTCGAAACCGACGCCCGGATCGACCTGCCCCCGATGCTGCACGCGATGGGCTGCAGCTGCGCGCTGCACCGCCGGCGCCTGTTCACGACAGCGCTGGCAGCCGGCGCCGGCGCTGCGCTCGCCGGCCCGGCGATGGCCCAGGACGGCGTTCGTGGCGACGTCGGCGGCGAGTCGAAGTTCGCCAAGCTGGTGCCGGCCGAGGACGTCGAGAAGGCCGCCGCCCAGCAGTACGAGCAGATGCTGCGCGAGGCGCGCGCGGCCAAGGCGCTGGCGCCGGCCGACCACCCGCAGCTGGTGCGCCTGCGGGCCATCGCCGACCGCATCGTCCCGTACGCCCAGCCCTGGAACCGGCGCGCCGCGAACTGGAAGTGGGAGATCAACCTCATCGGCAGCAAGCAGCTCAACGCCTTCTGCATGCCGGGCGGCAAGATCGCCTTCTATCTCGGCATCCTCAAGGAGCTGCAGCTCAGCGACGACGAGGTCGCGACGATCATGGGCCACGAAGTCGCGCACGCCCTGCGCGAGCACGCCCGCGAGCGCATGGGCAAGACCGCGGCCACGCGCATCGGTGCCGGGGTGCTCAGCGCGCTGCTCGGCCTGGGCCAGACCGGCGACACGCTGCTCAACATGGGCGGCCAGCTGCTGACGCTGAAGTTCAGCCGCGAGGACGAGTCCGAGGCCGACATCGTCGGCATGGACCTGGCGGCGCGTTCGGGCTACGACCCGCGCGCCGGCGTCTCGCTGTGGAACAAGATGATCCAGGCGAACAAGAACGCGCCGCCGGAGTTCATGTCGACGCACCCTTCGGGGCCGACGCGCATCGCCGACATCCAGTCCAAGCTGCCCAAGGTGATGCCGCTGTACGAGCGCGCCGCCAAGCCGGCGCGCAACTTCGGCCCGCCGGCGCGCGCCTAGGCGCGCCGCGCCGTCAGGCGCCGTCCGACGCGCGGTCTCGCGGCCAGCGTTCCATCGGCTCGAAGACCACGCCGCGCAGCGCCGGCACCATCGGCGGCAGCAGCGCGACCATGCGCACCAGCGCGCGGATGCTGCGTGCGCCGGTCTTCTCGCGGATGCTGCCGATCTGGGTGCGCACCGTGGAGATGCGCACGCCCTGGTGCTCGGCGAACTTCTGCGGCGCCACGCCGGCGCACAGGGCCTCGAGCACCCGCGTCTCGGCCGGCGTCAGCCGGTGCGCGCGCGCGAAGCCGCGCACCGAGAGGTCCTCGCAGACCTGGCGCTTGCACAACAGCAGCATCGTCGCCGGCTGGCCGTCGAGCGCGTCGGCCGCCAGCGGCACGACCGCCAGCGTGACGCGCTCGCCGCTGGCGCCCAGCGTCAGCATCTCGCGCGTGCCGCGCTGCATGGAGTCGGAGACCGCGGTGGCCAGTCGCGCGGCGTCTTCGGGCAGCACCGCCCCGATGCGCCCGGCGGTGATCTGCAGCGGGTGGCTGTCGTCGAGTTCGCTCAGCGCGCGGTGGTTGCGCCAGCGCACGATGCCGGCGGCGTCGATCAGCACGAGGCCGTAGTCGATCTCGTCGAGCATCAGGCCCAGGCAGCGGGCCCAGCCGCCGGTCGGGGTGCGCTCGGTCATCGAGCGCGGCAACAGAGCGGGCGTTGCGGAGCGTGCAGCAGGCTGCCGGTCGAGCATGGTCATCGCCTTTCGTCGGTCGTCCAAACGAGGGCGGGCAGGCGGTGACTTCCTCCCGAGGAAATGTGCGTCCCGGGCGGGTCATGCTTGCAGGCTCTGCGGCCCTGCTTCCCGCCTCTTGTCGCGCGGCCATTCTGCCGTTGGTCAATCGCCTTTGTTTGACCTGTGTCGTGTCGCGGGCCCTGCGACACTGACTTGAACGAGCGCCAGCGGCGCCGATCAGAGGCAGAAGTCGTAGTCGATCGTCAGCGGCGCGTGGTCCGAGAAGCGCTGCGCCAGGAAGATCTGTTCGCGCCGCGCGGTCTCGGCGAGCGCCGGCGTGGCCAGGTGGTAGTCCAGCCGCCAGCCGACGTTCTTCGCCCAGGCCTGGCCGCGGTTGCTCCACCACGTGTACTGCTCGGGCTGCGGGTTGAGGCGGCGGAAGACGTCGACGACGCCGCTGTCGAGCAGCCGCGTCATCCAGGCCCGCTCCTCGGGCAGGAAGCCGCTGTTCTTCTGGTTGCCGCGCCAGTTCTTCAGGTCGATTTCCTTGTGCGCGATGTTGACGTCGCCGACGAGGATGAACTCGCGCTCGGCCTTCAGCGCCATCAGGTGCGGCTGCAGCAGGTCGAGGAAGCGGTACTTGGCGGCCTGGCGCTCCTCGCCGCTGGAGCCGCTGGGGAAGTAGCAGCTGATGATCGACAGCTTGCGCCCGGGCTTGTCGAAGCGCAGCTCGATCCAGCGGCCCTCGGCGTCGAACTCGCCGCCGTCGAAGCCGACGACGACGTCGCTGGGCTCGTGGCGCGTGTACAGCCCGACCCCGGAGTAGCCCTTCTTCTGCGCGAAGTGGAAGTGGCCGTCGAGGCCGCCCACCCGTTCGAAGCGTCCAGCCACGTCGGCGGCTTGCGCCTTGACCTCCTGCACCCCCATACAATCGGCGGCCGCTGCCTCGGCCCAGTCGAGAAATCCTTTGCTCGCGGCCGAACGGATGCCGTTCAGGTTGAGCGTGACCAGTCGAAAACCCAAGGGATGACCTCCATGAACGCCCCCGACGCCCTGGCGCAAGAATTCGTGAAGTTCTCGGTCGAGGCCGGCGTGCTGCGCTTCGGCGAGTTCCGCACGAAGGCCGGGCGGCTGTCGCCCTACTTCTTCAATGCCGGGCTGTTCAACGACGGCGCCAGGCTGGGCCGTCTCGCTTCATTCTATGCACGCCGTCTGGTGGCCAGCGGGCTCGAGTTCGACATGCTCTTCGGCCCGGCCTACAAGGGCATCACGCTGGCCGCGGCGATCGCCATCGAGCTGGCGCGCGAAGGCCGCAACCTGCCTTTCGCCTACAACCGCAAGGAAGCCAAGGACCACGGCGAAGGCGGCACGCTGGTCGGCGCGCCGGTTGCCGGGCGCGTGCTGATCGTCGACGACGTGATCTCCGCCGGCACCTCGGTGCGCGAGTCGATCGCGATGATCCGCGCCGCCGGCGCGACGCCCTGCGGCGTCGCGATCGCGCTCGACCGCCAGGAGAAGGCGACCGACGCCGACGGGCGCGACGCCGAACTCTCGGCCGTGCAGTCGGTGCGCTCGCAGCTCGGGCTGGACGTGGTCGCGATCGCGACCCTGGCCGACCTGCTGGCCTACCTGCGCTCCGGCGCCGACCCCGCGCTCGAGCAGTACGCGCCGGCCGTGCAGGCCTATCGCGAGCGCTACGGGGTCTGAATGGCCAGGGCCGGGCGTCTCGCTTCCACTCGCGGCCTCGCGCTGACCGGCGCCGCGCTGCTGGCCGGCTCGGTGCTGGCGGCACAGGGGGGGCGTCCGGCCGAGGGCATCTACACCTGCGTCGACGACGCCGGCCGCAAGATCACCTCGGACCGCCCGATCCCGGAGTGCATCGCCAAGGAGCAGCGGCTGCTCAACCGCGACGGCTCGCTGCGCCGCGTCGTGCCGCCGACGCCGACGGCCGACGAGCGTGCCGAGATCGAGGCACGCGAGCGCCGTGCGG
Source organism: Rubrivivax benzoatilyticus JA2 = ATCC BAA-35 (assembly GCF_000190375.1). Lineage (GTDB taxonomy): Bacteria > Pseudomonadota > Gammaproteobacteria > Burkholderiales > Burkholderiaceae_C > Rubrivivax > Rubrivivax benzoatilyticus. The sequence continues at coordinate 37,175 of NZ_AEWG01000068.1, forward strand.
CCGAGGCGCGCGCTGCCCAGGCCGACGCGGTGCGCCGCGACCGCAACCTGATGGCGCGCTACCCCAACGAGGAAGCGCACCGGCGTGCGCGCGAGGCCGCGCTGGACACCGTGCGGGTGGCGATCCGGGCTTCCGAGCAGCGGCTGGCGATGCTCGCCGCCGAGCGCAAGCCGCTGACCGAAGAGGCCGAGTTCTATCCCGCACGCCCTCTGCCGCCCAAGCTGCGCCAGTCGCTGGACGCCAATGACGCCGCCACCGAGGCGCAGCGCACGGCGATGGCCAACCAGGAAGCCGAGCTGGTGCGCGTGAACCGGCTGTACGACGCCGAACTGGAGCGCCTGCGCCGGCTGTGGGCCGGCGCCCGGCCCGGCACGCTGGGCCCGATGCCGGCCGAGCCGGCATCGGCCGCGGCGCGCTGAGCCTGGACATGGGGTGCCGGAAGGCGCCCCATGCCTGCCGAGTCCGGCTCAGCCGCCGAGCTTGCGGCGCAGCAGCTCGCTGGCCTGGGCCGGGTTGGCCTTGCCCTTGCTGGCCTTCATGACCTGGCCGACGAGCGCGTTGAAGGCCTTGTCCTTGCCGGCGCGGAATTCCTCGACCGACTTGGTGTTGGCGGCCAGCACCTCGTCGACGATCTTCTCCAGCGCGCCGCTGTCGTTCATCTGCTTGAGGCCCTTGGCCTCGATGACCGCGTCGACGTCGCTAGCCTCGCCGTTCCACAGCGCGTCGAAGACCTGGCGCGCGCCGTTGTTGGACACCGTGCCGTCGGCGATGCGGCCGATCAGCGCGGCCAGCGTCTGCGGGCCCACCGGCGCGGCGTCGATCGCCCCGCCCTCGGCGTTCAGCCGCTTGCTGACCTCGCCCATCAGCCAGTTGGCGACCAGCTTGGGCTGGCCGCAGCCGTCGCGCGCCGCTTCGTAGTAGCGCGCGAAGGCCAGGCTCTGGGTCATCATCGCCGCGTCGTAGGCCGGCAGGCCGTCGTCGCGCTGGAAACGTTCGGCCATCACCGCCGGCAGCTCGGGCATCGCGGCGCGCACCCGCTCAACCCAGTCGGGCGCGATGACCAGCGGCGGCAGGTCGGGGTCGGGGAAGTAGCGGTAGTCGTGCGCGTCTTCCTTGCTGCGCATCGCCCGCGTCTCGCCGGTGTCGGGGTTGAACAGCACCGTGGCCTGCTCGATCGCCAGGCCGTCTTCCAGCCGGTCGATCTGCCACTGGACCTCGAAGTCGATGGCCTGCTGCAGGAAGCGGAAGCTGTTGAGGTTCTTGATCTCGCGGCGCGTGCCGAAAGGCTCGCCGGGGCGGCGCACCGAGACGTTGGCGTCGCAGCGGAAGCTGCCTTCCTGCATGTTGCCGTCGCAGATGCCCAGCCAGACGACGAGCGCGTGCAGCGCCTTGGCGTATTCCACCGCTTCGGCCGAGCTGCGCAGGTCGGGCTCGGAGACGATCTCCAGCAGCGGCGTGCCGGCGCGGTTCAGGTCGATGCCCGACTGGCCGTGGTAGTCCTCGTGCAGGCTCTTGCCGGCGTCTTCCTCGAGGTGGGCGCGGGTCAGCCGCACCGAACGCTTCTCGCCGTCGAGCAGGAAGGACACGCTGCCGCCCTGCACCACCGGGATCTCGTACTGGCTGATCTGGTAGCCCTTGGGCAGGTCGGGGTAGAAGTAGTTCTTGCGCGCGAAGATCGACAGCGGCGCGACCTTGGCGCCGACGGCCAGGCCGAAGCGGATCGCGCGTTCGACGGCGCCGCGGTTGGCCACCGGCAGCGTGCCGGGCAGCGCCAGGTCGACCGGGCAGGCCTGGGTGTTGGGCTCGGCGCCGAAACGTGTCGAGGCGCCGCTGAAGATCTTGCTCTCGGTGGAGAGCTGGGCGTGGGTCTCGAAGCCGATGACGACTTCGTAGCCGCGGATGAGGGGGAAGGTCGCCATCGCGTCAGAACCCGGCCGGGGCGCGGGTGTGGAAGTCGGTCGCTTGCTGCAGCGCGTGGGCGGCGTGCAGCAATCGGCCTTCGTCGAAGTAGTTGCCGACGAGCTGCAGGCCGACCGGCAGGCCGTGGGCGCCGGTGCCGGCCGGCACGCTCATGCCCGGCAGGCCGGCCAGGCTGGCCGGCAGCGTGAAGATGTCGGCCAGGTAGGCCTGCAGCGGGTCGCCCTGCTCGCCGAGCTGCCAGGCGACGGTCGGCGCCACCGGGCCGGCGATCAGGTCGCAGTCGCGGAAGGCGGCCTGGAAGTCGTCGGCGATCATGCGGCGCAGCTTCTGCGCCTGCAGGTAGTAGGCGTCGTAGTAGCCGTGGCTCAGCACGTAGGTGCCGATCATGATGCGGCGCTTGACCTCGGGCCCGAAGCCCTCCGCCCGCGTCTTCTTGTACATGTCGAGCAGGTCGGTGTACTGGGCTGCACGGTGGCCGAACTTCACGCCGTCGAAGCGCGACAGGTTCGAGCTCGCCTCGGCCGGCGCGATGATGTAGTAGACCGGGATCGACAGCTCGGTGCGCGGCAGGCTGACGTCGACCAGCGTCGCGCCCAGCTTCTCCAGCTCGGCGAGCGCGCCGCGCACGGCGGCGGCGACGTCGGCCGACAGGCCTTCGGGGAAGAACTCGCGCGGCAGGCCGATGCGCAGGCCGGCCAGCGGGCGCGTGGCGCTGGCGCCCTCGCGCGCGGCGAGCATCTGGGCGTGATAGTCCTGCGGCGGGCGTTCGGCGCTCGTGGCGTCGCGTTCGTCGAATCCGCTCATCGCCGACAGCAGCAGCGCGCAGTCCTCGGCCGAACGCGCCATCGGGCCGGCCTGGTCCAGGCTGGAGGCGAAGGCGATCATGCCGTAGCGCGAGCAGACGCCGTAGGTCGGCTTGATGCCGGTGATGCCGCAGAAGCTGGACGGCTGGCGGATCGAGCCGCCGGTGTCGGTGCCGGTGGCGGCGGCCACCAGGCGCGCGGCCACCGCCGCGGCCGAGCCGCCCGACGAGCCGCCGGGCACACGCGTCGTGTCCCAGGGGTTCTGCACCACGCCGAAGGCGGAGTTCTCGTTGGCCGAGCCCATCGCGAACTCGTCGCAGTTGAGCTTGCCCAGCGTCACCGTGCCGGCGGCCTTCAGCCGCGCGACGACGGTGGCATCGAAGGGGCTGCGGTAGCCGGCCAGCATCTTCGAGCCGGCGGTGCTCGGCTGGTCCGTCGTGACGAAGATGTCCTTGTGGGCGATCGGCACGCCCGCGAGCGCCGGGGCGTTGCCGGCGGCGAGCGCGGCGTCGGCGGCGCGCGCGGCGGCCAGCGCACCGTCGGCGTCGACCGCCAGGAAGGCGCCGAGCGAACGATGCGCGTCGGCGCGCGCCAGCAGCGCCTGCACGAGTTCGACGCTGGAGAACTGCTTGGCGCGCAGCGCGCGGGCGGTTTCGGCGACGCCCAGCCGGTGCAGTGCGGCGCTCATTCGATCACCTTCGGCACGAGGAACAGGCCGTCCTCGACGGCCGGGGCGCTGCGCTGGTTGGCCTCGCGCTCGTTGCTCTCGGTGACGCGGTCCTCGCGCAGGCGCAGCGCGACGTCCTGCACCGCCGACAGCGGCGTGTACAGCGGCTCGACGCCGCTGGTGTCGACCGCGCTCATCTTCTCGACGATGCCGAAGAAGTCGTTGAGCTGCGCGAGCATGCGCTGCTCTTCGTCGGGCTGAAGCTCGAGCCGCGCCAGATGCGCGATGCGGCTCACGTCCTGCGGTGTGAGGGCCATGGAAACAGGTGCAAATGGGCGCTTGCCCAAGGGCAAGCGCGGGGGGTGATCAGGTATTATCTATGGTTACCCCACATGCCTCGTCGGTAGCCGGCCGTGCGACCGCGTCGCCCGCGCTCCAGGCGCCAAGGCCCCGCCTTTCGATCCAGCCGCCTCCCGACCGCCGTCTCCCCACATGTTCGCCTCCCTGCGTCGCTATTTCTCGACGGACCTCGCGATCGACCTCGGCACCGCCAACACGCTGATCTACGTGCGCGGCAAGGGGATCGTGCTCGACGAGCCGTCCGTCGTCGCCATCCGCCACGAAGGTGGCCCGAATGGCAAGAAAACCATCCAGGCCGTCGGTGCCGAAGCCAAGGCCATGCTCGGCAAGGTGCCCGGCAACATCGAGGCCATCCGGCCCATGAAGGACGGCGTCATCGCCGACTTCACGGTGACCGAACAGATGTTGAAGCAGTTCATCAAGATGGTGCATCCGCGGTCGATGACACGGCCCAGCCCCCGGATCATCATCTGCGTGCCCTGCGGTTCGACCCAGGTCGAGCGCCGCGCGATCCGCGAGTCGGCGCTGGGCGCCGGCGCCTCGGACGTCTACCTGATCGAGGAACCGATGGCCGCAGCCATCGGCGCCGGCCTGCCGGTGTCCGAGGCCTCGGGCTCGATGGTCGTCGACATCGGCGGCGGCACGACCGAAGTCGGCGTGATCTCGCTCGGCGGCATGGTCTACAAGGGCTCGATCCGCGTCGGCGGCGACAAGTTCGACGAGTCGATCATCAACTACATCCGCCGCAACTACGGCATGCTGATCGGCGAGCCGACGGCGGAAGCGATCAAGAAGAACATCGGCAGCGCCTTCCCCGGCTCCGAGGTCAAGGAGATGGAGGTCAAGGGCCGCAACCTCTCCGAAGGCGTGCCGCGCAGCTTCACGATCAGCTCCAACGAGATCCTCGAGGCGCTGACCGACCCGCTGAACCAGATGGTCAGCGCGGTGAAGAACGCGCTCGAGCAGACGCCGCCGGAACTCGGTGCCGACATCGCCGAGCGCGGCATGATGCTCACCGGCGGCGGCGCGCTGCTGCGCGACCTGGACCGCCTGCTCGCCGAGGAAACCGGCCTGCCGGTGCTCGTCGCCGAAGACCCGCTGACCTGCGTCGTGCGCGGTTGCGGGATGGCGCTGGAGCGCATGGAGCGCCTGGGAAGCATCTTCACGTCCGAGTGACGGCGTGAACCCCTGCGACGCGTGTCCCCGCACGGCCGGCCGGCCGTTGGGCGCGCGCCGCCTGTCCTGACCCGCCGCGAGCCGACATGCCGCTGGGTACGCTCGACCGCACGCCGCCGCCCTTCTTCCGCCAGGGCACCCCGGCGCTGACCAAGCTCGTCTTCTTCTCCGCGCTGGCCTTCTTCCTGATGGTCGCCGACGTGCGGCTGCGCATTGCCGATCCGGTGCGCGAGGCGATCGCCATCGTGCTGCTGCCGGTGCAGCGGGCGCTGGCGGTGCCGGTCGAACTGGTTTTCGGCGGCGCCGACTACCTGCGCGGCCTGGAGGCCGCACGCGCCGCCGAGCGCGAGGCGCAGGCGCAGCTGGCGCTCAGCGCCGACCAGCTGGCGCGTGCCGGCGCGCTGGCCGCCGAGAACGCCCGGCTGCGCGCGCTGCTGGACCTGAAGCCGGCGCTGGCGGTGCGCTCGCAGGCCGCCGAGGTGCTGTACGACGCTGCCGACCCGTACTCGCGCAAGGTCGTCATCGACCGCGGCCAGGCCCAGGGCGTGGTCGCCGGCTCGCCGGTCGTCAACCAGCACGGCGTGCTCGGCCAGGTCACGCGCGTCTTCGCGCTGACCTCCGAGGTCACGCTGCTCGTCGACAAGGACGCCGCGATCCCGGTGCTCAACGTGCGCACCCAGCAGCGCGGCGCCGCCTTCGGCGTCGCCGGCGGCATGGAGCTGCGCTTCACCTCGGCCAACGACGACGTGCGCGCCGGCGACGAGCTGCAGACCAGCGGCATGGACGGCGTCTACCCGCCGGGCCTGCCGGTGGCCAAGGTGGTGGCGGTCGAACGGCGCTCGGAATCGGGCTTCGCGCGCATCACGCTGGCGCCGGCGGCGGGCAGCGACGGCGTGCGCCACGTGCTGGTGCTGGAGCCGCTGGCGGCGATGCTGCCGCCGCGGCCCGAGCCGGCGCCGGCGGCGCCCGAGGTCGCGCGGCGCAAGGGGAGCGGCCGCCGATGATCATGCCCCGCGGCTCCGACCAGCTGCTGCTGCCGGTCAACCCCTTCTTCATCGCGCTGACGCTGCTGCTGGCCTTCGCCTTCATGCTGCTGCCGTTCGGGCGCCACCCGGCGATCCCGGACCTGCTCGCCGTGGTGCTGGTGTTCTGGGCCGTGCACCAGCCGCGCCGCGTCGGTGTCGGCGTCGGCTTCTTCTTCGGCCTGCTGCTGGACGTGCACCAGGGCGCGCTGCTCGGCCAGCACGCGCTGGCGTACTCGCTGCTGGCTTATGCCGCGACCCTCGTGCATCGCCGGCTGCTGTGGTTCGGGGTCGTCGAGCAGGCGCTGCAGATCGCGCCGCTGTTCTTCGCCGCCCACCTCGTCGCGCTCGTCGTGCGCCTGGCCGCCGGCGGCATGTTCCCCGGCTGGTGGATGTTCCTGGCGCCGGTGATCGAGGCCCTCGTCTGGCCGCTCGTCACGATCGTGCTGCTGGCGCCGCAGCGCCGCGCGCCGGATCCGGACGAGAATCGGCCGCTGTGACCGAGATCAAGGACCTCGAGCTCGAACTCGGGCGTTTCCGTGCCCGGCTGATCGCCGCCGCGGCCTTTGTTCTCGTCGCTTTCGGCCTGCTCGCCGCGCGCCTGGTGTACCTGCAGGTGGTGCGCCACGACGAGCTGGCGACGCAGGCCGAGAACAACCGCATCGCCGTCGTGCCGACCGTGCCCAACCGCGGCCTGATCGTCGACCGCAACGGCGTCGTGCTGGCCACCAACTACTCGGCCTACACGCTGGAGATCACGCCGTCGCGCATCGGCGACGTCGAGCTCGACGAGCTGATCGACCGCATCGCCGAGCACGTCGAGATCCAGCCCCGCGACCGCCGCCGCTTCAAGCGCCAGCTCGAGGAGAGCAAGGGCTTCGAGTCGCTGCCGATCCGCACCAAGCTCAGCGACGAGGAGGTGGCGCGGTTCCTGGCCCAGCGCTTCCGCTTCCCGGGCGTGGACGTCAAGGCGCGGCTGTTCCGCCAGTACCCGCTGGGCGAGGTCGGCGGCCACCTGCTGGGCTACATCGGCCGCATCAACCAGGCCGAGAAGAAGGCGATGTCCGACTGGCCCGAGGAGCAGCAGGACAACTACCGCGGCACCGAGTACATCGGCAAGCTCGGCCTGGAGCAGAGCTACGAGCGCGAGCTGCACGGCACCACCGGCTTCGAGGAGGTGGAGACCAGCGCCAACGGCCGCGCCGTGCGCCGCCTGGCCAGCCACCCGCCGACGCCGGGCAACAAGCTCGTGCTGTCCATCGACATCAAGCTGCAGGCGCTGGTCGAGCAGCTGTTCGGCGAGCGCCGCGGCGCACTCGTCGCGATCGACCCGCGCAACGGCGAGATCCTGGCCTTCGTCAGCAAGCCGAGCTTCGACCCCAACCTGTTCGTCGACGGCATCGACGTCGAGAGCTGGCGCGAGCTCAACGAGAGCATCGACCGGCCGCTGCTCAACCGCGCGCTGCGCGGCACCTACCCGCCGGGCTCGACCTACAAGCCGTTCATGGCGATGGCCGCGCTGCAGTCGGGCAAACGCAGCGCCTCGACGGTCATCCAGGACAACGCCAGCTGGACCTTCGGCAACCACACCTTCCGCAGCCACGGCGACATCGCGCTCGGGCCGGTGGACATGCACCGCGCGATCGTCAAGTCCAGCAACGTCTACTTCTATTCGCTGGCCAACGAGATGGGCGTGGACCTGATCCACGACCTGATGGCGCCGTTCGGCTTCGGCCAGCGCACCGGCATCGACCTCGAGGGCGAGGTCACCGGCGTGCTGCCGTCCACCGACTGGAAGCGCCGCGCCTACAAGCGCGCCGACCAGCAGCGCTGGTACGCCGGCGAGACGATCTCGCTGGGCATCGGCCAGGGCTACAACCACTTCACGATGCTGCAGATCGCCAACGCGATGGCCACGCTGGCCTCCGGCGGCCAGCGCTACACGCCGCACCTGGTGCGCGAGGTCGAGGACGTCATCACGCGCGAACGGCGCCAGGTCGCCGCCCAGCCGCGCGAGCCGCTGGCGCTCAAGCCCGAGAACGTCGCCGTGGTGATGCGCGCGCTGCAGGGCGTGGTGCTGGAGGGCACCGGCGCCGGCGCCTTCGCCGGGGCGCCGTACACCAGCGGCGGCAAGACCGGCACGGCGCAGGCGGTGACGATCCGCTCCAACGAGAAGTACAACGCCGCCAAGCTCGAGGAGCACAAGCGCGACCACGCGCTGTACACCGCGGTGGCGCCGATGGAGGCGCCGCGTGTGGTGCTGGCGGTGATCGTCGAGAACGCCGGCTTCGGTGCCGCGTCGGCGGCGCCGATCGCGCGGCGCGTCATCGACTACCTGCTGCTCGGCCAGTACCCGAGCGAGGAGGACCTGGCCGCGGTGCGCAGCGGCCGCTCCGGCGCGCCGCTCGGCACGCCGCGGCGCGCCGAGGACGTGCCGCTGCCCGGCCAGGGCCCGATC
>NZ_AEWG01000067.1 GCF_000190375.1 Rubrivivax benzoatilyticus JA2 = ATCC BAA-35
GTCCGCCGCAGCGCTTTGGCTCGCGCTCGCGGGCCTGCCGGCGTTTGCCAACGGAGCGCTGGAGCCGCAGGTGGCCGAGATCGAGCGCCTGGGCGTTGCCGCCGACTGGCGCGACACCAACGCGAAGATCCAGGCGTTGTCGCCGCAGCTTCCGGCGCTGAGCCCGGAACAGCGCCAGCGGGTGGAGTTCGTGCGCCTGCGCATGCTGGTGGTGTCGGGCGACGAGCGCCTTGCGATCAACGGCTTCAACGCACTGCTGAAGGAGCCGCTGCCCCCGCCGCTGCGCGCACGAGCGTACGCCACCGCGATCAGCGCGGCAGCGAACGTCGAGGAGTGGACGCAGGCCTTCACATGGCTCGACGAGGCGCTCTCCCATCTGAGCGAGGCGCCGCAAGAGTCCGCCAGCCTGCTGGGCGTCGCCAGCTACCTGCACACGCTGGTCGGAGAGCCCGAGCGGGCGCACGAGCTCGCGATGCGCGCGCTGAACCTGGTCGAAAAGGGCACCGATCAACGCGCCCGATGCGTCGCGCTGAGCGACGTCGCGATGTCCGAGGACCATCGGCACCGCTATCGCGAGGCCGAACGCTGGCGCCGGCGCCAGATCGAGGCCTGCAAGCTCGCGGGCGACAGGATCTTCACCGCCAATGCCAAGTACGGCATCGCGAAGATGGCCGCGGCACAGGGACGCCACGTCGAGGCCGTGGCATGGGCCGAGCAGGCGCTGGCGGACTTCGGCAGTGCCGGCTTCACCGTCGGCGAGTGGACCGCGCGGGTGATGCTCGCCGGCAGCCTGGTCGTGGCGGGCCGCGACCTCGAGCGCGCCGAACGGCTGCTGACCGACACCCTGCGCCACTACCGCGGCCTGAAGCACCAGAACGCGATTGCCGAAACCGAACACCACTTGGCGCTGCTGGCCGAGAAACGCGGCGACCCCGCCGGCGCGCTGGCGCACTACAAGCAGGCCAGCGAGGCGGCCGCGAAAGCCGAGAGCGATGCACGCCAGCGCCGGGTGGCCTTCCTGCAGGTGCAGTTCGACACCCGCCTGAAGGAGCAGCAGATCGCGCTGCTGGAAGCCGAGAAGCAAGTGGCCGCGCTGCAGGTCACCGCCGCGCAGCGCCGGCAATGGCTGCTGTGGGTCGGCGTCGGCGGGCTGGCGCTGGTCGCGATGCTGCTGACGCTGCTGCTGCGGCGCGCCTTCGTCGAGCGCCGGCGCTACCGCTGGCAGTCCGAGCACGACGGCCTGACCGGCCTCTACAACTACCAGCAGGTGCGCAAGCTCGGCGAGGCGGCGTTCGCCGCGGCATGCCGACGCGGGCAGCCGTTCACCGCGATCGTCGCCGACGTCGACCGCTTCAAGGGCGTCAACGACCACTTCGGGCACGCCGCCGGCGACGCGGCGCTGCGTTCGCTGGGCGGGTGGATCGCGGAGGTGGTGGGCGCGCGCGGCATCGCCGGGCGCAGCGGCGGCGACGAGTTCACGATCCTGCTGAAGGACGACGCGGCGCAGGCCGAGGCGCTGCTGCGGCAACTGCGCGAGCGCATCGAGCCGATCGAGGTGTTCGGCAAGACCGTGCACTTCAGCATCAGCTCCGGCGTCTGCGAAGCCGGCGAGGGCATCGAGACCTTGGAACAGCTGGTGCACGAGGCCGACCAAGCCCTGTATCGCGCCAAGCACAGCGGGCGCAACCGCATCGTGCGTGCCGGCAGCGACGAGCCCCCCAAGAGCCGGCAGGCCGGCCTGGTGGTGGTGGGCAGCGGCATCGATTTCGGCCGCCACGCCAGCGAGCGCTGCCTGTCCGAGATCCGCGAGGCCGAGGTCGTGTTCTGCCTGGTGAATCCGGTCGCGCTGGCGATGATCTGCAGTTTCCGTCCGGACGCGATCAACCTCGGCGTGCACTACGCCCCCGGCAAGGACCGGCGCGAGACCTACCGCGAGATCGACGACCGGATCATGGCCGAGGTTCGTGCCGGCCGGCGCGTCTGCGCGGTGTTCTACGGCCACCCGGGCGTGTTCGCCGACGTGCCGCATCGCGTGGTGCGCCAGGCGCGTGCCGAAGGCATCCCGGCGCGCATGGAGCCGGGCATCTCGGCCGAGGCCTGCCTGTACGCGGACCTCGGGCTGGACCCGGGCCGGCGTGGCGTGCAGTCGATGGAGGCCACCCATCTGATGGTCTACGACCGCCAGCTCGACAGCGCCGGCCTGGTGCTGCTGTGGCAGGTGGCCCTGGCCGGCGACCTGAGCTGCACGCGTTTCCACGCCGAGCGCGACGGGCTGAAGGCGCTGGTGGACCGGCTGCTGTGCTGGTATCCGCCGGAGCACGAGGTCATCCTGTACGAGGCGGCGTGGCTGCCGATCGAGCAGCCGCGCATCGAACGCCTGGCCTTGCGCGACCTGCCCGACGCGCGGTATGCCGAGTACACGACGCTGGTGATCCCGCCGCTGGGCCCGCTCGAACCGGCCCCGGCCGTCATGACGTCCGAGCCGCGCGCAACCGCGGACAGCCCCACCGAGGCCTGCTGAGCACGCGGCGCCGGCCGCCGCGGCCGTGCCGCCCGGCCGGCCGATCCCGTGCAGAAGTCACTGCGCCCCGCGGCGCGCGCGGGGCCGCGCCGTGCCGAGCGGCGTGCCGCACAGGATGATCCGGGGTCGCCGGGCGCCGAGGGTGCCGCGCCGGGCCCCTCTTCTGCGCCGCCCCGCACCCAACCGATGAACGCCCCCGATGCCCCGCCCGGCGCCGGCACGGCCAGCGGCCGGGCCCATGCCCTGCCGTTGCGGCTGCTGCTGCGTTTCGCCGATCCGGTCTTCGAGCAGCGCTTCGTGCGCCACTACGTCGCCTATTACTTCCGCTTCGCCCAGGCCAGCCTGGTGCTGGGCCTGGTGCTGGTCATCGGCGACTACCTCGTCGACCTCGTCGTGCACCACGGCGGCGGCGCCAACCTGCTGCGCCTGACGCTGGCCGTGCCGGTGCTGCTGGCCGGGCTCGGCTACTCGCTGCAGCCGCGCTGGCGCCGCCACTGGCAGCCGGTGATGGCCGGCTTCATCGTCAGCGCGGCGCTGTGCCTGTTCCTGATGCTGGTGCGCCTGGACGCCGAAGGCGGCGCCGGGCTGACGTCCTGGGTCGGGGTGCTCAACTTCACCTTCCTGCAGTTCTATTGCTTCGTCGTGCTGGGCGTGCAGTTCCGCCACGCGCTGGTCTCGGGCCTGCTGATCCTGGCGGCCTTCGAGTACGCGCTGTGGCAGCACGCCGGCCTGCCGGAGCCCGAGGCGGCGTACGGCACCTACCACGTGCTGACGGTCTTCGTGCTGGCCGCTGGCATCGGCTGGTGGCGCGAGTACGTGCTGCGACGCGAGTTCATGGCACGCGCCGCGCTCGACGACTCGCGCGCCGCCGCCGAGCTGCGGGCCCAGCTGCTGGCGCACTACGACGAGATCACCGGCCTGCCCAACCGCCGCCTGTTCGGGGAGCTGGCCGTCGCGGCGCTGGAGCGCGCGCGCCGCACCGGCACCGGCTGCGCCGTGCTGCACGCCCAGATCGACCGCTTCGGCAGCGTCACCGACGTCTACGGCCGAGGCCAGGGCGACGCGGTGCTGAACGTCGTCGCCCAGCGCGTGCGCACGACGATCCGCGGCGGCGACCTCGCCGCCGTCGGCACGGCAGGCGACGAGTCCGGCGTCGTGGCGCGCCTGGGTGACAACGCCTTCTCGGTGCTCGTCACCGATCTGGACAGCCAGCAGCGCGCCTCGGCGGTGGCGCAGCGGCTGCAGGCGGTGATCGGCCAGGCCATCGAGGTCGACGGCGCGCCGCCGGCGCAGCCGCTGCTGCTGTCGGCCAGCGTCGGCATCGCGATGTTTCCCGGCGACGCGCAGGACGTGGCCGGCCTGATGCGCTGCGCCGAGCTGGCGGCCCGCGCGGCACGGGCGGCCGGCGGTGCGCAGCACGCGTTCTTCGACGCCGAGCTCAACGCCCGCTCGCGCGCGCGGGCGCTGCTGGAAGCCGAGCTGCGCCAGGCCCTGGAGGCCGGCCAGTTCGTGCTGCACTACCAGCCCAAGGTCGACGTGCGCAGCGGGCGCATCGTCGGCGCCGAGGCCCTGGTGCGCTGGCAGCACCCCGGACGCGGCCTCGTCGAGCCGGGGCGCTTCATCCCGCTGGCCGAGGAGATCGGGCTGATCCTGGCGCTGACCGAGCAGGTGCTGCAGGCCGCGTGCAGCAGCCTGCGCCGCTGGGCCGATGCCGGCCGCCGGCCGCTGCCGCTGTCGGTCAACCTGCCGGCCAGCAGCCTCGCCGACCGCCGGCTGCCCGGCCGCCTGGGCGAGCTGATGCGCGCCCACGGTCTGGCCCCGTCCAGCCTGGTGCTGGAACTCACCGAGACGATGCTGATGCACGACGTGGACGCGGCCATCGAGGTGCTGGGCGAGCTGAAGGCGCGCGGCTTCGGGCTCTCGCTGGACGACTTCGGCACCGGCTACTCGTCGCTGAGCCACCTCAAGCGCCTGCCGATGAGCGAGCTGAAGATCGACCGCGCCTTCGTCACCGACGTCGCGCAAGGCGGCCCCGACGCGGCGCTGGCCGTGGCGATCATCACGCTGGGCAAGGAGCTCGGCCTGCAGGTCGTGGCCGAGGGCGTGGAGACGCCGGCGCAGTCGGCCTTCCTGAAGGCGCGGGGCTGCACGCTGCAGCAGGGCTATCTGTTCTCGCGGCCGCTGCCGCGCGAAGACTTCGAGCGCCTGCTCGACGAGGGCTGCGGCCCCCGGGTCGCGCACGCCAGCGCGGCCTGAGCCGGCGCCAGCCGCACCGACGTGAAAACGCCCCGCCACAGGATGTGGCGAGGCGTCGGTGTTGGCATCGGCCATGCCGGGTGACGGGTTCCCGTGAGTCGCCCAGTGTCGCGACCGGTTTCGCACGCCGATGCCGGCATTGTGGGCGGCCCGTGTGTCGGCCGTGTGTCAGCGGCGGCCGTTCAGGGCTGCCAGCGGCCGCGCTGGTGCACCAGCACGCGCTCGCCGCGCGTGACCAGCAGCTCGCCCGACTCGGAGACGCGGTAGACGGTGTCGCCGTTGCGGAACTCCCAGCCGATGAAGCGGCAGGGCGTGACGCCGTCGGCGCAGCGCGTGTGCAGCGCGCGGCCGTCCAGCGTGATGCCCAGCCCGCTGCGGCGGCTGACACCGTGGTAGCCGACCTCGGTGCACGCGACCTCGCCCTCCGGGCAGCGCGGCTCGATCGTCACGCGGTAGCCCGGCGTCAGCAGCGTCTGCGCGGACACGCCGACCGCCATGCAGCCCGCCGCGCCGGCGAGCGCGGCGGCGACAGCGGGGCGGTGAAGGCGTTTCATGGCGGGCCGGCGGCACCACTGTAGCGCCGCCGGCCCGGGGCCTCAGCGCTGCGCCGGACGGGCCGACGGCGGCACGGCCATGTGCTCGTCGACGGCGTCGAGCACGGCCTCGGGCTGCTGCGCCTGGGCCACGGTCTCGCCGTCGAGTTGGCGGCGCATGCGTTCGCCGTCCAGGCCGCCGGTCCACTTGGCGACGACCAGCGTCGCGACGCCGTTGCCGATCAGGTTGGTCAGCGCACGCGCCTCGGACATGAAACGGTCGATGCCGAGGATCAGCGCCAGCCCGGCGACCGGCACGTGGCCGACGGCCGACAGCGTGGCCGCCAGCACGATGAAGCCGCTGCCGGTGACGCCGGCGGCGCCCTTGGAGGTCAGCAGCAGCACCAGCAGCAGCGTCAGCTGCTGGGTCAGCGTCATCGGCGTGTCGGTGGCCTGGGCGATGAAGACCGCGGCCATCGTCAGGTAGATCGAGGTGCCGTCGAGGTTGAACGAGTAGCCCGTCGGGATCACCAGGCCGACCACCGACTTGCGCGCGCCCAGGTTCTCCAGCTTGGCCATCATGCGCGGCAGCACCGACTCCGACGACGAGGTGCCGAGCACGATCAGCAGCTCTTCCTTGATGTAGCGGCAGAACTTCCAGACCGAGAAGCCGTGCGCGCGCGCGATGGCGCCGAGCACGACGAAGATGAACAGCAGGCAGGTGGCGTAGAAGGTGGCCATCAGCGCGCCCAGCGAGGCCAGCGTGCCGATGCCGTACTTGCCGATCGTGAACGCCATCGCGCCGAACGCGCCGATCGGCGCGACCTTCATGATGATGCCGACGATGCCGAACAGCACGTGGCTGGTCTTCTCGATGAACTCGAAGACCATCGAGCCGCGGCCGCCGAAACGGTGCAGCGCGAAGCCGAACAGCACCGAGAAGAACAGCACCTGCAGGATCTCGCCCTTGGCGAAGGCGTCGACGACGGTGGTCGGGATCACGTGCAGCAGGAAGTCGACCGTGCCCTCCATCTTGCCGGGGCCGGTGTAGGCCGCCACGGCCGCGGTGTTCAGCGTCGCCGGGTCGACGTGCATGCCGACGCCGGGCTGCACGATGTTGATGATGACCAGGCCGATGACCAGCGCGATCGAGCTGACGATCTCGAAGTACAGCAGGGCCAGGCCACCGGTGCGGCCGACCTGCTTCATGTCTTCCATGCCGGCGATGCCGACGACGACGGTGCAGAAGATGATCGGCGCGATGATCATCTTGATCAGCTTGATGAAGCCGTCGCCCAGCGGCTTCATCGCGGCACCGGTTTCCGGCCAGAAGTGGCCTAATGTGATGCCAACGGCAATTGCAATAAGTACTTGTACGTACAGGGAACGGTAAAAGGGTCGATTAGCGCTGTTCGAATTCACTGACATCTCCCCGCAACGACAACTCGCGCGGAAATGTCATTGTCGCATTAGGGCATTCCCGAATCGTGGAAACCCTGAATGCGACGTTCCTGCGAACGAATGCGCGGGCGGTGGACGCCGCCGGCCGGAAGCCTCAGCGGCAGCGGCAGCCCAGGCGCCGCATCAGCGCGCGGGCTTCGGCGCGGCTGGACTCGGCGTGCTCGCCGCGCAGCACGCCGTGCTCGTCGAAGTGGCGCGCCTCGAGCAGCGGGATCAGCGCCGCCAGTTCGTCCGGCGCGACTCCGACCAGCAGCACCTCGGGCAACCCGGCCAGCGCCTGCTTCAGGCGGCGGGCGATCACGCGGTACTCCAGCGGGTGCAGCAAGGCCTCCCCGCAGTCCATGTCGCCGAGGCGGCGGGCGAGGTCGAGGACGTAGAGACGGCGGGCGGCAAGTGCGGTCATCGGGGCGGGGCCGGGTGGCAGGAGATCGGCCGTTAGGATGGCGCAGCAGGCCCGCCTGCGATCGGTGCAAGAACGGGCGACAAGCCCTTCACTTCGTGCTCAAGCCGCGCGGCGTGTCGCCGCTCGGCACCAACGGGGGACGGCAAGCCCCCGCAGCGGCACCGCATCCCCTCCCGATCGGGGTTCGTCGGGGGGCTGTCACGGCGGATGGCCTGCGCCGCGTTACGCTCACGCACCACGTCCACCCTGCCCGCCATGTTCGTCACGCGCGTCCCCACGACCCCGATCGCCGGCATGAAGCCCGGCACCAGCGGCCTGCGCAAGAAGGTCGCCGAATTCGCCCGCCCGCACTACGTCGAGAACTTCGTGCAGTCGGTGTTCGACGCCGTGCGCCCGCCCACGGGCTTCGCCGGGCTGACGCTGGTCGTCGGCGGCGACGGCCGCTTCCACAACCGCGAGGCGATCCAGACGGTGATCCGCATGGCCGCGGCCAACGGCTTCGCCCGCGTCGTCGTCGGTGCCGGCGGCATCCTGTCGACGCCGGCGGCGTCCTGCGTGATCCGCGCCCACCAGGCTTTCGGCGGCCTGATCCTGTCGGCCAGCCACAACCCCGGAGGGCCCGACGGCGACTTCGGCATCAAGTTCAACACCGCCAACGGCGGCCCGGCGCCCGAGCGCGTCACCGACACGATCCACGCCCGCACGCTGGCGATCACCGAATACCTGACGGTCGACGCCGACGACCTCGACCTCGACACCCCTGGCACGCGCACGCTGGGTTCGCTGGCCGTCGAGGTCGTCGACCCGGTGGCCGACTACCTGGCACTGATGCAGCGCCTGTTCGACTTCGACGCGCTGCGCGCCTTGTTCGCCGGCGGCTTCCGGCTGCGCTTCGACGCGATGCACGCCGTCACCGGGCCGTACGCGCACGCGATCTTTGAACGTGAACTCGGCGCGCCGGCCGGCACGGTGATCCACGGCACGCCGCTGCCCGACTTCGGCGGCCGCCACCCCGACCCCAACCTCGTGCACGCCAAGGCGCTGTACGACGAGATGATGGGCGCCGACGCGCCCGACCTCGGCGCCGCCTCCGACGGCGACGGCGACCGCAACCTGATCATCGGCCGCGGCATCTTCGTCTCGCCGTCGGACTCGCTGGCGATGCTGGCGGCCAACGCGCGCTGCGCACCGGCCTACGCCCAGGGCCTGGCCGGCGTCGCGCGCTCGATGCCGACCAGCGCCGCCGTCGACCGTGTCGCCCAGGCGCTGGGCATCCCCTGCCACGAGACGCCCACCGGCTGGAAGTTCTTCGGCAACCTGCTCGACGCCGGCCGCATCACGCTGTGCGGCGAGGAGAGCGCCGGCACCGGCAGCGACCACGTGCGCGAGAAGGACGGCGTCTGGGCCGTGCTGCTGTGGCTGAGCATCCTCGCCAAGCGTCGCCAGAGCGTGCGCGAGATCGCCGAGGCGCACTGGGCCACCTACGGCCGCCACTACTACACCCGCCACGACTACGAGGACGTCGAGGTCGAGGCCGTGCACGGCCTGCTCGACGCGCTGTCCGATCGCCTGCCGCGCCTGCCCGGGCTGACGATCGCCGGCCGCCGCATCGTGCTCGCCGACGACTTCGCCTACACCGACCCGGTCGACGGCAGCGTCTCGCGCCACCAGGGCCTGCGCATCGGTTTCGGCGACGGCTCGCGCATCGTCTACCGGATGTCGGGCACCGGCACCAGCGGCGCGACGCTGCGCGTCTACATCGAACAGTACGAGCCCGACCCGGCACGCCACGGGCTCGATCCGCAGGCGGCGCTGGCGCCGCTGATCACCCTGGCCCGCGACATCGCGGGCAT
This sequence comes from Rubrivivax benzoatilyticus JA2 = ATCC BAA-35, assembly GCF_000190375.1. Taxonomy (GTDB): domain Bacteria; phylum Pseudomonadota; class Gammaproteobacteria; order Burkholderiales; family Burkholderiaceae_C; genus Rubrivivax; species Rubrivivax benzoatilyticus. The sequence continues at coordinate 9,028 of NZ_AEWG01000067.1, forward strand.
CCCGGCGTGGACCGGCCGCGAAGCGCCGGACGTCATCACCTGAGACCTCTCTCCATGCGTTTTCCCCGTCGCAGCGGCGTGCTGCTGCACCCCACTTCCCTGCCCGGCCCGCACGGCTCGGGCGACTTCGGCGCCGGCGCCTACCACTTCGTCGACTGGCTGGCCGTCGGCGGCCAGAAGCTCTGGCAGATCCTGCCGCTGGGCGGCATCGGCCCGGGCAACTCGCCGTACATGAGCAGCTCGGCCTTCGCCGGCAACGTGCTGCTCGTCGACCTCGACGACCTCGCGCAGCACGGCTGGCTGGAGCCGGGCGAGCTGGCGCCGCCGCCCGGCGCTGACGAGCACCAGGTGAACTTCGAGGCCGTCGTGCCGTTCCGAATGGACCGGCTGGCGCGCGCCGCGGGCCGTTTCGCCGCCTCGGCGAGCGCCGCCGACCGCGCCGACCTGGCCGACTTCAAGGCCGCCCACGCCGACTGGCTGGACGACTACGCGCTGTTCATGGCGCTGGCCGAAACCCACCCGGGCCGCTGGACCGAGTGGCCGGCGCCGCTGGCGCGGCGCGAGAAGAAGGCCCTGGCCGCGGCGCGCCAGCAGCACGGCGAACGCGTGGACTTCTGGACCTTCTGCCAGTGGCGCTTCTTCCGCCAGTGGGGCCGGCTGCGCGCCTACGCCCACACCCGCGGCGTGCAGATCGTCGGCGACGCGCCGATCTTCATCGCCCACCACAGCGCCGAGGTCTGGGCGCGGCCGGAGCTGTTCATCCTCGATGAACGCGGCGAGCCCAGCGTCATCGCCGGCGTGCCGCCCGACGGCTTCTCGGCCACCGGCCAGCGCTGGGGCAACCCGCTGTACCGCTGGGAGGCGCACGCTGCCGAAGGCTTCGCCTGGTGGATCCAGCGCATCAAACGCGGCTTCGAGCTCGTCGACCTGCTGCGCATCGACCACTTCCGCGGCTTCGCGGCCTACTGGGAGATCCCGGCCAGCGAGCCGACAGCGGTCAACGGCCGCTGGGTGCCGGCACCGGGCGAGGCGCTGTTCGAGGCCATCGCCGCGGCGCTGGGCGAGCTGCCGGTCATCGCCGAGGACCTGGGTGTCATCACGCCCGACGTCGACGCGCTGCGCAAGCGTTTCGCCTTCCCCGGCATGCGCATCCTGCAGTTCGCCTGGGGCGAGGACATCAACGCCGAGCGGCGCTTCCTGCCGCACCGCTACGAGCCCGACACCGTCGTCTACACCGGCACGCACGACAACGACACGACCGTCGGCTGGTACGCCAGCGCCAGCGAGGCCTCGCGCAACCACCTGCGCGAGTACCTGGCCACCGACGGCCGCACGCCACACTGGGACCTGATCCGCTGCGCCTGCGCCAGCATCGCCGACACCGCGATCTACCCGATGCAGGACGTGATGGGCCTGGACGGCCGCCACCGGATGAACTTCCCCGGCACCGGCCGCGGCAACTGGGGCTGGCGCTTCGTCTGGAGCGACGTGCCCTCCGAAGCCGCAACGAGGCTGCACCGCATGGCCCAGCTCTACGACCGGTTATGACGGCCCCCGGCCGCCTGGCGGCCGCCCCCCAAGGGGGCTCCGAGCCCGACCGGGCGACCCGGATCGGGTTCGGCACGCTTGCCTACGCCGCTCCCCCTGAGCGCCTGCGGCGCTCGGTCCCCGAGGGGCTGGCCGCTGCGTGCAGCCTGCGGCGAGAAGTTCCAGTGCAGGACGCACGATGACATTCCCGCCGCTCGGCCGCCTGGGCCACCACCGGCTGGCCGACGGCCGTTCGGCCTTCCGTGTCTTCGCGCCGGAGAAGCTGGCGCTGCGCATCGTCTTCGACGACGGCCGCGCGCCGCTGGTGCTGCACAGCGACGCGCTGGGCTACTGGAGCGCGGCCACCGAGGCGCTGCCGGCCGGCACGCGCTACCGCGTCGAGGTCGACGGCGCCGCCTGGCCCGACCCGGCTTCGCGCCGCCAGCCCGACGGCGTGCACGGGCCGAGCGAGGTCGTCGACATCGTGCCGGCGGCCAGCCCCGGCTGGCGCGGCGTCGAGATCGAGGACGCGGTGATCTACGAGCTGCACGTCGGCACCTTCACGCCCGAAGGCACGCTGGCGGCAGCCACCCGGCGCCTGGGCCATCTGGCGGCCCTGGGCGTCAACGTCGTCGAGCTGATGCCGCTGGCGGCCTTCCCCGGCGAACGCAACTGGGGCTACGACGGCGTGCAGCCGTTCGCGCTGCACGCAGCCTACGGCTCGTGGGCCGAGCTGCGGCAGTTCATCGAGCAGGCGCACGCGCTGGGCATCGCGGTGCTGCTGGACGCCGTCTACAACCACTTCGGGCCCGAAGGCAACTACAGCGGCCAGTTCGCGCCCTACACGCGCGCCGCGGCCACGCCCTGGGGCGCGGCGATCAACTTCGATGGCGAGTACGCCTACGGCGTGCGCGAGTACTTCGCCGAGAACCTGCGTTTCTGGATCGAGGACGTCGGCTTCGACGGCGTGCGCCTGGACGCGGCCTCGGAGATCCACGACAACAGCCCGGTGCCCATCGTGCGCGAGCTGAGCGAGCTGGCGCGCGAGATCGGCCGGCGCCAGCGCCGCACCGTGCTGACCATCGCCGAGCACCTGCGCAACAACGCGCGCGTCACCGCCGCCGACGGCCTGGGCTGCGACGCGCAGTGGAACGACGACCTGAACCACGCGCTGGTGGCCTGGCTGACCGGCGAACGCTGGCGCCACTACGCGAGCTTCGGCCGCTTCGAGGACGTGGTCACGGCGCTGGCGCGCGGCTGGGTGCTCGACGGCACGCGGCTGGACCGCTTTCGCCGCCACTTCACCGGCAGCGACCCGGCGTCGACGCTGCCGCGTGAACACGTCGTGCACGTGCAGAACCATGATCAGGTCGGCAACCGCCCCGGCGGCGAACGCCTGGCGGCGCTGGTCGGCCCCGAGCGCGCGCTGCTGGCCGCAGTGGCGATGTTCGCCAGCCCTTTCGTCCCGATGCTGTTCATGGGCGAGGAATGGGGCGAGACGGCGCCCTTCCTGTTCTTCGAGGACTTCGGCGACCGCCGCGTCGTGCGCGGCGTGCGTGCCGGGCGCCGTGCCGAGAACGGCTTCGTGCCGGGGTTCGACCCGCCCAACCCGCACGCGCGTTCGACCTTCCTCGCCGCCAAGCTGCGCTGGCAGCGCGCCGCGACACCCAAGGGCCGCTTCGTGCTGGAGCGCTACCGCACGCTGATCGCCCTGAAGCGCGCCGGGGACCTGGGCCCACGCGAACGCGGCGCCGTGCAGGTCGCCGGCGACGCGGCGACGAAGCTCGTGCGCCTGGCCGCACCGCGCACGCTGACCTGGCTGAACCTCGGGCCCGACGAGCAGGCCATCGCCGTGCCCGAAGGCTGGACCGAGGTGCTGTGCAGCACGCCGACACGCACGCCGGGCCGGCTGCCGGGCCATGCGGCGATCGTCTTCCGCGCGGGCGCCTGAGCCCCGGACGGCGGCCGCCGCACGCCGCGATCAGTTGACGACGATCTTCACCGTCGTCGTGGTTGCCGCGCCGCGCGCATCGGCGACGCGCACCGTCACCGCCCAGTTGCCGCGCACCGGCTTGGCCCAGCTCAGGCGGCCGGCCGCGCTCAGCGTCAGGCCGGCCGGCACGCTGCCGCTGAACGCGAAGCTCAGCGCGTCGCCGTCGGCGTCACGCGCCAGCAGCTGGACGGAGAAGGCGAGGTTGGCCGTCGTCGTGATGCTGAGGCTGCCCACCGTCGGCGCGCTGTTGGGCTTGCTGACGACGAGGGTCATCGTCGCCACCGAGGACGCACCGGACGGATCGGTGGCACGCACGCCGACCTTGTAGCTGCCGGCGACCGGCGCCGCCCAGCTCATCAGGCCGGTGCTGCCGATCGTCATGCCCGACGGCACGCCCGAGATCAGCTCGTAGCGCAGCGCATCGCCGTCGGCGTCGCTGGCCGTCACCTGGCCGGTCCATCGGGTGCCGGCCACGGCGGTGTAGCTCTTGGCCGTGACGACCGGCGCGCGGTTGGCCGGCTTGACGGTCAGCGCGTAGACGCCCGAGGCCGAGCCGCCGGCGTTCGTCGCCGTGACGCGGATGCCGTAGCTGCCGGCCACCGGGGCCGGCCAGCTCAGCACGCCGGCGCTGCTGATCGTCATCCCCGCGGGCTGGCCGGCGAGCGTGTAGCGGATCGCCACGCCCGACGGCCCGGTGACGCCGGTGGCGGCGCTGAAGGCCGTGCCGACACGGGCGCTGAACGTGCCGCCCGGCACGACCGGCAGCGCGACCTTCTGGGACTTGACGGTCAGCGAGATGGCGCGCTGGCTCGTCTGGCCGAAGGGATCACGCGCGGCGACCGTCAGCGAGTGGCTGCCCAGCACCGGCGCGCTCCAGTTCACGACGCCGGCCGAGGACACCGTCAGCCCGCTCGGGCCGGAGACCAGCGCGAAGCTCAGCGTGTCGCCGTCGCCGTCGGTCGTCGGCAGCGGCTTCGAGTAGGCGGTGCCGGCCATCGCTTCGGGCAGCGAGGCCGGCAGCGTGTCGGGGGCGCTGTTGACGCGCAGCGAAACGGTGTTGCGCGCCGTCACGCCCGACGGCGAGGTCGCGGTCACGGCGAACGAGATCAGCCCGGCGGAAGCCGGCGCGGTGAAGACCAGCGTGTCGGCCGTGCGGCCGGAGACGATCGTCGCCGCGCTCCCGCTGGCCTGCTGCCAGGCGTAGCTGTAGCCGCTTCCCGACGACACCGCGGCCTTCAGCGTCGCCGACGCGCCACGGGCCACCAGGCCGGCCTGCACGCCGTTGCTGCCGGTCGTGACGCCGGCCGTCGGCGTGATCGTCACCAGCGGCGCGGCCAGCGTCGCCAGCGAACGCGAGGCGTCCAGCAGGCCGGAGCCGCAGCGGCCGGCGGTGGTGCAGAAGGTGCCCGCCGGGAACGGCCGCGCGCCCGACAGCAGCGCCGAGCGCACCTGCGCCGGCGTCAGCGACGGCGTGTAGGCCAGCAGCAGCGCCGCGGCGGCCGAGACGTGCGGCGTCGCCGCCGAGGTGCCGGCGAAGTAGCGCGCCGGCGTGTAGCCGACGAAGCTGCTGCTGCCATCGACGCCCGAGGCGATCGTCGGCGTCGTGTCGCAGCCGGCGGTGGCCTGGCGGCACTGGCCGCCGCCCGGCGCGGTGATCGCCACCTGCGACGAGTAGTTCGAGTAGCTCGCCAGGTCGCCGGTGGCCGTGGCCGCGGCCACCGCGATGACGCCGCTGCAGCTGGCCGGCGCGTTGATCGTCGCCGCGCCGTCGTTGCCGGCGGCGGCGATGACGACGATCCCGGCCGCGTTGGCCAGGTTGATCGCGTCCTGCATGTAGCTCGGGCAGCTGGTGCCGCCACCCAGGCTCAGGTTGATGACCTTGGGCCGCACCGACGGTGCCGGGATGCCGGCAAAGCTGCGCCCGGCCAGCCAGGCGATCGCGTCCGAGGTGTCGGACAGCCAGCCGCCGCACTGGCCGAGCACACGCACCTGCTGGATGCGCGCACCCGGCGCGGCGCCGGCGATGCCGTAGCCGTTGTCGGCGATGGCCGCGATCTGCGAGGCCACCGCGGTGCCGTGCCAGCTGCTCGCGCTGCCGCTGCTGGGGCAGGCGTCGCCGGGGTCGGTGGGGTCGGCGTCGCGGCCGCCGCCGTCGGCGCCGGTCGTGGTGTCGGAGACGAAGTCGTAGCCGGCGAACTGGCGGCTCTGCAGGTCCGGATGCGCCGTCATGCCGGTGTCGAGCACCGCGACGACGACATCGTTGCCGGTCGTGTACGGCCAGGCGGCGACGAAGTTGCCGGCGCCGGCCTTGGCCGCAGGCGAGCCCAGCGCCCACTGCATCGAGAAGTAGGTGTCGTTGCTCGTCGCCGCGACGCGCACGTCGGGCTCGGCCGACAGCACTGCCGGGTCCCGTGCCATGCGCAGCGCCATCGCGCGCAGCTCGTGTGCGTCGACGGCGTCGCGGGTCTCGTAGACCGCGGCGCTGGAGCCCGTCGTGCGCAAGGTCTTCAGCCGCACGCCGGCGCGCGTGGCCATCGAGCTGGCACGCTGGGACATCGTCGCGGCCATCGCATCGGGCGACACGCCGGCGGCCTGCACCACCGGCTTGTAGCGCACGACGATGCGGCCGACGTCCTGGGCCCAGGCGCCGCCGGCGCCTGCCGCCAGCAGGCCCACGGCCAGGCCGCGCAGGATGATCGTTCGGGGAGAGACGGGTCGCTGCATCGGCCGCTCGTGACGTTCGGGACACAAAGGCGCGGCCTGACACCCGGGCGACGGCCCGTGACGGCAACCCCGCTGGCGTAGGCGTTGCCGCCCGTAGCCCGGAAGCTTTGCGTCCCCGGCTTTCGCCGGGTTTGCCCATCGGCCGCCTCGCGGCGGCCGGCTCACGGCCCGGGCGACTGCCCGAGCCGGCGGCGCGAGTGTCTCGCGGCCGCGTCCTGCGCGGAAGCCGTCGGCACCAGCGCGTTCAAAAGAGCGCGAAAAACGGCGCACATCCGGCGATCACGCCGCGCCGCGCGTCAGGCCGGCGCCTGACGCTCCACCCAGGCCAGGAAGGCGTCGAGCCAGCCCTGGACGAAACGCCGCGTGCGCTCGTCCGCCAGGCTGCCGTCGACGGCGAAGAACCCGTCCCTGGCCTGCAGATAGACCTCGGGCTGGGTCAGCGTCGGCATCGCCAGGTAGGCGAGCACGTTGCGCAGGTGCTGCTGCGCCAGCGCCGTGCCGATGGCGCCGATCGACACGCCGACGACACCGGCCGGCCTGCCGGCCCAGACGCTCTGGCCGTAGGGCCGCGACGCGTGATCCAGCGCGTTCTTCAGCACGCCCGGGATCGAACGGTTGTATTCCGGCGTCACGAAGATCACGCCTCGGCACGCGGCGATCCGGGCCTTGAAACGGCGCACGGCCTCGGCGGGAGAGGCGTCGTCGTCCTGGTCGTACAGCGGCAGGTCGCCGATCTCGACGATCTCCAGCTGCCAGGGCGCGGGCGCCATCGTCGCCAGCGCCTGCGCCAGGCGGCGGTTGAAGGAGTCGCGACGCAGGCTGCCGACGACCAGACCGATGCGGTGGGATTCGCTCATCGAGGACCTCCAGGTTCAGGCATTGGCCGCATCCGGCGCACGCTGGCGGCGGATGCCCAGCGGCAGCGCCGGCGCGTCGCCGTCCTTGCCGGCGCCGGCGTAGACGGTCAGGTGCGGGTACGGGATCTCGATGCCGCGCTCGTCGAAGGCCCGCTTGAGCCGGCGCAGGAACTCGCGCCGCACCTCCCACTGGGCCAGCGGCGCGACCTTGAAACGCACGCGCAGCGTCACCGCGCTCTCGTCCCAGCGTTCGACGCCGGCGATCTCCAGGTCCTCGAGGATGCGCGCGGCGAAGCGTTCGTCGGCCCGCAGCCCGGCGGCGACCTCGCGCACCACGGCGCAGACCTCGTCGAGGTCCTCGCGGTAGGCGATGCGCAGATCGGCCACCGAGAACGCGAAGTTGCGGCCGCGGTTGGTCACCGTCGTGATCAGGCTGTTGGGCACGAAGTGCACGTTGCCGTCGTAGTCGCGCAGCCGCACGTGGCGCAGCGTCATGTCCTCGACGAGGCCGCCGATGCCGGCGATCTCGACCACGTCGCCGGTGCGCAGCTGGTCCTCGAACAGGATGAAGAAGCCGGTGAAGTAGTCCTTGACCAGCGACTGCGCGCCGAAGCCGACGGCGATGCCGACGACACCGGCCGCGCCCAGGATCGGCGCCAGCGAGATGCCGACCTCGGCCAGCACCGTCATCGCCGCCAGCGCGCCGACGACGATGCCGATCAGGTAGCGCGCGACGCGGTTGATGGTGTGGGCGCGCCGCACCGCGTCGCCCTCCAGGCGCTGGCTGAAGCGGGCGTTCATCAGCCGCACCAGGCGCTGCAGCAGCCTCGCCGCCAGCCAGGCGGCCAGCAGGATCAGCACGATGCGCAGGCCCGAACGCAGCGGTTCGTTCCAGCGCCCGAAGTCCAGGTCGCTCAATGCGGCAGTCCACGAGAAATCCACGCGGTTCATCCTCCTTGGGGGGTACGCCTCACGCCGGGCGCGAGCCGACTCTACGGGCAGGGCCAAAGCCCCCACCCGTCGGCCGGCCGGCCGCGGCGCCGGCATCACCCGCGCTCACGCGGCCGGCACTTGCCAGGCAGGCCCGGTCAATGAAAGCATTGGGCAATGCCCGACAACGTCCTGCCTGCCCGCGGCCGCCGCCTCCGCAGCCCGGCCCCGTGCAGGCCCCGCGGCGCCGGGCGCGCGGCGCTGCCGGCGGCCTGGCTCGTCTGCCTCGCGCTCGGCGGCTGCGCCGGCCTGGCGCGCGAGCCCGCAGACCGGCCGGATGCCCAGGCCACCACCGAGCCGGCCGAGTCGGCGCCGGTGCTGGTGCTGCGCGTGGCGGCCCCCGAGACCGTGCGCGCGCTGCTCGAGCAGCAGCTCGACCTCGCCCGCCTGCCGGCACTGGCCCAGGGCCGGCGGCCCTCGGCTCGCGAGGTCGAACGCCTGATTGCCGCCGCCCCGGAGCAGGTGCAGTCGCTGGTCGAGACCGAAGGCTTCTTCACGCCGACGATCACGATCGAACGCTACCCCGGCGACCCGCCGGTGGTGCTGGTGCGCGTCGAGCCCGGCCCGCGGGCCCGGGTTCGCGGCCTGAAGATCGAGATCAACGGCCCGCTGGCCGAGGCGCGTGCGCTTGGCGAAGCCGAGGCCGTCGACGGCGACGCCGCGCTGCGCGAGGACTGGCCGCTGGACCCCGGCGAGCCGTTCCGCAACGAGGAGTGGGCGGCCGCCAAGCGCTCGGCGCTGGCGCGGCTGCGCGCGCTGGGCTACGCACGCGCCGAATGGGTGTCGACGCTGGCCCGCGTGGACGCGACGGCGCACCGCGTCGACCTCGAACTGGTGGCTGACAGCGGGCCGCTGTTTCGCACCGGCGAGCTGCGCATCCGCGGGCTGCAGCGCCAGGACGAGGCCACGGTGCGCAACCTGGCCGGCTTCCGCGCCGGCACGCCGGCCACCGAGAAGCTGCTGCTCGACTTCCAGGAGCGGCTGCAGCGCTCGGGGCTGTTCACCACCGCCTCGGTGCAGCTCGACGCCCGCGCCGAGGACCCCGGCCGGGCGACGATCACCGTGCGCGTGGCCGAACGCGAGATCCAGGAGGCCACCTTCGGCCTCGGTGTCAGTTCCGAGGTCGGGCCGCGCGGCACCGTCGAGCACGTGCACCGCCGCGCCTTCGGCCAGGCGCTGACGGCACGCAACACCTTCGAGCTGGGCCGCGTGCGCCGCTCGTGGACCGGCGAGCTGAGCACCCACCCGCTGCCCGGGCTCTACCGCAACCTCGTCGGCGGCGCCGCCGAGCGCATCGAGTCCTCGACCGACATCGTCTCGTCGGTGCGTGCACGCCTGGGCCGGGCCCAGGAGACGCCGCGCATCGACCGCCTGCTCTACGTCGAGGCCGAACGTTCGGTGCGCCGCCTCGACGACGGCACACGCACCGACGCCGACGCGCTGAGCCTGCACTACCAGGGTGTCTGGCGCCGCGTCGACAACATGCTGCTGCCGACCGAGGGCTGGGTGTTCTCGGGCCAGGTCGGCGGCGGCCGCGCGCGTTCGGACCCCGGCGGCACCGGCCCCTTCGTGCGCGCCTGGGGCCGGCTGGCCGTCTACCAGCCGCTGGGCCGCTGGTACGGCACGCTGCGGCTGGAAGCCGGCGAGGTCTTCGCGCGTGACGACGTGCTGCCGCCGGAGTCGCTGCTGTTTCGCGCCGGCGGCGACGGCTCGGTGCGCGGCTACGAGTACCGTTCGCTGGCCCCGACCGACAACGGCATCGTCTCCGGCGGCAAGGTGATGGCCACCGCCAGCGCCGAGATCGCCCGGCCGATCCTGGCGCGCCTGCCGCAGCTCTGGGGCGCGGCCTTCGTCGACGCCGGCCGCGCCGCCGATCGCTGGCAGGGATACCGACCGGCGGTCGGTTACGGCGTCGGCCTGCGCCTGCGCAGCCCGATCGGCCCGCTGAGCGTCGACGTCGCACGCGGCCACGAGACCGGCAACGTGCGGCTGCACCTGAGCGTCGGCGTGACCTTCTGACGATGACCGGACCCGCCACTTCCACCACCAACGCCGCCAGCGCCGCGCCGCCGCGACGCCGCCTCGCCGCGTGGCTCGCCGCCGCCGCCGCGCTCACCGT
>NZ_AEWG01000066.1 GCF_000190375.1 Rubrivivax benzoatilyticus JA2 = ATCC BAA-35
CTTCAGCCGCGATTCGCGGTAGGCGCTGGCCCCGCGCCGGTCCAGCGCCTCGACACGCAGGCGGCTGCCCGGCTCGACGAGCAGCCGCGAGCCGTCGTCCAGCCCCAGCACCGCCGAGGACGAGCGTGCGCCGGTGACGATCTCGTCGCCGGCGGCCACCTGTTCACCGGAGGCCAGCGGCCGCGGCGCCTCGCCGGCGCGGCGCAGTTCGACCTCGCCGTGCACGAACAGGACGTCGGCCTGCACCGGCTGCGCGCGCAGCCAGGCCACGGGGATCTCGAGCGGGCGCCCGACCGGCAGACGGCGCGGCTCGGCAACCTGGTTGCGCTGCTGCAGCGCCTGCCAGCCGATGCCCGGCGCGAGCAGCCGCGCCTGCAGCGCGATCAGCGTGTCGCCGGGGCGCACGCGGTAGGTCCAGACCGGCCCTTCGGCCGCCGCATGGGCGCTGCCGGCCAGCGCCAGAAGCGCGAGCAGGCCGGTCAGGGGAGCGCGGTGCATCGGGGGGGACGACATGCCGTTCGACGAACGGCCGCTGGCCGTCCCGTGAGGTTGCCGGGAGTCTGTCGGCGGGGCCTGTTCGGCATTCCCGGTTCAGGCCGCGATCGCGGCCTGGGCCGCGGCCAGCCGCGCGATCGGCACGCGGAACGGCGAGCAGCTCACGTAGCGCAGCCCGGCGCGGTGGAAGAACGCGATCGAGGCCGGGTCGCCGCCGTGTTCGCCGCAGACGCCGAGCTCGATGTCCGTCCGCGTCGCCCGCCCCTTGGCGACCGCCATCTCGACGAGCTGGCCGACGCCCTTCTGGTCGATCGAGCGGAACGGGTCGTGCTCGTAGAGCCCGAGCTTCAGGTAACGCGGCAGGAAGCTGCCCGCGTCGTCGCGGCTGAAGCCCATCGTCATCTGCGTCAGGTCGTTGGTGCCGAACGAGAAGAACTCGGCGCTGCGCGCGATGCTGTCGGCCATCAGCGCGGCGCGCGGCGTCTCGATCATCGTGCCCAGCATCCAGTGCAGCGTCTCGCCGCGTTCGGCGAACACCTGCTCGGCGACGCGGCGGATCACCGCGGCCTGCTGGTCGAGCTCGCGCACCGTGCCGACCAGCGGCACCATGATCTCGGGCACCACCGCGGTGCCGCGCGCCTTGGCGTTGAGCGCCGCCTCGAAGATCGCGCGCGCCTGCATCTCGGTGATCTCGGGGAAGCTGATGCCGAGCCGGCAGCCGCGGTGGCCCAGCATCGGGTTGAACTCGTGCAGCTCCTCGACACGCAGCTTGATGCGGCCCAGCGACACGCCCATGTCGCGCGCCATCGCCAGCTGGCCGGCGTCGTCGTGCGGCACGAACTCGTGCAGCGGCGGGTCGAGCAGGCGGATCGTCACCGGCAGCCCGTCCATCTCGCGGAACAGGCCCTCGAAGTCGCCGCGCTGGATCGGCAGCAGCTTGGCCAGCGCCTTGCGGCGGCCGGCCTCGTCGTCGGCGAGGATCATCTCGCGCACCGCGAGGATGCGGTCGCCCTCGAAGAACATGTGCTCGGTGCGGCACAGGCCGATGCCGGTGGCGCCGAACCTGCGCGCGATGGCGGCTTCCTCGGGGGTGTCGGCGTTGGTGCGGATCTCGAGCCGGCGGTACTTGTCGGTCAGCGCCATCAGCTTGCCGAAGTCGCCCGACAGCTCGGCGTCGCGCGTGGCGATGCGCCCGGCGTAGACCTCGCCGGTGGAGCCGTTCAGCGAGATCCACTCGCCTTCGGCGTAGACGGTGCCGTCGATGGTCATCGTGCGCGCCTTCAGGTCGACGTGCACCGCGCCGCAGCCGCTGACGCAGCACTTGCCCATGCCGCGTGCGACGACCGCGGCGTGCGAGGTCATGCCGCCGCGCGCCGTCAGGATGCCCTTGGCGACGCTCATGCCGCGCAGGTCCTCGGGCGAGGTCTCCTGGCGCACGAGGATCACCTCGCGGCCGCGCTGGGCCCAGGCCTCGGCTTCGTCGGCGAAGAAGACGATCTGGCCGGTGGCCGCGCCCGGCGAGGCCGGCAGGCCGCGCGCCAGCGGGGCCGCCGCGGCCAGCGCACGCGGGTCGAAGATCGGGTGCAGCAGGTCGTTCAGGCGGTCGGGCACGACCCGCTCGAGCGCCGTCTTCTCGTCGATCATGCCCTGCTCGAGCATCTCCATCGCGATGCGCACCATCGCCGCGCCGGTGCGTTTGCCGTTGCGCGTCTGCAGCATCCACAGCCGGCCTTCCTGGATCGTGAACTCCAGGTCCTGCATGTCGCGGAAGTGGTTCTCCAGGCGCGTCTCGGCCTCGATCAGCTGGCGGTACAGCTCGGGCATCAGCTCCTCGAGCGAGGGGTACTTCTCGGCGCGTTCGGCCTCGGAGACGAGGGCCAGCTCGGCCCAGCGCCGCGAGCCGACCAGCGACACCTGCTGCGGCGTGCGGATGCCGGCGACGACGTCCTCGCCCTGCGCGTTGACGAGGAACTCGCCGTTGAACAGGTCCTCGCCGGTGCCGGCGTCGCGCGTGAAGGCGACGCCGGTGGCGCTGTGGTCGCCGAGGTTGCCGAAGACCATGGCCTGCACGTTCACCGCCGTGCCCCAGGACTCGGGGATGTCGTTCAACTCGCGGTAGACGCGTGCGCGGTCGTTGTTCCAGCTGTCGAAGACGGCGACGATCGCGCCCCACAGCTGTTCCCAGGGATCGGTCGGGAACTCGCGGCCGATGCGCGCGCGGATCAGCGCCTTGAAGCGCGCGACCAGCTCCTTCAGGTCGGCGGCGTCGAGCTCGGTGTCGAGCTGCACGCCGCGGGCCTCCTTGACCATGTCGATGACGACCTCGAACGGGTCGTGCTCTTCCTTCGACACGGGCTTCAGGCCCATGACGACGTCGCCGTACATCTGCACGAAGCGGCGGTAGGAGTCCCAGGCGAAACGTTCGTTGCCGGCCTTGCGCGCCAGGCCCTCGACGGCCTCGTCGTTGAGGCCGAGGTTGAGGATGGTGTCCATCATGCCGGGCATCGAGGCGCGTGCGCCGGAGCGCACCGACAGCAGCAGCGGGTCGGCGGCGTCGCCGAAACGTTTGCCCATCTCGGCCTCGATCGCGGCGATGCCGGCCAGCACCTCGGCGCGGATCATCTCCAGCACCCGGTCGCGGCCGAGCGTGGTGTAGGCGGTGCAGGCTTCGGTGCTGATCGTCAGCCCCGGCGGCACCGGGATGCCCAGGCGGCACATCTCGGCGAGGTTGGCGCCCTTGCCGCCGAGCAGGTTCTTCATTCCGGCGGCGCCTTCGGTGCACCGGGAGCCGAACAGGTAGACGTATTTCGTCGCGGGCATGGCCGACACCTCTCGCACGGCCGGCGGCAGCCAGCCTCGCCGGCCATTCTGCGCAACGCCGCCCGCGCGTCCAGCCCCGCGAGCGCAGGGCGGCCGCGGCGACGTTTGCTCAGGGGGCGCTCGGCAGGCGCGAGACGTAGTCGGCGACGGCGGCCAGATCGCTGAACGAGAAGGTCCGGATGGCCTCGACCATGCGCGGGTCGGCGTTGCCGCGCACGCCGTCGCGGATGTAGACCAGCTCGCGCAGCAGGTACTCGTAGTGCTGGCCGTTGAGCCGCGGGTAGAACCGGCCCGCCTCGCCGCCGCCGCCGACACCGTGGCAGCTGGCGCACTCCCGCTCGTAGATCCGGCGGCCCTGGGCCAGCTCGGTGCCGGCGCCGCGGCCGTTGTTCGGCGGCGAGGGCAGGGCCGACAGGTACGAGGCGATGTCGACGATGTCCTGCGTGCTGACCATCGCCTCGTCGATGAACGGGCGCATCTTCGGGCTGAAGCGGCGCCCGGCCCGGATGTCGAGCATCTGCTTGACCAGCACCGTGGCGTGCTGGCCGGCCAGCCGCGGGTAGCTGCCGTCGGTGCGGCCGAGCGCGCTCGGCAGGTGGCAGCCCTGGCAGACCTCGTAGGCGACGACGCCGCGCGCCGGGTCGCCGCGCAGGCCCAGGGCCTTCAGGCGCTCGGCACGTTCGGCGTCCCAGGCCGTGGCGGCGCTCGCCAGGTCGGAGGGCGAACCGGCGCCGGCCGGCGCGGCGATGGCGGGCGGCAGGCTGCCCAGGCTCGCCCAGGCGAAGGCCAGCGGCGCGAGGCGGCCGGCAAGACGGATCCTCATGCGCTCTCCTCGGGTGTCGGCCGCGTTCATGGCTGCGTCGCCAGGTACTCGACGACGGCGGCGATCTCGTCGTCGCTCAGCCGTTCGGCCACCGTGCGCATCACCTTGGCCTTGTCGTTGCTGCGGCTGCCGGTCTTGAAGGCCTTCAGCTGCGCCGCGGCGTAGGCCGGGTGCTGGCCGGCCAGGCGCGGGAAACGTTCGTTGCCCATGCCGCCGGGCTGGTGGCAGCCGATGCAGGCCGGCACGCCGGTGCCGGTGTTGCCGTCGTTGAAGATCGCCTGGCCGGCCGTGACCAGCGCCTCGTTGTCGGGTTTGTTCGGCGTCGCCGCCTGCGCCGCGTAGTACGCCGCGATGCGCGGGATGTCGGCCTCCGGGATGTGCTCGAGCACCGGCGCCATGACGTCGTTCTTGCGCTTGCCGGCGAGGAAGTCGCGCAGCTGCTTCTCGAGGTAGATCGCCTGCTGCCCCGCCAGGCGCGGGAAGAACGGCACGACGCTGTTGCCGCCCGGCCCGTGGCAGGCGGCGCACAAGGTCTCGACGCTGGGGGGCGCGCCGTCGGCCAGGCCGGTGCCCGGCACGACGACGGCCGCCGCGACGGCCAGCAGGCGCCGCCAGGAACTGCGCACCGACGCCATCAGAACATCACCCCCAGCATGACGCCGAACATCGTCGCGCGGTAGCTCTGCGGGCCGGTGTCGAGGTAGGTCTGCTGGTTGTTCGACGGTGTCGGGTTCTCGGCGACGCCGTCGTAGTGCCAGTCGGCTATGCGGGTGATCTCGTGGCGCAGCAGCCAGCGGCTGTAGACCTTGGGCGTGTGCGTCACGACGAGGTTCAGGTCCACCGCGTGCTGGCGGTAGCGCAGGTCGGGCAGCCCCGAGCCGATGAGCGCCAGCGCTGCGAGCTGGGCCTCGGTCGGTGCGCCGCTGGTCACCAGGCCCAGTGCCGCGGCGTTGTAGGTGTAGGCGGTGCTGGTGCGGCCGCTGACATAGCCGTAGTGGGCCTCGAAGCGCCAGCGGCCGAACTCCTGGCGCAGGCCGAGGCCGGCCGAGCGCGTGTGGTCGTCCTGCTCCACGGTCCAGCGGCGGCTGTTCGGGTACAGCGGGCTGAAGTCCGAGGCGCTGCCGCACAGCTCCTCGAAGTTCGCGCCGGTGACGACGCCGCTGTTGCCGACGACGGTGATGCCGGCGGCCAGCTGTGCCGGCGTCGGCGTCGCGGTCGTGCTGATCGAGCCGTCGCTGTAGAAGTAATAGGTGCTGCCGAGCACGCAGGCGTTGGTCTGCAGGCCGGCCTGCGACATCTGGCTGCGCTGCAGGCCGACCGTCGCCGAGACCCAGGTCACCGGCGTCGGCTGCCAGTTCCAGTCGCCGTTGAGCGAGTGCAGCTGCTGCGTGCCGCCGCGGCCGTAGGACGAGCCCGGGTAGCGCTGCGTGCGCGCCAGCGCCGCCACCGAGACGTCCATCGTGTCGCTCAGCGCGCGGTTGAAGCGCAGGTTCAGCGTCGCGGTGTCGCGGTCGGCGAGGTCGAACTTGCGCATCAGGTCGCTGGTGTGGATCCAGCTCGCGACGTTGATGCCGTTGACGCTGGGCAGCGGGCCCAGCGAGGAGCTGTAGAAGGCCTCGTAGGGGTCGGCGTTGTAGGTGCTGCCGCGGCGGCGGGCGAACTCCGCCGAGGCGCGCAGCGTGCCGCCGGCCATCGCGCGGTCGACCCAGCCGGCCTTCAGCCGGTCCTCCCAGGTGCGCTTGCGCTCGCGGTTCTCGCGCTGCACGGTCTCGCGCTCGAGCATCAGGTTCAGGTTGCGCGAGCGGCCCAGCCGCCAGTCGCCGGACAGGCTGGCGTTGTCCTGCTTCAGGCCGTACTGCGGCGCGCCGATGTTGACGTTGCCGGCGCTGGGCACCAGTTCCAGCGCCTTGATCGCCTCCAGGTCGCACAGCAGCGTGTTGTAGGCGGTGGCCGGCGTGCCGGCCGGGTTCTGGCCGGCGGTGGCGTTGGGGATCGCGAACACCGCGCCGCTGCCGTCGTTGATCAGCCGGCCCCACTGGCCGGTCAGCGGATTGCACGCCCAGTACTGCGGCGACTTGTCGATCGTCTCGTAGCGGCGCAGCTTGCCCTTCAGTTCGAGCTCGGCCAGCGGCTGCATCGAGACGCCGAAGTCGTACAGCCGCGAGTCGATGCGGCGCTCGGCGCTGTCGCGCTGCAGCGAGGCCAGCGTGTCCCAGGCGCCGCCGGCCACGCCGTTGACCGTCGCCCCGGCGTACTGGGTCATCGGGATCAGCGCATCGTCCTGGCGCGACGACGACAGCGAGACCACGCCCGTCAGGCGCGTGTTGGCGAACTCGGGAATCGCGTGCGCGACCTCGCCCTTGAGGTTGTAGAAGTCGTTGTCGGGCGGCAGGTCGAAGACCGCGCGCGGGAAGCTGGCGATGCCGTTGACCGGCGCGACGAACAGCGGGTTCTCGACGGTCAGCGTGTCGAGGTTGTTGCGGAACAGCGAGGCCGACAGCAGCACGTTGGCGCTGGTGCGTTCGTTGTTCCACTGCAGCCCGGCGTGGACCTCGTGGGTGTCGTAGTCGATCGGCTCGGCGGTCTCCAGGCCGCCGGTGCCGCCGCCGCCGCCCATCACCATGCCGAAGGGGCGCGCGCCCTCGCGTTTTTCGCTGCTGAAGCTGGCGAACAGCTTCAGCGACTCGTCCAGCGGCAGGTCCAGCCGCATGCCGCCCTTCTGGCGCAGCAGCGACAGCGTGCGCAGCGGTGCGGCCAGCGCGTCCTCGCCGATCGCGATGTCGGTGCTGGCCGCGGTTGCCGGGGCCGTGGGGCCGGCAGGCAGGCGCGACAGCGTCAGGCGGTCGCTGCCGATGCCGTCCCAGAGGCTGCGGTAGCCGGAGGTGAAGACGTGCGGCGTCTCGTTGTAGAACAGCTTGAGCCGCCAGCCGTTGTAGCGGCCGGCGGTCAGCGCGGCGAAGCCGTCGTCGCGGCCGAGCGAGGCGGCGCTGAGGTCGAGGTAGTGGCGTCCGTCGGCGCTCTCGCCTTCCAGGCGCAGGCCGCCGAGCACCAGCCCGGAGCCGAAGTCCTTGTACTCGCGGAACTTGGCGGCGCCGGCGTTGCCGTCGACCTTCAGCCCGCCGCCCTCGACCTGGCCGCGCCAGCGCCAGCCTTCGCCCTCGGCGGGCTCGGCCACCAGCGCCGGCTGGGCGTTGAGCAGGCCGGTCGGGTTGCGCTTGACGCCGCCGTCGCCCATGCCGTCGGGGTCGAGTGCCGGGACACGCAGCCCGGCGCCGGGCATCAGCAGGTTGCCGGTGCTGGTGTCGGTGCCGACGCCGGAATCGGCGCGCGCGGGTGCCGCGGCCATCTGCGCGAGCGCGCTGCCGATCAGCAGGCCCAGAAGGCGGCGTTGGCCGCGGCGGTCGCGCAAGGTCGTGTGACGCATGGGACGGACTCCTGGTGATGAAGGGCTCAGCGCTGGAAGCGCGCGCCGGCGGGGTGGTTGCTGCCGTGGATCTGCACATGGCAGTTCTGGCAGCTGCGGCCGACCATGCGCTGGCTGGTGGCGCCGCCGGGCAGCTGGCCGGCACCGGCGGTCTGGTTGGCGCGGAAGAAGTTGTTCGGGTGACCGACCGACGGGCTGTGGCACTGCTGGCACAGCTGCGGCCGTGACGCGACGAGCAGCTTGTCGTGGTTGCTGCCGTGCGGGCTGTGGCAGTTGGTGCAGCTCTCGCGCACCGGCGCGTGCTCCCAGAGCATCGGCCCGCGCTTCTCGGCGTGGCAGCTGAAGCAGACGTTGTTGGTGCTGTCGGCCTTGAGCAGCGGGCGGGTCGTGCTGCCGTGCGGGTTGTGGCAGTCGACGCAGCTCACCTTGCCCTCGGGCAGCGGCATGTGCGAGCGCTTGTTGAACTCGGCACGCTGCTGCTGGTGGCAGCGCGAGCAGACCTCGTTGATCGTGTTGCGCGCCAGCAGGCTGTTGGTCGAGACCTTCTGCATCGGGTTGTGGCAGTCGGCGCAGCCCAGCTGGTTGCCGGCGTGCACCGAGCCCGGCCAGTGCAGCCGGTTGCCGCCCTTGTGGCAGCCCAGGCAGGACTCGTTCTGCCTGGCCACCGGCGTGTCCCAGCCCTTGGTGAAGCCGATGATCAGGTCCTTGTTCTGGGTGTCCTTGGCGTGCAGCGAGCCCGGGCCGTGGCAGGCCTCGCAGACCTGGCGCTCGCGTTCGTTGCGCGGGTTGCTGCGGAAGGCCTTGGCGTGCAGCGTGTCGCTGTAGTGCAGGTTCTCCTGGCTGTGGCAGCCCAGGCAGGCCTTCTCGCCGATCGGCGTGGCCTCGGGCCTGAACACCGCGGGCGCGCTGGCCACGGCGGCGGCCAGCGGCGCGGTCTGCGACTGCGCCTGGGCGGGTGTGCCCGGCGCGAGGCAGAACAGCAGGCCGGCGAACATCCACGCTGCGCGTGAGCGCCATCCCCCTCGGCTCGAACCCTTGGCGTCCATGTCTCCCCCGTTCTTCGTGCTGCCTGCGGGAGAAGATAGGGATCCCCAGGCGGCTGGCTTGTCCGCGGCTGAACCGCGTCTTGACTGCAACTGAAGCGATGGGGGCCGGACTTTCCCCGCCCCGGCGGCGCTTGGGCCATGGGTCAGCGCGGCAGAACCGATCCCGCACTGGCGATGGCGCTGAACTGGCGGTGCATGTCGGTGCTCGGCGAGGCCCGAGAGGCGCAGAACCGCTCGTCGGACTGACCGGAGCCTCCCTCTCGGAGGGAGGCTGTATGGACCGCGGACATCGGTGACAGGTGTGCGAGGACATAGGTGACACTTTTTCCTGCCTAGCCAGCGGAGAACGAAGTTGCCGTGGAGCGCAGTCACCGTGAAGGATCAGAGACAGGAGTTCGTCGGTCTGGCCCGCCAAGCGGATGCGAACGTCAGTGAGCTGTGTCGCCGGTTCGGGATCAGCCGCAAGACGGGCTACAAGTGGCTCAGCCGCGAGGACTTGGAGGACCGATCCCGTCGCCCATGCCATTCGCCATCTCGCACAGCGCAGGAACTGCAGGACCAGGTGTTGGCCGTTCGAGGCGAGCACCCGGCGTGGGGTGGCCGCAAGATCGCCCATGTCCTGGCTCGCGACGCAGGTGTGCGCATCGCAGCGAGCACGGTCAACTCGGTGCTCAAGCGCCACGGCTTGATCAGCCG
>NZ_AEWG01000065.1 GCF_000190375.1 Rubrivivax benzoatilyticus JA2 = ATCC BAA-35
GCGCGCCAGCGCAGCGCCAGCAGCCAGCCCAGCGGCGCGGCCATCGCCGCCTCCACGGCCAGCTTCAGCGCCGCCATCGGCGCGTGGTCGGTCGCCGCGAACAGCCAGCCGCACTGGCCGGAGCGCAGCTTGTCGGCCAGCTCGGCCGGCGACAGCAGCAGGTCGTAGGGGAACAGCGCCAGCGCCACCCAGGCCAGCGCGTACAGCTCCAGCAGCCGCGGCCCCCAGACCGGCAGGCCACCGGCCAGACCGGCGCGCAGCCGGCCCGCCGCCGCCAGCGCCAGCGGCGCCAGCACGATGCCCAGCCCGGCGCCGATGAACTCGGCCAGCAGGTCGTTCTGCGACACCGTGCGCGGCGGGAAGAAGAGCTGGGCGAACTCCACCGCCACCGCCAGCGCGGCCACCACGACGAAGGCCAGCCAGGGCGCCGCGCCACCGCCGCGCAGCGCCCGCGCCGACGCCGCCGCGAGCACGCCCAGCGGCAGGTAGAGCACGCCGTTGGCCACCCAGTCGGCGCGCGAGGCGACGTCCAGGTCGAGGAAGGGGATGCGCGAGAAGCGCGCCAGCGCGTCGGCGGGCGCCAGCGGCACGAAGTCCAGCGGCACCAGGCTGCCGTAGACGACGAAGAAGGCGTAGGCGGCGCAGGCCGCGATCAGACGGGAACGGTCGGACATTCGGGCCGCCGGGGGCCGCGGGGGACAGCGGGCGCCGAAGGCGGCCGCAGGATAGCCGTCAGCAGCCGGACTGGCCTTCCTTGACGGTCACGCTGGTGATCGTCGCCTGGTCGGACACCAGGGTGTACGTGCCACCGTTGGCACGGCAGACCGCCCAGGAGTAGGTGGCCGACGGGCCGTAGTTGTGCACCAGCAGCGTGTTGCTGCCACGATCCGTCAGGCTCCAGGTCCCGACCGGCGTACTGGGGTCCACCGGGTCGTTCGGGCCTTTCTTGTAGTCGATCAGCGCGCCCGACGTGTTGGTGGTGCCGCCCTGATGGAACTCCTGCCAGCGGTCACCGCCGCTGACCGCACACAAGGTGTTGCCCGCGATCTGGGCACGGATCTGAAGCTGGTTCAGCCGCGTCTGGCCGGCAGGACAGCTCTGCGCCGACACCGCCGCCGCGGCCAGCAGCAAGACCCCGGCGACGGCGCACTTGGACGATCTGGACATGCGAACCCCCTCGTTGCGGACCGCGGCAGTCTACGGTGGCCGGCATCGGCGTGGCAGGCTGCGCCACCCCCGGAAAGCGGGGCCTGCCGCGGGCGGTTCGTGCAGAACGCACGCGCCCCCCTGGCTACACTGCCCCGCGCCCCACGCCGGTGCTCCCGGCCGGGGCCGCCTTTGCCCGAGATGCACCCGGTCCCGCCCTTTCGCCGCCCCCGCCCGTGCCCGCCGCGGCCCGACCGCCGGCGCGTGCTCGCCGCGAT
>NZ_AEWG01000064.1 GCF_000190375.1 Rubrivivax benzoatilyticus JA2 = ATCC BAA-35
GGCGCCGCGGCAGGCGCCACCAGCAGCGACACCCAGTCGGCACGCACGCTGCGGCCGTTGGGCGCGGCGATGCGCACGCCGGCGTCGACCGGCGCCGCGCGGCGGCCGGGCTCGAACGCGACGCGCACGCCGGTCGCCAGGTACTGGCTCTCGAACGGCGCCCAGACCATGCCGGCGATCAGCTGCAGGCCGTCGGCGCTGCGGAACACGCGCCCGGTGGTCACGGTGCGCGGCACCAGCGGCCCGAAACCGCCGTGACGCCCGGTGACCGCGAACGCGACGTCCTGCCCGGGCTCGGCCTGGGCCAGCGCCTTGGCCAGCGCCGGCGCGAGCACGTCGAGCTCGTCGGCGGTGAACAGCTCGTCGTCCTTGACGGCGTTGCGCAGCGGCACGAGCAGGGCCCGCAGCTGCTCCGAGGGCACGACGGCCGGGTGCAGCGACGGCGCCGCACCGGGTTCGGCGCGCTCGATGCGCACGTAGTCGTGGGTCGCCGCCAGCACCGTCGACACCACGCGGTCGGCGCTGCTGTCGCGCAGAAAACGCTCGCTGCGCCCACCGGGCGCCTGGGCGAACGCGATCGAGGCGGCGCAGGCCAGCACGGCCGCGCAGGACACCGGGCGCCAGGCGCCGGACGGGAACGCACGCATCGACAAGCTCCTCATGTCTGGAGACGGCCAGTGTCGCACCCCGCGGCCCCGGGCGGCATGGCGCCGCCGCGACACGGCCGAGGGCGAGCCGCCGTAACAATCCTACATCAGCCCGCGGGGTATCACGCTAAGTCCTTGATTCGCAACGATTGACAAAGCCAACCAATAGAGTAAACCCGGTTTCATCGAGGTACACCGATGTATATTCTCTACATCGGCATGCGCCAGGAGCGCAAGGGTCGTGGTGGTCGAGCCCGATCCGGGGCGCGATGGCGGAGGTGCGAGAGGTGGCAGACGTCCGGTTGACGAACGTGAACAAGGCTTTCGGCGAGACGAAAGTGCTTCACGACATCAATCTGGAGATCCACGACGGCGAGTTCATGGTCTTCGTCGGGCCCTCGGGCTGCGGCAAGTCCACGCTGCTGCGCGTGATCGCCGGGCTGGAAGACATCACGTCGGGCGAGTTGCGCATCGGCGGACGCGTCGTCAACGACGTGCCGCCGGCCGAGCGCGGCATCGCGATGGTCTTCCAGTCGTACGCGCTGTACCCGCACATGACGCTGTACGACAACATGGCCTTCGGCCTGAAGCTGGCCAAGATGCCGAAGGACGAGATCGACCGCGCGGTGCACGGTGCGGCGAAGATCCTCAACATCGAGCACCTGCTGGACCGCAAGCCCAAGGCGCTGTCCGGCGGCCAGCGCCAGCGTGTGGCGATCGGCCGCGCGATCGTGCGCAAGCCCGAGGTCTTCCTCTTCGACGAGCCGCTGTCCAACCTGGACGCCGCGCTGCGCGTGCGCATGCGCTACGAGTTCGCCAAGCTGCACGAGAGCCTGAAGACGACGATGGTCTACGTCACGCACGACCAGGTCGAGGCGATGACGCTGGCCAACCGCATCGTCGTGCTGTCCACCGGCAAGGTCGAGCAGGTCGGCGCGCCGCTGGAGCTCTACGAGTACCCGGTGAACCTCTTCGTCGCCGGCTTCATCGGCTCGCCGAAGATGAACTTCATCAGCGGCGAGATCGTCTCGGCCGACGCCAGCGGCGCCAGCGTGCGCCTGCCGTCCGGCGCCGTGCTGCGCGCCGAGGTCGACGCCGCCGCCGCGCGGCCGGGCGACAAGGTGACGCTGGGCGTGCGCCCCGAGCACTTCGAGCTCGGCGCGGAGCACAACACGATCGAGGTCGAGCTGACCTTCGTCGAGTCGCTGGGCAGCCAGACGCACGGCTACGTCAGCTGCGCCGGTGTCGACGAGGCCATGACCTGCGAGCTCGGTGGCGGCTCGACCGCGATCGCCGGCGACCGGCTGAAGCTGGGCATCCCGCCGTCGCACTGCCACCTGTTCGACGCCGAGGGCCGCGCCTTCCGGCGCCTGTACCGCCTGCCGCAGCGCGAGGCCGCCTGACGGCACCCCGCCCCGCGACGCTTTCGTTCCCACACCGTCAAGACAACGACTGAGGAGCCACCATGACGACAACCATCAAGCCGATCGCCGCCGCAGCAGCCATCGTCGCGTCCTTCGCCTTCGCCGGCGCCGCCAGCGCGCAGGAAGCCGGCAAGCTGCTGGTCTGGATCAACGGCGACAAGGGCTACAACGGGCTGCAGAAGGTCGGCGACGCCTTCACCAAGGCCACCGGCGTGCCGGTCACCGTCGAGCACCCGGAAGACGCCCCGGGCAAGTTCCAGCAGGCCGCCGCCGCCGGCAAGGGCCCGGACGTCTTCTGCTGGCCGCACGACCGCATGGGCGAGTGGGCCAAGTCGGGCCTGATCGTGCCGGTCAACCCGTCGAAGAAGGTGCGCGACGAGATCGAGGACACCGCCTGGAAGGCGTTCGGCTACCAGGGCAAGACCTGGGGCTACCCGATCTCGGTCGAGGCCATCGGCCTGGTCTACAACAAGGCGCTGGTGAAGACGCCGCCGAAGAGCTTCGACGACGTGATCAAGCTCGACAAGGAGCTGTCGGCCAAGGGCAAGCACGCCATCCTCTGGGACTACAACAACACCTACTTCACCTGGCCGATCCTGGCCGCCGGCGGCGGCAGCGTCTTCGGCCGTGACGCCAAGGGCGACTACGACCCGGCCAAGGTCGGCGTCAACTCGGCCGGTGCCGTCAAGGGTGCCGAGCTGCTGGCCTCGATGATCAAGAACGGCAACATGCCCAAGGGTTCGGGCTACGCCGAGATGGAAGCCGCGTTCAACAAGGGCGACGTGGCGATGATGATCACCGGCCCCTGGGCCTGGGACAACCTGCGCAAGAGCAAGATCGACTTCGGCGTCGCGCCGATCCCCGACGTCGCCGGCAAGCCCTCGCGCCCGTTCGTCGGCGTGCTCGGCTGCATGATCTCCGCGCCCAGCAAGAGCAAGGACGTGGCCAAGGAGTTCATCGAGAACACGCTGCTGAAGGTCGACTCGCTGAAGACGATCAACGCCGACGTGCCGCTGGGCACGCCGGCGAACAAGGCGTTCTTCAAGGAGCTCTCCAACGACCCCAACATCAAGGCGACGATGGAGAACGCCCGCCGCGGCGAGCCGATGCCCAACATCCCCGAGATGGGCCGCTTCTGGTCGTCGATGGCCTCGGCGCTGGAGAACATCACCAACGGCCGCCAGCCCCCGAAGGAAGCGCTCGACGCGGCCGCCGCGCGCATGCTCGGCAAGTAAGCCGGCACGGCCGGCCACCGGCGGGCGCCCGAGCGGCCCCGCCCGGTGCCACACGCGCGGGGCGGCCTGGCGCCGCCCCGGTTCGAGCGACGGCGCCCGCGAGGGAGGCGCCACGGGACGACGATGGGACGAACCGACTGGGGCCGACTGCTGAAGTGGCCGTTCACGACGGTCACGGCGCTGGCCTGCCTGTGGCTGGTGTTCCGCATCTACGCCAGCGGCCAGCCGCTGTGGGCGGTGGCGCTGCTCGGGCTGTTCGGGCTGGGCTTCTTCGTCTACCTGTCCAACGTCGCCTTCGCCTACCGCTACCTGTTCCCCGGCCTGGCCGGGATGCTGGTGTTCGTCGCCTTCCCGCTGCTGTACACGGTGCAGATCGGGTTCACGAACTACTCCTCGTCCAACCTGCTGAGCTACGAGCGCGCCAGCGCCTACCTGCTGGAGCAGACGACACCCGGCGAAGGCCACGGCTGGGGCTTCACGCTGCACCCGGACGGCGAGCGTTTGCGGCTCGTGCTGGCGCCGGGCCAGGCCGACGACGACGAGGAACCCGAGACCCGCGCGGCGCGCAGCGTCGTCACGCCGGCGCTGACGCTGGGCGGCGCGCAGGAGCTCAGGCTCGAGCCGCTGGCCGCGTCGGGCTACACGCCCGGCGAACCGCTGCCGCTGGGCGCGGTGCTGAAGAACCGCCAAGCACTGGCAGCGCTGAAGCTCGTGCTGCCCGACGACAGCGCGCTGTCCTATGCCGGCGTGCGCGAGTTCGCGCCGCTGGTGCCGACCTTCACGCGTGAAGCCGACGGCGTGCTGCGGCAGACCGCCACCGGCGAGCTCTTCCGCGCCAACCACGACTCCGGCTTCTACGAGAACGAGGCCGGCGAGCGCCTGCAGCCGGGCTTCAAGGTCGGCATCGGCCTGGGCAACTACCTGCGCATGGTCGAGGACCCGGACTTCCGCGGCCCGTTCATCCGCATCTTCGTCTGGACCGTCGTCTTCGCCGGGCTGACGGTGCTGCTGACGCTGGCCGTCGGCACGACGCTGGCGGTGCTGCTGAACTGGGAGGCGCTGCGTTTCCGCACCGTCTACCGCACGCTGCTGTTCCTGCCGTACGCGGTGCCGGGCTTCATCTCGATCCTGGTCTTCAAGGGCCTGTTCAACCAGAACTTCGGCGAGATCAACCTGATCCTGAACGCGCTGTTCGGCATCAAGCCGTCGTGGTTCGCCGACCCGTTCCTGGCCAAGGTGATGATCCTGCTGGTCAACACCTGGCTGGGCTACCCGTACATCATGGTGCTCTGTACCGGGCTCATCAAGGCGATCCCGTCGGACCTGTACGAGGCCTCGGCGATCTCCGGCGCCAAGCCGCTGACCAACTTCTGGAAGATCACGGCGCCCTTGATCGTCAAGCCGCTGACGCCGCTCCTGATCGCGTCGTTCGCGTTCAACTTCAACAACTTCGTGCTGATCGCGCTGCTCACCAACGGGCGGCCCGACTTCCTCAACACCAAGGTGCCGGCCGGCACGACCGACATCCTGGTGTCCTACACCTACCGCATCGCGTTCCAGGACTCGGGGCAGAACTTCGGGCTCGCCGCGGCGATCTCGACGATCATCTTCTTCCTCGTGGCGATGCTGTCGATGGCCAACCTGAAGCTGGCCAAGGTCAACGACGAACGGAAGTAGCGCATGGCCATCGTCACCGGCAAGTCGCAACGCTGGCGCCTGATCGGCGCGCACCTGTTCCTGATCACGCTGATCGCGGTGACGGTGTTCCCGCTGCTGGCCATCGTCTCGATCTCGCTGCGCCCGGGCAACTTCGCCACCGGCTCGCTGATCCCCGAGACGATCAGCTTCGAGCACTGGAAGCTGGCGCTCGGCATCCCGTACCAGGCCGCCGACGGCAGCCTCGTGCAGCCGCCCTTCCCGGTGCTGCGCTGGCTGTGGAACTCGGTGAAGATCGCCGGCATCTCGGCCTTCCTGATCGTCGCGATCTCGACGACCGCGGCCTACGCCTTCGCGCGGCTGAAGTTCCGCTTCAAGACGCAGATCCTGAACTCGATGCTGCTGCTGCAGATGTTCCCGGCGGTGCTGGCGCTGGTGGCCATCTACGCGATCTTCGAGGCCATCGGCAGCTACGTGCCCTGGCTGGGCATCGAGACCCACGCCGGGCTGATCGTCGCCTACCTCGGCGGCGTGGCGATGCACATCTGGACCATCCGCGGCTACTTCGACACCATCCCCGTCGAGATCGAGGAATGCGCCAAGGTCGACGGCGCGACGCACTGGCAGGCCTTCCGCTACGTGCTGCTGCCGATGGCGGTGCCGATCCTGATGGTGGTCTTCGTGCTCGCCTTCATCGGCGCGGTCATCGAGTACCCGGTGGCGTCGATCCTGCTGCGCCAGGAGCACAACCTGACGCTGGCCGTCGGCTCCAAGTACTTCCTCTACGAGCAACGCTACCTGTGGGGCGACTTCGCCGCCGCGGCGGTGCTGTCGGGCCTGCCGATCACGCTCGTCTTCCTGTTCGCCCAGAAGTGGATCGTCTCCGGCCTCACGGCGGGTGGCGTGAAGGGCTGACGCACCTCACCGGACTGCGCCGCATGATGTTCCGCCGCACCTTCGCCGCGCTCGCGGCCGCCCTTGCCGTCTCGTCCGTCTGGGCCGCCGACGAGCCCGCCGCGCGCCCCGGGCGCTTCGCCGACAACCCGATCGTCTACTTCGTCGTCACCGACCGCTTCGCCAACGGCAACCCGGCCAACGACGGCAGCTACGGCCGCACGCGCGAAGCCCGGCCGCAGGACGACATCGGCAGCTTCCACGGCGGCGACCTCGCCGGCATCACGCAGAAGCTGCGCGAAGGCTGGTTCCGCGAGCTGGGCGTCAACGCGATCTGGATCACCGCGCCCTACGAGCAGATCCACGGCTGGGTGGTCGGCGGCAGCAAGGAGTTCAAGCACTACGGCTACCACGGCTACTTCGCGCTCGACTTCACGAAGCTCGACGCGAACATGGGCACGCCGGCCGAGCTGCGCGAGCTGGTGGCCACCGCGCACGGCCAGGGCATCCGCATCCTGTTTGACGTCGTGATGAACCACCCGGGCTACGGCGACATCCAGAGCCTGTCCGAGTACGTCACCGAGCCCGAGACCGACAGGAAGCGCGGCATGCTCTGGAAGGGCTACGAGGCCGCGACGCTGCGCGACTACCACTCGTGGATCGACTACAACGACCCGGCCTGGCTGCAGTGGTGGGGGCCGGACTGGATCCGCTCCGGGCTGCGCGGCTACACCGAAGGCGGCAGCGACGACCTGACGAAGCAGCTCGCCTACCTGCCCGACTTCAAGACCGAGTCGGACAAGCCGGTCGGCCTGCCGCCGTTCCTGAAGAAGAAGGCCGACACCGAGGCGGTGGAGCTGCCCGACACGACGGTGCGCGGCTACCTCGTCAACTGGCTCTCGCGCTGGGTGCGCGACTACGGCATCGACGGCTTCCGCGCCGACACCGTCAAGCACGTCGAATACGCCTCGTGGACGGCGCTGAAGGACGCGTCCACGAAGGCGCTGGCCGAGTGGAAGGCCGCCAACCCGAAGGCCGCGATCGACGACGCGCCGTTCTGGATGACCGGCGAACACTGGGGCCAGGGCATCGCGCGCACGCGGCACTACGACATCGGCTTCGACAACATGATCAACTTCGACTTCCAGCGCCGCGCCGAGGCCAAGGGAGCCGAACTCGAGCCGGTCTACGCCGAGTACGCCCGCACGCTGGCCGCGCCGGCGACGCACAACGTGCTGTCCTACCTCTCGTCGCACGACACCCAGCTCTTCGACCGCAAGGCGATCCTCGACGGCGCGACGGCGCTGATGCTGGCGCCCGGCGGCGTGCAGATCTACTACGGCGACGAGAGTGCGCGCCCCGACGGCCCCGCGGCCTACGGCGACCCGCAGCAGTCCACCCGCTCGGACATGAACTGGGCCAGCCTGGACACGGCGGCGCTGGCGCACTGGCGCAAGCTGGGCCAGTTCCGCGCCCGCCACGTCGCCATCGCACGCGGCCAGCACCGCCAGATCGCGGCCCAGCCCTACACCTTCGCCCGCGTGCTGCCCGAGGACCGCATCGTCGCGGCCATCGGCGCCCGCGGCACGGTGACGATCGACGTCGCCGAGGTCTTCGCCGACGGCACGCGCGTGCAGGACGCCTACGGCGGCGGCCGCGCGACGGTGGCGGCCGGCAAGGTCACGCTCGACGCCGACCCGCGCGGCGTGGTGCTGCTCGAAGCGCTGAAGTGAACCAAGGAGGCCGCGGGTGGGCGGCCCGTTCGAACCCCACCGAAGGAGCAAAGATGAAACGACTCGCCTGGATCGCCGCACTCGGAACCGCCGCCCTGCTCTCGTCCGGCCCGGCCGCCGCGCAGGACGCCGTCAAGGCCGCCGAGGTGCCGGCCGACTCGGTCTCGCTGCACTACTACCGCCCGGACGGCAACTACGCCGGCTGGGGCGTGCACTTCTGGGAATCGTTCGAGAAGGTGCAGGACGGCCAGGTCGTCGGCGCCAAGACCAAGTCCGACGCGCCGATCATGGGCATCACCTGGGGCAACCCGATGCAGCCCACCGGCAAGGACGGCTTCGGCGTGTACTGGCAGGTGCCGGCCAACGAGTTCCGCAACGGCAAGATCAACTACATCATCCACCGCGGTGACAGCAAGGACTGCGTGAAGGACTCGGCCTGGTTCCTGCCGCAGGGCCGCCAGATCTTCATCAACCAGGGCGACTGCACGGCCTACCTGACGCTGGAAGAGGCGCTGAAGGCACGCAAGTGACGCGGCCCGCGGGGGCCGGCGACACGGCCCCATGAAAAAAGGCGCTCCGTCGGAGCGCCTTTTTGCTGGCCGGACGGCCGCCCGAGGCGGCCGTCGCTCAGCTCGTCACCACCAGGCCTCGACCTGGAAGCCGATCGTGCTGCCGTGCGTGGCCGTGCCGAACTTGCCACCGGCGATCGCGCCGGCGTAGATGTCGCGCGCCGCCTCGTTCCACTTGGCGTAGGTGTAGAACAGGCGCAGCTCAGGACGCGCCCAGAAGCTCGGGCCCACCGCCAGCGTCGGCGCGATGGTGAACTTCGTCAGGTTGATCGTCTTCTGGTAGCTGGCGTCGTCGTTCGGCTTGATCCGGTCGTGGCCGAGTTCGGCGACGATGCGGAAGTAGTCGTTGATCGCGTAGACCGGACGCACGCCGGCGGACATCCAGGTGCCGTTGAAGCCGATCCAGTCGTTCTTCGGCGTGTCGGACTTCTGGTAGATGAAGGTCGCCATGCCGCCGAACTTCGGCGTCGTCTGCCAGTTCAGGATTTCGACGAAGCGCCACTTCTTGGCACCGTCGGAGTTGGCCACCTCGTCGGTCGCCGGGTAGCCGTAGTCGAACTGCGCGACGGTGCCCTTCGAGTACTGCAGCGCCGCCTTGTTGAAGCCGCCGAGCACGCCGCCCTTGAAGTGCTGGACCGTGAAGCCCCAGCCGTTGTTGTCGTTGGCGTCGACGCTGGTGTCGGCGGTGTTGTACTGCAGGCCCAGCGTCAGGTCGCCGTAGGCGCCCAGGCCGATGCCGCCGACGCGGAAGTCGTGCCGCGTGGCCGCCGTGTCCTGGCCCATCGTGTTGCGGAACAGCGCATAGCTGAGGTTCAGGCCGCTGTCGCCGATCTTGTAGCCCTCGACACCGAAGCCGGTGCCCGAGGTATCCCAGTAGTAGAAGTCGTTGATGTGGATGTCCTGGCGCTGGTAGTAGCGCTTGCCCACCCAGACCGCCGCACCGTTCATCATCGGCAGGTTCTTCACCTCGATGTAGTTCTGGCGCGCCGCGATGTCACCATCGTCGACCAGGCTCGCGTAGCTGTCGCTGTTGTCGTTGTTGTTGATCGAGTACGACAGCATGCCGTGGTAGATGAACTTCACGCCGTCCTTCTTGGACTCGAAGAGCTCCTGCGTGAAGCCGAGCTCGGCGTAGGTGTCGCATTCGTTGCCGAGGCGGTACTTGGTGCCGGTCAGCCCCGGCGTGCCCGGCAGCGCGAAGCAGACCTGGCCGCCGTCCTCGGAGTTGCTGCCGCCGCCCGAGCGGAGGTAGCCGTTGAAGTCCAGCGCGAACGCGCTGCCGCTGCACAGCGCGGCAGCGGCGGCGAGCGGAAGAAGTCGGGTGTGAAGGCGAGACATCATGAACTCCTCATTCGTGGTCTATTGGTGATGGGGACGGGAAGGGAATTCGGCGGGCGCCCGTCGTGCAAGCCCCGACCCGAATCGCGACCGTCGTCCAGGCGGTCGCGGCTGTGCCGTCGCGCGCGGGGTCTCGCGGTCCCCCGGCCCGACGGGCGCCTGGATGCCACGGCGCGTTCATGCGGCGTGGCCGGTTGAGCCGGCGCGGCGGCGCCGCGCCTCGATGGCCGCGGCGGCGCCATACAGCGCCGCGTACGGCTCGACGATCAGCGCCGTCGGGATCGCCTCGAGATAGGCGCGGAAACGCCCCTTGGACTCGAAACGCTCGCGAAAACGCGACGCGAAGAAGAAGTCGGCGAAGTGCGGCACGATGCCGCCGCCGATGAAGACGCCGCCGCGCGCCCCGAAGGTCAGCGCGACATTGCCGGCAAAGCCGCCCAGCATCGCGCAGAAGGTGTCCAGCGTGGCGGCGCACAACGTGTCCTGGCCGCTGGCGCCGCGCGTGCCGATGTCCTCGGCCGTCAGCTCGGCGGCCGTCTCGCCGCGCACCCGGGCGACGGCGCGGTACAGCGTCGGCAGGCCGATGCCCGACAGCAGCCGCTCGGCCGAGACGTGGGCGAACTCGCCGCGCACGGTGCGCAGGACCTCGGCCTCGAAGTCGTCGGCCGCCGCCAGCGTCGCGTGCCCGCCTTCGCCGGCGATCGCGCGCCAGCCGTGCGCGGTCTCGAGCAGGCCGCCGACACCCAGGCCGGTGCCGGGCCCCAGCACGGCCAGCGTTCCGCGCGCGCTGGGCAGCGCGCCGTGGGCGCGCAGCTGCCGCGGCGCCAGCCCGGGCAGCGACAGCGCGAGCGCCTCGAAGTCGTTGAGCATCAGCAGGCCGTCCAGCCCGAGCGCGGCCTCGCTCGCGGCGCGCGAGAACGACCAGGCGCTGTTGGTCAGCTCGATGCGGTCCTGCCCGACCGGCGTGGCGACCGCGAACGCGGCCCACGACGGCGGGCGCCAGGCAGCCCCGGCCGCGGCCTGCCGCTCGGCCAGGTAGGCGCCCGCGGCCTCGACCGGGCCGGGATGGTCGGCACAGCGCACGCGGTGGATGTCGCGCGGCGCGGCCCCGGGGCCGTCGACGAGCGCAAAACGGGCGTTGGTGCCGCCGATGTCGGCCACCAGCCACGTCTGCCCGGCCGCGGCGTCGAGGTTCACGACAATCCCTCCCCCGCCGCGCTCGACGAGGGCCGGCCGGCGCACACGGCGACGATCGGGTGATGGTTCACGCAAGCCCTCCTCGACTCGAACCAGGCGCGCCGGATCGGCGCCGCTGCGATGCACGGCAAGATGCTTGCAAAGCGGAGAAAAGGTAGCAAAACTACAAGTGCGCGACAAGCCAATGTTGCATGAGGGCAACTGAGGGCTTCCCCCTGACCCCAGGCTCGCCGGGCACGCGGCCTGCTTGGGCTTCCTTGAAGCAGGGCTGTCCTGGCCACCTTCTGGTGCAGGCACCCTTGGACGCGGATCTGACGGGATCGGTAGTCCGGCTACATCGTTACCCCGGCCGCACCGTCAGACGGCCCGGAGCTCGCCAACGGCCATGACGCCTTTCGAACACCCCCGCCTGATCGCCGACATCGGCGGCAACTACGCCCGCTTCGCCGTCGAGGCCGCCCCCGCGGTCTTCGGCCACGTCGCCTCAATTCCCTGCGCGGCGCACCCGGACTTCCATTCCGCGGTGCGCGCCTATCTGGGCTCGCTGCCGGCCGCGCTGGCCGAGAGCATCGAACACGCCGCCGTCGCCATCGCCAACCCGGTCGAGGGCGACCTGGTGCGCATGACGAACTACCACTGGCAGTTCTCGATCGAGCAGATGCGCGAGCGGCTGGGGCTGCAGACGCTGGTCGTCATCAACGACTTCACCGCGCTGGCGATGGCGCTGCCGCGGCTGTCCAACGCCCAGCGCCGCCAGGTCGGCCCCGGCGAGGCGCGCGAGCGCAGCGTCATCGGCGTCATCGGCGCCGGCACCGGGCTGGGCGTCTCGGGCCTGATCCCGACGGCCGACGGCTACATCGCGCTGGGCACCGAAGGCGGCCACGCCAGCTTCGCGCCGCGCGACGAACGCGAGATCGCGATCCTGCGCTACGCCGCGCGCCAGCACGAGCACGTGTCCTTCGAGCGCCTGCTGTCGGGCCCGGGGCTGGAGCTGATCTACCGCGCCGTCTCCGAAGGCCGCGGCGGCGAGCCGCTGGCGGCCACCGAGATCACACGCCGCGCGATCGACGGCGGCGACGCGCTGTGCCTGCAGGCGGTGGAAGCCTTCTGCTCGATCCTCGGCACCGCCGCCGGCAACCTGGCGGTGACGCTGGGCGCCTTCGGCGGCATCTACATCGGCGGCGCCATCGTGCCGCGGCTGGGCGAGTACTTCGAGCGCTCGCCGTTCCGTGCCCGCTTCGAGGACAAGGGCCGTTTCAGCGACTACGTGCGCACGATCCCGACCTTCGTCGTCACCGCCGACAACGCGACCTTCGCCGGCGCCTCGGCGATCCTCGCCGAGCAGCTGCGGCGCATGGACGCGCAGCAGGACACCGCCGTGCTCGGCCTGATCCGGCGCGTGCGCAACAAGCTGTCGCCGGCCGAGCGCCGCGTCGCCGACCACGTGCTCGCGCACCCGCGGCCGACGCTGTCGGACCCGATCGCCGAGATCGCACGCGCCGCGTCGGTCAGCCAGCCGACCGTGATCCGCTTCTGCCGCTCGCTGGGCTGCGAGGGCCTGTCCGACTTCAAGCTGCGCCTGGCCTCCAGCCTGACCGGCACGATCCCGGTCACGCACACCCAGGTGACCGGCGAGGACACGATGCTGGAACTCGGCGTCAAGGTGCTGGGCAACACCGCGTCGGCGATCCTGCAGGTGCGCGACCAGCTCAACCGCGACGCCATCGACCGCGCGATCGACCTGCTGACCGCGGCCGAGCGTGTCGAGTTCTTCGCCGTCGGCCACTACGGCGTCGTCGCCGACGACGCGCAGCTGAAGTTCCTGCGCTTCGGCGTGCCGTCGATGGCCGTCACCGAACACCGGCTGCAGGTGCTGACGGCCAACGTGATGCGGCCGACCGACGTCGCCGTCATCATCAGCAGCAGCGGCCAGGTCGAGGACCTGCTGGCGGTGGCCGACAAGGCTCACGAACGCGGCACCCCGGTGCTGGCGATCACCGCCAGCCAGTCGCCGCTGGCGAAGAAGGCCGACGTCGCGATCATCGTCGACCACCTCGAGGACCCGTCGACGCACGTGCCGATGATCAGCCGCATCCTGCACCTGCTGGTCATCGACATCCTGGCCGTCGGCGTGGCGATGCGCCGCGGCGCCGAGCGTGTCGCCGAGCTGCCGCGCGAGGAGATCGCCGGCTTCGACGAGGCGCCGCTGGAGGCGCCGCCGCCGGGCGCGCGCCGCGCCGGCCCCGGCATCAGCACCGCCGGCCCGCTGGCCCATCTGACCGCGCACAGCCGATAAAATCGCGGGCTCCGCCCCGAGGAGCGTTGCGATGGCGTCGGCCACCAGGCTCGGGGCGAGCCGCGGCGCCCGCCGCGGCCCCAGGCAACGGCGCTCGTCCCATTCCTCCGGAGTGACACGATGACCGCTGCCCTGCCCGCGATGCGCCTGTCGGGCCTCGAACCCGTCTCGATCGGCGACGGGACGCTGTTCGTCAACATCGGCGAACGCACCAACGTCACCGGCTCGCGCGCCTTCGCCCGCATGATCCTCGAAGGCCGCTTCGAGGACGCGCTGTCGGTCGCACGCCAGCAGGTCGAGAACGGCGCCCAGGTCATCGACGTCAACATGGACGAGGCGATGCTCGACTCGGCCGCGGCGATGGACCGCTTCCTGAAGCTGCTGGCCACCGAGCCCGAGATCGCGCGTGTGCCGGTGATGGTCGACAGCTCCAAGTGGAGCGTCATCGAGACCGGGCTCAAGTGCCTGCAGGGCAAGGGCATCGTCAACTCGATCTCGCTGAAGGAAGGCGAGGCCGAGTTCAAGCGCCAGGCGAAGCTGGTGCGCCGCTACGGCGCCGCCGCCGTCGTCATGGCCTTCGACGAGCAGGGCCAGGCCGACACCTACCAGCGCAAGACCGAGATCTGCGCGCGCGCCTACCGCATCCTCGTCGACGAGGTCGGCTTCCCGCCCGAGGACATCGTCTTCGACCCCAACGTCTTCGCGATCGCCACCGGCATCGAGGAGCACGCCAACTACGCCGTCGACTTCATCGAGGCGACACGCTGGATCAAGCAGAACCTGCCCGGCGCCAAGGTCTCGGGCGGCATCAGCAACGTCTCGTTCAGCTTCCGCGGCAACGACCCGGTGCGCGAGGCGATCCACACCGTCTTCCTGTACCACGCGATCAAGGCCGGCCTGGACATGGGCATCGTCAACGCCGGCATGGTCGGCGTCTACGACGACCTGGACGCCGAGCTGCGCGAACGTGTCGAGGACGTGGTGCTGAACCGCCGGCCCGACGCCGCCGAGCGCCTGATCGAGATCGCCGAGCGCGCCAAGGGCGCGGCCCGAGACGACTCGGCGCGCCTGGCCTGGCGCGCCGGCTCGGTCGAGGAGCGCCTGGCGCACGCGCTGGTGCACGGCATCACCGAGTTCATCAGCACCGACACCGAGGAAGCCTGGCGCGCCATCGAGGCCCGCGGCGGGCGGCCGCTGCATGTCATCGAAGGCCCGCTGATGGCCGGCATGAACACCGTCGGCGACCTCTTCGGCCAGGGCAAGATGTTCCTGCCGCAGGTCGTCAAGAGCGCGCGCGTGATGAAGCAGGCGGTGGCCCACCTGCTGCCTTACATCGAGGCCGAGAAGCAGGCGCTGCAGGACGCCGGCGGCGACGTCAAGCCCAAGGGCAAGGTCGTCATCGCCACCGTCAAGGGCGACGTGCACGACATCGGCAAGAACATCGTCACCGTCGTCCTGCAGTGCAACAACTTCGAGGTCGTCAACATGGGCGTGATGGTCCCGTGCCAGGACATCCTCGAGAAGGCGCGTGTCGAAGGCGCCGACATCGTCGGCCTGTCGGGGCTGATCACGCCCAGCCTGGAAGAGATGCAGCACGTCGCCGCCGAGATGCAGCGCGACGCCTGGTTCCGCGAGCGCGGCACGCCGCTGCTGATCGGCGGCGCCACCTGCAGCCGCGTGCACACCGCGGTGAAGATCGCGCCGCACTACGACGGCCCGGTGATCTACGTGCCCGACGCGTCGCGCAGCGTCGGCGTCTGCTCGGACCTGCTGTCCGAGGAGCGCCAGACGGCCTACGTCGCCGAGGTGCGCGCCGACTACGAACACGTGCGCCGGCTGCACGCCAGCAAGAAGGCGACGCCGCTGGTGACGCTGGCCGCCGCGCGTGCCAACCGCGCCCGCCCCGACTGGGCGGCCTACGAGCCGCCGGCGCCGCGTGCGCCCGGCCGGCGCCTGTTCCGCCACTACGACCTGGCCGATCTGGCGCGCGTCATCGACTGGGGCCCGTTCTTCCAGACATGGGACCTGGCCGGCCCCTACCCGGCGATCCTCGACGACGAGATCGTCGGCGAGGCCGCACGGCGCGTCTTCGCCGACGGCCAGCGCATGCTGGAGCGCCTCATCGAAGGCCGCTGGCTGCAGGCCAACGGCGTCGTCACGCTGCTGCCGGCCAACACGGTCGACGAGGACACGGTCGAGATCTACACCGACGACAGCCGCAGCCAGGTCGCGATGCGCTGGACGCCGCTGCGCCAGCAGGGCGAACGCCCGGTCATCGACGGCGTGCCGCGGCCCAACCGCAGCCTGGCCGACTTCGTCGCGCCGCGCGGCGTGAAGCCCGACTGGATCGGGATGTTCGCCGTCACCGCCGGCATCGGCTGCGAGGAGCGCGCCCAGCGTTTTGCCGAGGCCCACGACGACTACTCGGCGATCATGGTCAAGGCCCTGGCCGACCGTCTGGCCGAGGCTTTCGCCGAGCGCCTGCACCAGCGCGTGCGCACCGAGCTCTGGGGCTACGCGCCCGACGAGGCGCTGGCCGTCGACGAGCTGATCGGCGAACGCTACCGCGGCATCCGCCCGGCGCCGGGCTACCCGGCCTGCCCCGACCACGGCCCGAAGCGTGCGATGTTCGAGCTGCTGAAGGCCTCGGAGATCGGCATGGGCCTGACCGAGAACCTGGCGATGACGCCGGCAGCCAGCGTCAGCGGCTTCTATCTCGCGCACCCGGAAGCGGGCTACTTCAACGTCGGCCCGGTCGGCGACGACCAGGTGGCCGACTTCGCCGCGCGCGAAGGCATCAGCCCGGAGGACGCCGAACGCCGGCTGGCGACGCAGCGGCGCTGAGGTCGCCGCGGCCGCGCAGGCCGCGGCATCCGCTCAAGCCACGCGGCCGAGCCCGCGCTGCAGCTGCAGCGCCTCGGCCGTCGCGGTGACGCCGATCGACGCGGCGCCGTCCAGGTCGGCGATCGTGCGCGCGACGCGCAGCGTGCGGTGCAGCCGCCGGCCCGACCAGCCCAGCTTCTCGGCCGCGGCCTGCAGGAAACGCCGTGCGGCCGGCTCGGCGGCGCAGCAGGCGTCGGTGCGCGCGGCGTCGAGCAGGCCGTTG
The DNA here is from genome assembly GCF_000190375.1 of Rubrivivax benzoatilyticus JA2 = ATCC BAA-35. Classification (GTDB taxonomy): domain Bacteria; phylum Pseudomonadota; class Gammaproteobacteria; order Burkholderiales; family Burkholderiaceae_C; genus Rubrivivax; species Rubrivivax benzoatilyticus. The sequence continues at coordinate 16,096 of NZ_AEWG01000064.1, forward strand.
GGCTCGCCCTGGCGGTCCAACTGACGCTGGCGCGCCGCGGCCACACGGGCGGCGACCACCGCCGTGGCCTCGCCGTCGGGCGCGGCCATCAGCTCGGCAGGCCGCACCGCGGGCACCTCGATCTGCAGGTCGATGCGGTCCAGCAGCGGCCCCGACAGCCGGCCCTGGTAACGCGCCACCGCGTCGGCACTGCAGCGGCAGGCGCGGCCGGTGGCGGCGAAAGCGCCGAGCCAGCCGCAGGGGCAGGGGTTCAGCGCCGCGACGAGCTGGAAACGCGCCGGAAACTGCGCCTGGCGCGCCGCGCGCGAGATCGTGATGCGCCCGGTCTCCAGCGGCTCGCGCAGCGCCTCCAGTGCCGCACGCGGGAACTCGGGCGTCTCGTCGAGGAACAGCACGCCGCCGTGGGCCAGCGAGATCTCGCCGGGCCGCGGCGGCGAGCCGCCGCCGACCAGGGCCACCGCGCTGGCGCTGTGGTGCGGCGAGCGCACCGGGCGGCGGCCGAAACCCGCGCCGTCGAGCGCCTGCGGCGCCAGCCCCTGCAGCGCGGCGGCGACCAGCGCCTCGTCGTCGTCCATCGGCGGCAGCAAGCCCGGCAGGCGTGCGGCCAGCATCGACTTGCCGGCTCCCGGCGGGCCGACGAGCAGCAGCGAGTGCTGGCCGGCCGCGGCGATCTCCAGCGCGCGCTTGGCCGCGGCCTGGCCACGCACGTCGCGCAGGTCGGGCGGCGCCTCGCCGGGCTCGGCCGGCGGCGGCAGCGCCGGCGGCAACGGCTCGGCGGCCTCGCCGGGCAGCAGCG
>NZ_AEWG01000063.1 GCF_000190375.1 Rubrivivax benzoatilyticus JA2 = ATCC BAA-35
CGCCGGCCGCACCGGCGTTGCCGGCAGCGGCCCCGAGCCCGCTGGCGGCACGCGCCGAGCTGCCGCCGCAGGCCTTGCTGCCGGCGGTGCACGACTACGCCTGGTTCAGCGGCGACGGTGCCGACGAGGTCGGTGCGCGGCGCCGGCTGGCACGGCTGTGGGGCCTGGGGCGTGTCGTCGGCGATCCCTGCGCGGCGGCTGCGGCGGCGGCCGGCCTGGCCTGCTGGAGCGGCCGGGTGCCGCTGTCGACGCTGCGTCAGCTCGACCGTCCCGGCCTGCTGCATCTGGCCGACGAACGCGGCCGGCCGGGTTACGCGCTGCTGGTGGCGCTGGACGAGGACACGGCGACGCTGCAGGTCGCCGAGCGCCGCGAGCATGTGCCGCTGCTGAAGCTGGCGCGCTGGTGGCACGGCGGCTTCACGACGCTGTGGCGGCCGCCGTCCGACACCGCGTGGACGGCGCGGCTGCAGGCGCTCGACGGCGAGACCGCCACCGACGCGGCCTCGCTGGCGCGGCGCATCGCCGGTTTCCAGCGCGCCCGCGGCCTGGCGGTCGACGGTGTCGCCGGCCCGCAGACGCTGATGCTGCTGGCGCGCGACGAACACGACGCCGAGCCGCGCCTCGGCCGCTGATCAGCCGTTCAGCGTCGCGGCCAGGAACTGCAGCGCACGCCCGTGCGCCAGCGCCGCGGCACGCGGTTCGTAGCTGGTGCGCGCCCAGCAGTTGAAGCCGTGCGGCGTGCCGGGGTAGACGTGGACCTCGGCGCCGGCGTGGCCGGCGAAGGCGGCACGCACCGCGTCGACGGCCGGCGGCGGGATGTACTCGTCGTCGCCGGCGTAGTGGAACTGGATCGGCACGCCGACCTGCGGCGCCAGCGCCAGGTGGTCCTGGATGCGGCCGCCGTAGTAGGCGACCGCGGCGTCGGCGCCGGCGGTCGCGGCGGCGAAGTAGGCCAGCCGCCCGCCCATGCAGAAGCCGAGCGCGCCGCAGCGCTGGCCGGCGACCTCGGGCAGGGCGCGCGCCGCGGCCATCGCGGCGGCGACGTCGGCGAGCTGCTCCGCATGGGTGTAGCCCTGGTGCAGCGCCAGGCCCTGCGCGTGGTCGTCGCCGGAGTAGGCCAGCTCGACGCGCGGCGCGCGGCGGTGGAACAGGTCGGGCGCGAGCACGACGAAACCGTCCAGCGCCCACTGCCGCGCGACGGCGCGGATGTGCGTGTTGACGCCGAAGATCTCCTGCAGCAGCACCAGGGCCGGCCCGCGGCCCGCCGGCGGCAGCGCCAGGTAGGCGGCGAAGCCGGGCGCGATGTCGATCCAGCGTGTGCTGACGGGGTCTGCGGCGGTGTTCGGGATCATCGGCTCCTCCGGTGGGGCGCGGCGCGGTAGGCGCGGCCGCGGCGGTACTGGGCGTGGGCGCGGCGCGCCAGCGGCGTGGCCTCGGCCAGCGCGGCCAGCGTGCCGCCGGCGTGGGCGTGCGCGATGGCGATGCCCAGCGCGTCGGCGGCGTCCTTGCCGGGCACGCCGGGCAGGGCGAGCAGCCGGCGCACCATCTCCTGGATCTGCTCCTTGGACGCCAGACCGTGGCCGGTGACGGCCTTCTTCATCTGCACCGCGGTGTACTCGGCCACCGGCAGCCCGGCCGAGACCAGCGCCGCCAGCGCCGCACCACGCGCCTGGCCGAGCAGCAGCGTGCTCTGCGGGTTGGTGTTGACGAAGACGATCTCGGCCGACGCGGCCTGCGGCTCGTAGCGCGAGACGACCTCGGCGACGCCCTCGAAGATGATCTTCAGGCGCTGCGGCAGGTCGCCGCGCGGCGCCTCGGCGGTGTCGATGACGCCGCTGGCGACGTAGGCCAGCCGCGGGCCGTCGGCGTCGATGACGCCGAAGCCGGTGCGTTGGAGACCGGGGTCGATTCCGAGGATGCGCATGGGGCGGGCCGCCGGGCGGCGGCGCAGTATCTCAGACGCCCTGGCCGCGGCCGGGCTACTGGATCAGCCCGTTCTTCAGCGCGTAGTAGGTGAGGTCGCTGTTGCTGGCGAGCTTGAGCTTCTCCAGCACCCGGGTGCGGTAGGTGCTGACCGTCTTGACGCTGAGGAACATGCTCTCGGCGATGTGGCCCACCGTCTCGCCCTTGGCCAGGCGCAGGAAGACCTGCAGCTCGCGTTCGGACAGCGCCTCGTGCGGCAGCTTGTCCAGGCCGCCGGCCATCGTGTCGGCGAGCAGCTCGGCGACCTGGCTGGTGATGTAGCGCCGGCCGCGCGCGACGGTGCGGATCGCCTTGACGATCTCGTCCGGGTCGCACTCCTTGTTGAGGTAGCCGCTGGCGCCCTGGCGCAGCAGCGTCGTCGCGTAGTGCGTCTCGGGGAAGCCGCTCAGGATCAGGATCGGCAGCTCGGCAGCGCGGGCGCGGATCGCCGCCAGCGCGTCGACGCCGCTCTGGCCGGGCATCGACAGGTCCATCAGCAGCACGTCCACGTCGCCGCGGCGCACCAGCTCCAGCGCCTCGGCGCCGTTGGCGGCCTCGCCGGTGACACGCAGGTCGACCTGCTCGGACAGGAACTGGCGCAGCCCGGTGCGCACGATGGCGTGGTCGTCGACGATGCCTACGCGGATGATCAACGGCTTCTCCTCGGTCGCCGCCGCCAAGGCGGCCCCGCGGCAGTGTAGCCAGCCCAATCCCCGCCTGCAGACGGGGTCGGGCACGGCCTAACCGCGGAACTGGAAGTACCAGCGCACCGAATGGAAGAACACCGGCGCGGCGAAGCACAGCGGCGCGACACGGTCGAGCAGGCCGACGGCGCCGGTGATCGCGCTGCGGTTGCCCCAGGACGGCACGCCGGCGTCCTTCTTCAGCGCCTTCATGACGAAGTCGCCGAAGCTGCCGGCGCCGGCGGCGATGAAGGCCATCGCCAGCGCCTGGCCGGCCTTGAACGGCGTCGTCCAGTACAGCGCCGCGCCGACGATGGCGGCGGTGGTCGCGCCGATGGCCCAGGCGCGGTACGAGAACGACCGGTCGATGTGGCGTGCCACCGGCCGGCGGCGCAGCCAGCGCGCCGCGCCTTCCTGCGTGCGCTGCGCGGTGGCGACGACGACGACCAGGAAGAACACGAGGAAGGCGCCGCGCCCCTCGTAGTTCTTGAACTCCAGCAGCAGCAGCGCCGGGGCGTGGCTGAGGCCGTAGATGCAGACCATCACGCCCCACTGGATCTTGGCGTTGCGTTCGAGGAAACGCTCCGGGTCGCCGGCCAGCGCGCTGATCACCGGGATCGCGATGAACACGTAGACCGGGATGAAGACCGTGAACAGGTCGAAGGTCCGGAAGCCGACCAGCAGGTACTGCGCCGGCAGCACCACGAAGAAGGCGAGGATCAGGCTGCGGTGGTCGCTGCGCCGGGTGTGCGCCAGCGTGATGAACTCGCGCAGCGCGAAGAACGAGAAGACGGCGAACAGCAGCGTCGCGCCGATCGCGCCGGAGACCCAGGCCAGCCAGAAGACGATCGCGCCGGCCCAGATCGCGCGCAGCTCGGCCTTGACACGCTGGTGCCAGTGGCTGCCCTCCTGGTCGGAGCGGCGCAGCATGACCAGCCCCGAGACCGCGCTGACGACGACCAGCGCGCCGAACAGGATGACGAACAGCAGGCCGACCTGCTGATCCACGGTGAGCGCTCGAAGATGTCCCATGTCAGCTGGCGTGCGGGCGCAGCGCGACGACGGCCTCGCGGGCGCGGTCGAGGAAGGCGCGTTTGTCCTCGCCCGGCTCGAGCTGGATCGGCGCGCCGAAGGTCACGGTGCACAGGATCGGCACCGGCACCACTTCGCCCTTGGGCATCACGCGCTGCACGTTGTCGATCCAGGCGGGGATCAGCTGCACGTTCGGGAACTGTTCGGCAAGGTGGTAGAGCCCGGTCTTGAACGGCTGCGGCAGCCCCTTGTTGCTGCGTGTGCCCTCCGGGAAGATGACCAGCGAGTCGCCGTGGTCCAGCGCCGCGACCAGCGGCTCCAGCGGGTCCTGGTCCTCGCTGCGCTGGCGGCTGACGTAGACGGCGTGGAACACCTCGCGCGTCAGCCAGGCCTTGAACTTCGACGAGGTCCAGTAGTCGCGTGCGGCGATCGGGCGCGTCGTGGCGCGCAGGTCGCTGGGCAGCGCCGCCCAGATCAGCATCCAGTCCAGGTGGCTCTGGTGGTTGGCGAAGTAGATGCGCTGCTCCGCCTTCGGCGGGCAGCCTTTCCAGTGCCCCTGGGCGCCAGTGATCAGCCGCACGAGCAGCGTCAGCAGCAAGCCCATCAGGTCGGCTTTCGAGGCCATGGCGGGATGCTAGCGGTGCAGGCCAGGCGCCGCGAACGGGCGCATCACGGCATCGCGTGTACAGGTCATGATGGTCAGGCGATAAGCTGCCCGCACGGTCCCCCCGGGGACAGACCGCCGCAGGCGGTCAGGGGGAGCGGCGCCTCCGGAGCGGGCCGAACCCGATCCGGGTCTCCCGGTCGGGTTCGGAGCTTTGCAAGCCGCGCCGGGCCAGTGGCCCGGCTCCTCGCGTGGCGCTGTCCGTCCACTGGACGGGCAGCGTCCCCGCTCGGCCCCCTCGGGGGGCGGCCGCCAGGCGGCCGGGGGCTCCACTCAATGCCGGAAGTGGCGCGTACCCGTGAGCACCATCGCGATGCCGCGTTCGTTCGCGGCATCGATGACCTCCTGGTCGCGCATCGAGCCGCCCGGCTGGATGACGCAGGTCGCGCCGGCGTCGACGACGACGTCCAGGCCGTCGCGGAACGGGAAGAAGGCATCGCTGGCGACCGCCGAGCCGTGCAGCGTCAGGCCGGCGTTGCCGGCCTTGATGCCGGCGATGCGCGCGCTGTCGATGCGGCTCATCTGGCCGGCGCCGACACCCAGCGTCATGCCGCCGCCGCAGAAGACGATGGCGTTGCTCTTGACGAACTTGGCGACCTTCCAGGCGAACAGCAGGTCTTCCATCTGCGCCGGCGTCGGCGCCAGCGTCGTGACGACCCGCAGCTCGCCCGGCTCGACGTTCTTCGCGTCCTGGCTCTGCAGCAGCACGCCGCCGCCGACACGCTTGAAGTCCAGCGTGTTCATCGCGCGTGCCAGCGGCACTTCGAGCAGGCGCACGTTCTGCTTGCCGGCGAAGACCGCACGCGCTTGCGGCGTGATCTTCGGCGCGATCAGCACCTCGACGAACTGCTTGACGACCAGCTGCGCGGCGGCCTCGTCGAGTTCGCGGTTGAAGGCGATGATGCCGCCGAAGGCCGAGGTCGGGTCGGTCTTGAAGGCCTTGGCATAGGCCTCGGCGCAGTCGGCGCCGACGGCCACGCCGCAGGGGTTGGCGTGCTTGACGATGACGCAGGCCGGCACGTCGAAGGTCTTCACGCACTCCCAGGCGGCGTCGGAGTCGGCGATGTTGTTGTAGCTGAGCTCCTTGCCCTGCAGCTGCGTCCAGCCCGACAGCGTGCCTTCGGCCGGCCGGGCGTCGCGGTAGAAGGCGGCGCTCTGGTGCGGGTTCTCGCCGTAGCGCAGGTCCTGGGTCTTGGCGAGCTGCAGGTTGAAGACCGCCGGGTACTCGGTCTTCGCCGGCACGGCCTCCAGCGCCTCTTCGACGCCGGGTTCCAGCGCCGTCAGGTAGTTGGTGATCATGCCGTCGTAGGCCGCGGTGTGCGCGTAGACCTTCTTGGCGAGCATGAAGCGCGTGGCGCGCGTCGTCGCGCCGGTGGCCAGCTCGGCCAGCACACGCTCGTAGTCGGCCGGGTCGATGACGACGGCGACGTCGGTCCAGTTCTTGGCCGCGGCGCGCAGCATCGCCGGGCCGCCGATGTCGATGTTCTCGATCGCGTCGGCCAGCGTGCAGTCGGCCTTGGCGGTCGCCTGCGCGAACGGGTAGAGGTTGACGACCAGCAGGTCGATCGTGCCGATGCCGTGTTCGGCCAGCGCCGCCATGTGCGCCGGCACGTCGCGGCGCGCCAGCAGGCCGCCGTGGATGCGCGGGTGCAGCGTCTTCACGCGGCCGTCGAGCATCTCGGGGAAGCCGGTGACCTCGGCCACCTCGGTGACCGGCAGGCCGGCTTCGGCCAGCAGCTTGGCGGTGCCGCCGGTGGACAGCAGCTTGACGCCCAGGCCGTGCAGCGCACGCGCGAAGTCGACGATGCCGGTCTTGTCGGATACGGAGAGGAGGGCGGTGGTCATCGGTGGTCTCAGATCAGCTTGTGTTCGAGGAGTTTGCGGCGCAGCGTGTTGCGGTTGATGCCCAGCCACTCGGCAGCCTTGCTCTGGTTGCCGTCGGCGTGCTGCATCACGACGTCGAGCATCGGCTTCTCGACGGCGGCCAGCACCATCGCGTGGATGTCGTGCGGTTCGGTCCCCTTGAGGTCCTTGAAGTACTGCTCGAGCGTCGTGCGGACGCACTCGTCGATGTGTTTCTTGCTCATGCGCTTCTGACGGCGAGGTCGTCGTTGGCGGCTGTCGCGCAGGGCAGCTGCGGGTGGTGTTCGGCCAGTTCGGAGAAGAAGCCGTCGACGGCGCGCCACTGCGCGCCGGCTTCGGCAATGGTGTTCATCGCGGCGCGGAAGTCCTCGCCGCCGGGCAGGCCGCGCACGGCCCAGCCGATGTGCTTGCGCGCGCTGCGCACGCCGGCGTGCTCGCCGTACAGCGCGTAGTGCTCCTCGAGGTGCTCGAGCAGCCAGCCGCGCACCTCGTGCGTGGCCGGCGGCGCCAGCAGCGTGCCGGTGGCCAGGTAGTGCGCGATCTCGCGGAAGATCCACGGCCGGCCCTGCGCGGCGCGGCCGATCATCAAGGCGTCGGCGCCGGTGCGTGCGAGCACCGCGGCGGCCTTGGCCGGCGAGTCGATGTCGCCGTTGGCGACGACGGGAATGGCGAGCGCGGCCTTCACCGCGGCGATCGTGTCGTACTCGGCCTGGCCCTGATAGCCCTGTTCACGGGTGCGCCCGTGCACGGTGACCATCGCGACGCCGGCGGCCTCGGCGGCCCGCGCCAGGCGCAGCGCGTTGCGCTCCGCCGCGCACCAGCCGGTGCGCATCTTCAGCGTCACCGGCACGCCGCGCGGCGCGCAGGCGCCGACGACGGCCTCGACGATCGACAGCGCCAGCGCCTCGTCCTGCATCAGCGCCGAGCCCGCCCACTTGTTGCAGACCTTCTTGGCCGGGCAGCCCATGTTGATGTCGACGATCTGCGCGCCGCGGTCGATCTCGTGGCGCGCGGCGTCGGCCATCATCGCCGGCTCGGTGCCGGCGATCTGCACCGCGATCGGCGCGCCCTCGCCGGTGTGGTCGGCGCGGCGCGAGGTCTTGCGCGAGTCGCGCAGGTCCGGCCGCGACGTGATCATCTCGCTCACGGCGTAGCCAGCGCCCAGGCGCTTGCACAGCTTGCGGAACGCCCGGTCGGTCACCCCGGCCATCGGGGCGACGAACAGGCGATTCGGCAGCTCGAAAGCGCCGAGTCTCATCATCGGGGGGTGCTGAAAAAGGAGGCAGGAGTATACCGGTCGGCATCGGGGGCACCGGGCCGGCGCCGAGGGCGGCGGATAATCCGCACCGAGATGGAAGCATGGTTCTCCGCGCTGCTGGCGGCGCTGGCGCTGCCGCAGTACGGCCTGTCGACGGTCTTCGTCGTCGCCCTGGTGTCGGCCACGCTGCTGCCGATGGGCAGCGAGCCCGCGGTCTTCGGCCTCGTCAAGCTCGACCCCTCGCTGTTCTGGCCCGCGATCCTCGTGGCCACCGCCGGCAACACCGTCGGCGGCGCGATCACCTGGTGGATGGGCTACGGCGGCGAGATCGCCTACGAACACGCGACGCACCGCCGCCCGCGCGAGGCGCGGCCGCTGCAATGGCTGCGCCGCTTCGGCGCCAAGGCCTGCCTGCTGTCGTGGCTGCCGGTCGTCGGCGATCCGCTGTGCGCGGTGGCCGGCTGGCTGAAGCTGCCGTTCTGGCCCTGCGTGGCCTACATGGCGATCGGCAAGTTCCTGCGCTACCTCGTGATGACCGCCGGGCTGGTCTGGGCCTTCCCGGGCCAGCTCTCGTACTGACCGCGGGCGGCGAAAATCACGCCTCGCTCCGTTTCCCGAACCTCCGCATGACCGCCACGCCCGCCTACGACGCGCTCGCCGCCACCTGGACCCGTTTGCACCGCCTGGGTCACCTGCAATCGATCGCCAGCTGGGACCAGTCGGCCAACATGCCGCCCAAGGGCAACGAGGCGCGTGCCGAGGCGATGGCCGAGATGGCGGCGCTGCTGCACGGCCTGGTCACCGACCCGGCGCTGGCCGCGCGCCTGCAAGCCGCCGAGACCGAGCCGCTGGACGAGGCGCGCCGCGCCAACCTTGGCGAGATGCGCCGCCAGTGGCGCGCCGCCAACGTGCTGCCGACCGAGCTCGTCGAGCGCCAGCAGATGGCCACCGCACGCTGCGAACACGCCTGGCGCACGCAGCGTCCGGCCAACGACTGGGCCGGCCTGGTGCCCAACCTGAAGGAGGTCGTCGCGCTGGCGCGCGAGGAGGCCTCGCGCCTGGCCGACGATCTCGGCGTGTCGCGCTACGAGGCGCTGATGGACCGCTACGAGCCCGGGCTGACGACGGCCCAGGTCGACCGTGTCTTCGGCGAGCTGCGCCAGTGGCTGCCGGGGCTGATCCGCCAGGTCGTCGAGCGCCAGTCGCGCGAGACGGTGCTGGTGCCCGAAGGCCCGTTCGCGCGCGACGCGCAGCGCCGGCTGTGCGAGGAGACGATGCGCCTGCTGGGCTTCGACTTCGACGCCGGCCGGCTGGACGTCAGCACGCACCCGTTCTGCGGCGGCGTGCCCGAGGACGTGCGCCTGACGACGCGTTTCCGCGACGACGAGTTCCTCGGCAGCCTGATGGGCACGATCCACGAGACCGGCCACGCGCGCTACGAGCAGAACCTGCCGCGCGAGTGGCTGGGCCAGCCGCTGGCGCAGGCGCGTTCGATGGCCATCCACGAGAGCCAGTCGCTGTCCTTCGAGATGCAGCTCGGCTGCCACCCCGGGTTCGTCGCCGGCCTGGCGCCGCGCATCGCCGCGGCCTTCGGCGAGCAGCCGGCCTTCGCGCCGGCCAACCTGCAGAAGCTGCTGACGCGCGTGAAGCCGGGTTTCATCCGCGTCGACGCCGACGAGGTCACCTACCCGGCGCACGTGATCCTGCGCTACGAGATCGAGCGCCCGCTGGTCGAAGGCGAGATCGAGGTCGAGGACATCCCGGCGCTGTGGGACGCCAAGATGGCCGAGCTGCTGGGCGTGGACACACGCGGCAACTTCAAGGACGGCCCGATGCAGGACGTGCACTGGCCGCTGGGGCTGATCGGCTACTTCCCCTGCTACTCGCTGGGCGCGATGTACGCCGCGCAGTGGTTCGCGGCGATGCGCCGCGCGATGCCGCACCTGGACGAGCGCATCGCCGCCGGCGAGCTGGCGCCGGTCTTCGGCTGGCTGCGCGAGAACATCTGGCTGCCGGCCAGCCGCTGGAGCACCGACGAGCTGACGCGCCGCGCCAGCGGCGAGACGCTGAACCCGGCGCACTTCCGCGCCCACCTCGAGGCGCGTTACCTGGGCTGAGTCAGCGCGCGGCGGCCAGCCGGCGCTCGAGATCGTCGAGCACCTCGTCGAGCCGCCGCATCGCCTTCGCGGTGGCGCCGCGCGCCGGGCGCCGGCGGCGTTTCAGCGGGACCAGCCGGCGCGTCTCGTCGTCGAGCGCGGCGTCGTCCAGGCGGATGCCGTGCGCGGCCAGCCGCGGCGCCAGCTCGTCGCGGCGCGCGCGCAGGTCGGCGCGCGTCTGCTGGTAGGCGTGTTCGGCCATCGCCCGGCGCTGCGAGTAGCCGAAGGTGTTGGCCAGGAACATCTCCGGGTCGCGCTGGTCGGGCTCGAAGAGCACGATCTCGGTGCCCGGATGCGTCTGCTCGTAGCCGCGCATGCCGAGCTCCAGCCGCGAGTGGATCAGCGTGCGGAAGGTCTGGCTCAGCACCACCGGCAGGCCGCCGTCGGCCAGGCGCGGGATGCGCTGGCCGGCGCGGGCCGTCGGCGTCGCGTGGCGCCCGACATGGCCCGACTCGAAAGGCACCAGCGGGTTCAGGCACAGCACCAGGTCCATGTCCATGTCGAGCAGCACACGCGCGTGCAGCGTCTTCTTCAGCGCACCGTCGACGTAGCAGCGGCCGTCGATCGGCACCGGCGGGAACAGCCCCGGCAGCGCCGCGCTGGCGGCCACCGCGCGCGAGATCGGCACGTGCTCCCAGCCCGGCCGGCCGAAGGGCGCCGACTGGCCGCTGTCGAGGTCGGTGGCGACGATGACCAGCGGCCGCGCGACCTGGCGGAAGTCGTTGCTGCGCCCCGGCGCCGACAGCATGCGCGCCACCTGACGCTCCAGCGCCTCGTGGCCGAAGAGGCCGGCCGGCAGCGCGCGGCCCAGGCGTTCGAGCGCGGTCAGCAGCGAGCGCCGCTCGAAGGCGTAGTCCCAGGCGGCGTGCGCCACCAGCGCCGGCAGCATCGCCAGCCGGCGGCCGTACTCGCGCCAGGCCGGCTGCACGAACAGCCCCGGGCGGATGACGTCGTCGTCGGGCCCCTGGTTGAGGATGAACGAGGTGCAGAGCTGGCGCGGCGTGATGCCGTTGGCCAGCCCGGCGGCGATGAAGCCGCCGGCCGAGACACCGACGTAGCCGTCCAGCCGCGTGAAGTCGACGCCGACGAAGGACTCGTCGAGCGCGCACAGCGCGCCGATCTCGTAGATCGCGCCCAGCGGGCCGCCACCGGCCAGGGCCAGGCCGATGCGCTTGGAGTCGGGTGTCGTCATCGCTTGCCGGGGCGATGCGGCCCGTGGCGGGCCAGCGCCCCGCTCCGTTCAGAGGTGGTGATCAGGCGGTCTTGGTGCGGCGCACGCGCTTCTTCGCCGGGGCCGGCGCCTCGGTGGGCGCTTCGGGGGCGGCTGCGGCCGGGGCTTCGGCCACCGGCGCGGGCTTGGCGGCGGCCTTGCGCGCCGTCTTGCGCGGCGCGGCGGCCTTGGCCGGGGCGGCGTTCAGGCGCTCGACCGCGGCGGCCAGCGCGTCGACCCGGTCGACCAGCGCCTGCACGTCCTTGGCCGTCGGCACGCCCAGGCGCGACAAGGCCTTGGCGGTGCGCTGCTCGAAGATCGCCTCGAGCTTGTCCCAGTTCTGCCCGGCGCGCGCGGTGACGCTGCCGGCCATCGCCGTCATGCGGTCGGTGACCTCGCCGAGCTTCTCCTCGGCCACGGCCTGCGTCTTGCGCTGCAGGTGCACGCCTTCCTTGACCAGGGCCTCGAAGACGCGGCCGCCTTCTTCCTGTGCCTTGGCGAACGCGCCCATGCCGGCCAGCCAGATCTGCTGCGCCGAGTCGCGCACCGCGCCGGCCATCGCCTTGTCGCTGCGCTGGGCGGCTGCGGTCTTGCGGGCGGGCTTCGCCGTCTTGGCCGCGGCCTTCTTCGCTGCCGTGGGGGCCTTCCTGGTTGCCATCGTCGCTCCTCGTCGTCGTTCGTGGGTGCCCTCGTCAATCTTGGACGCAGGGCGGGCGGCCTGCATCCGATAACTCTAGTGAGACGGCTCTATCCACGCGGGCAGCCGTCGCCGCAGCCTTCGCAGCGGTGCACCTCGACCGTCACGTGGCGCAGCGGCGCGATCTCGGCCAGCCGCGCGCGGTAGACGGCCGCCGGCAGCGGCCGGTCGGCGACGATCGCGATCGCGGCCGACCAGGCCTGGGCGCCGACCTGCCAGACGTGCAGGTCCGACAGCCGGGCGTCGCCGTCGGCCTCGATCAGCGTGCGGATGCGACGGCTGATCTCGGGGTCGGCGGTGGCGTCGACCAGCGCGCGCGAACTCTGGCGCATGACGCCCAGCGCCCACTGTCCGATGACCAGCGCGCCCAGCAGCGCCACCGCCGGGTCCAGCCAGCGCCAGCCAAACCACAGCCCGCCGGCCAGCGCGGCGATCGCCAGCACCGAGGTCATCAGGTCGGCCAGCACGTGCAGGTAGGCGGCGCCGAAGTTGGCGTCGTGGTGGTGGTGGTGGTGGTGGTGGTGGCCGTGGGGATGGCTGTGGGGATGCTCGTCGTGATCGTGGTCGTCGTCGTGATCGTCGTGGCGGTGGTGATGCCCGTGGTGGTCGTGCCCGCCGCGCGCCAGCAGCCAGGCGCTGACGAGGTTGACGGCCAGCCCCAGCACCGCCACGCCCATCGCCTCGCCGAAGGCGATCGGGCGCGGCTCGCGCAGCGTGCCGATCGCGTCCCAGGCGATGCCGGCGGCGGCGGCCAGCAGCAGCAGGCCGCTGGTATAGGCCGCCAGCACCTCGATCTTCCAGCCGCCGAAGGCGTAGCTGCCGTGCGCCGCGGCGCGCCGGGCCAGCCGGTAGGCGAGCACCGCGCCGCCCAGCGCCAGCGCGTGCGTGCCCATGTGCCAGCCGTCGGCCAGCAGCGCCAGAGAGCCGGTCCACCAGCCGGCGCCGACCTCGACGGCCATCGTCACCAGCGTCAGCGCGGTGACCTGCAGCAGCGCCTTCTCGCGCCGGGCGACACCTTCGTCGGCGAAGGCATGCGGGTGCAGGAACGGCGAGAGATCCTTGTGGTGCGAACTCATGGCGCCCGACTGTACGACGCGCCCGGGTGGGGCGCCCTCCGGGGCAACCGGCAGGGCGCGGACCGCGTCCCTACAATGCCCGCCACTCCTGTTTCTGCCGACGGAAAGCCGCCGATGTCCACCGCCGAGACCCCCACCGCCCACATCACCCCGCGCGAGAAGGCCGAGATCCTGGCGCAGGCGCTGCCCTACATCCGCAAGTACCACGGCAAGACGCTGGTCATCAAGTACGGCGGCAACGCGATGACCGACCCGGCGCTGCAGCAGGACTTCGCCGAGGACATCGTGCTGCTGAAGCTCGTCGGCATGAACCCGATCGTCGTGCACGGCGGCGGCCCGCAGATCGACGAGGCGCTGTCGCGCCTGGGCAAGAAGGGCACCTTCATCCAGGGCATGCGCGTCACCGACGAGGAGACGATGGAAGTCGTCGAATGGGTGCTCGGCGGCGAGGTGCAGCAGGACATCGTCGGCCTGATCAACGCCGCCGGCGGCAAGGCCGTGGGCCTGACCGGCCGCGACGGCGGCATGATCCGCGCACGCAAGCTGAAGATGCTCGACAAGAACGACCCGTCGATCGAACACGACGTCGGCCAGGTCGGCGAGATCACCGCCATCGACCCCTCGGTGGTGCAGGCGCTGCAGGACGACCAGTTCATCCCCGTCATCAGCCCGATCGGCTTCGGCGAGAAGAACGAGAGCTACAACATCAACGCCGACCTCGTCGCCAGCAAGCTGGCCACGGTGCTGAAGGCCGAGAAGCTGATGCTGCTGACGAACACGCCGGGCGTGCTGGACAAGAACGGCACGCTGCTCACCGACCTGACGGCGCGCGAGATCGACGGCCTGTTCGCCGACGGCACGATCAGCGGCGGCATGCTGCCGAAGATCGCAGGCGCGCTGGACGCCGCCAAGAGCGGCGTCAACGCGGTGCACATCATCGACGGCCGCGTGCCGCACGCGACGCTGCTGGAGATCCTGACCGACCAGGCCTTCGGCACGATGATCCGCAGTCATTGAGCGGCGCCACGCACGACCGGGTCTGGCTGTTCGACCTGGACAACACGCTGCACGACGCGTCGCACGCGGCGTTCGGCCAGCTCAACGTCGGCATGACCGACTACATCGAGCGTGAGCTGGGCCTGAGCCGCGCCGAGGCCGACGCGCTGCGCCGGCGCTACTGGCTGCGCTACGGCGCGACGCTGCTCGGGCTGATGCGCCACCACGGCGTCGACGCCGCCCACTTCCTCGAGCAGACCCACCGGCTGCCCGGGCTGGAGGAGCGGGTGCGCGGCCAGGCTCACGACTTCGCCGCGCTGGCCCGGCTGCCCGGGCGCAAGGTGCTGCTGACCAATGCGCCGGCGCTGTACACGCAGCGTGTGCTCGGCGTGCTGGGCATCGCGCACCTGTTCGAGCGGCTGATCCCGATCGAGGACATGCGTGTCTTCGGCCAGCTGCGGCCCAAGCCCGACACGCGCATGCTGCGCCGCGTGGCCGCGCGGCTGAAGGTGCCGCCCGGGCGCTGCATCCTCGTCGAGGACACGCTGGGCCACCTGAAGGCGGCGCGCTCGATCGGCATGGGCACGGTCTGGATGCAGCGTTTCGCGCGCCGCACGCGCGTGGCGATGCCGGTCGCCTCGCGGCTGACGCTGGTGCCGCCGTACGTCGACCGGCGCATCGTGCGCCTGTCCACGCTGCTGCGCGGCTAGCGCGGCGCGGCCCTATGCCAGAATCCCAAAGTCCCCTCCCGCCCCCACGACATCCTCTTCTCGCCGCCCGAATGGAAGACCAGAGCGCCCACGCCGACCCGCTGGCCCCGGCGACGGTCTCCGAGCCGGTGACGCCGGCGGTCGCCACCGCCGCGCCGGCGCGCAAGCGCCCGCGCCCCGGCGAGCGCCGCGTGCAGATCCTGCAGACGCTGGCGCAGATGCTCGAGCAGCCGGGCGCCGAACGCATCACGACGGCCGCGCTGGCGGCGCGCCTGGACGTCAGCGAAGCGGCGCTGTACCGCCACTTCGCCAGCAAGGCGCAGATGTTCGAGGGGCTGATCGAGTTCATCGAGTCCAGCGTCTTCACGCTGGTCAACCAGATCGCCGAGCGCGAGCCTTCGGGCGCGGCGCAGGCGCGGCGCATCGTCGCGGTGCTGCTGCAGTTCGGCGAGAAGAACCCGGGCATGACGCGGGTGATGGTCGGCGACGCGCTGGTCTTCGAGCACGAGCGCCTGGCCGCGCGCATGAACCAGTTCTTCGACCGCCTGGAGTCGCAGCTGCGCCAGAGCCTGCGCGCCGCGGCCGACGAAAGCGGCTCGGCGACCCCCACGGTGGACGCCAACGCGATCGCCTCGGCGCTGGTCGCGTTCGCGGTCGGCCGCCTGCACCGCTACGCACGCTCGGGCTTCCGCCGCTCGCCGACCGAGCTGCTCGAGCCGGCGCTGCAACGCCTCGCCGCCTGAGCGCGCGGTGGTCCACGTCGAGCTTGCCGGGCAGGCGCTCGTCCTGCTGCCCGAACGCTGTGCCTTCCTGCCAGCCGAGCGCATGCTGCTCGTCGCCGACGCCCACCTGGGCAAGGCCCAGAGTTTCCGCAGCCTGGGCGTGCCGGTGCCGGCGGGCACCACGAGCCGGACGCTGGAGATGCTGGACGCCGCCATCGCCGCCACCGGCGCCGAACGCATCGTCTTCCTCGGCGACCTGATCCACTCGTCGCGCTCGCGCACGCCGGGCACGGCGCAGGCCGTGGCACGCTGGCGCGCGCGCCATCCGGGCCTGGCGCTGACGCTGGTGCGCGGCAACCACGACCGCCACGCCGGCGACCCGCCGCCGGACTGGGGCATCGACTGCGTCGACGGCCCGCTGCGTGTCGGCGCGCTGGCGCTGGCCCACGAACCCGAGCCGATCGCCGGCGCCTACGTCATCGGCGGCCATCTGCACCCGGCGGTGGCGCTCGGCGGCCCGGCGCACGACCGCCTGCGGCTGCCGTGTTTCCACTTCGGGCCCGAGGTCGGCGTGCTGCCGGCCTTCGGCGCCTTCACCGGCTGCGCCACCGTCGAGCACCGCCCGGGCGACCGGACCTGGGTCGTCGTCGACGACACGCTGCGCCCCCTACACTCGGTTCCATGATCCCGACGTCTTCCGTGGAGGCGCTGCTCGCGCGCGCCGAATCGCTGCTCGCGCGGCTGGAGTCGGTGCTGCCGCACCCGCCGGCCGCGCCCGACTGGGCCGCGTCGCCCGCCTTCCGCTACCGCCGCCGCGGCAACGCCGGCGTGCTCGAACCCGTGCGCCACGTCGCGACGATCCGCCTGGCCGACCTGAAGGAGATCGACGGCCAGAAGGAACGCCTGGTGCGCAACACCGAGCAGTTCGTCGCCGGCCGCGGCGCCAACAACGTGCTGCTGACCGGCGCGCGCGGCACGGGGAAAAGTTCGCTGATCAAGGCCTGCCTCAACGAGTACGCGCCGCGTGGCCTGCGCCTGATCGAGGTCGACAAGGCCGACCTCGTCGACCTGCCCGACATCGTCGACCTGGTTGCCGACCGCCCCGAACGTTTCGTCGTCTTCTGCGACGACCTCAGCTTCGACGAAGGCGAGCCCGGCTACAAGGCGCTGAAGAGCATGCTCGACGGCTCGGTGGCGCAGACCGCCGACAACGTGCTGATCTACGCCACCAGCAACCGGCGCCACCTGCTGCCCGAGTACATGCGCGAGAACCTCAGCTACACGCACACCGACGACGGCGAGGTGCACCCGGGCGAGGTCGTCGAGGAGAAGATCTCGCTGTCCGAGCGTTTCGGGCTGTGGATCAGCTTCTACCCGTTCTCGCAGAACGAGTATCTGGCGATCGTCGCGCAGTGGCTGCGGGCCTTCGGCGTCGGCGAGCAGGCCATCGCCGCGGCGCGCCAGGAGTCGCTGGTCTGGGCGCTGGAGCGCGGTTCGCGCTCGGGCCGTGTCGCGCAGCAGTTCGCACGCGACTACGCCGGGAGGCTGGGCGATGGCTGAGGCGAGCGAGCGCACGCCGGTCGACGTCGGGTCATCTGAACCGCGCCGTCCGGTGGACGTCGCGGTCGGGGTTCTCGTGGCCCCCGACGGCCGCTTCCTGCTGACCAGCCGCCCCGAGGGCAAGGTCTACGCCGGCCACTGGGAGTTCCCCGGCGGCAAGCTGGAGGCCGGCGAGACGGTCGAGCAGGCGCTGCGGCGCGAGCTGCAGGAAGAACTCGGCATCACGATCGGCCCGGCCGAGCCCTGGAAGATCGAGCTGATGGACTACCCGCACGCCCGCGTGCGGCTGCATTTCTGCAAGGTCTACCGCTGGCAAGGCGAGTTCGAGATGCGCGAGCGCCAGCAGATGGCCTGGCAGACGCTGCCGGTCGAGGTGAGGCCGGTGCTGCCGGGCACGGTGCCGGTGCTGGCCTGGTTCGCCGAGGAACGGGGATTCACCGGCCCGACGCACACGGCTGCGTAAACTGCCCCCATGGACTGGCTCGACAGCGTGAAGTGGGGCGACGACGGCCTGGTGCCGGCGATCGCCCAGGAAGCGACCACCGGCGACGTGCTGATGGTCGCGTGGATGAACCGCGAGGCCCTGGCCGAGACCGCGCGCCGCGGCGAGGCGGTCTACTGGAGCCGCTCGCGAAAGCGCCTGTGGCACAAGGGCGAGGAATCGGGCCATGTGCAGCAGGTGCACGAGCTGCGCCTGGACTGCGATGCCGACGTGATCCTGATGAAAGTCACGCAAACCGGGCACGAACCGGGCATCGCCTGCCACACCGGTCGGCATAGCTGCTTCTTCCGGCGTTACGAGAACGGGGCCTGGCAGACGGTGGAGCCGGTGCTGAAGGACCCCGAGAGCATCTACAAATGAACGAACCCGTTTCCGCGTCGCCGGCTGCCGGCGACGACACGCTGGCGCGGCTGGCCGACGTCATCGACTCGCGCCACGGCGGCGACCCCGACAAGAGCTATGTCGCGCGCCTGTTCCACAAGGGCACCGACGCGATCCTGAAGAAGGTCGGCGAGGAGGCCACCGAGGTCGTCATGGCGGCCAAGGACGGCGTGCCCGAGCGCCTGGTCGGCGAGGTGGCCGACCTGTGGTTCCACAGCCTGGTCGCGCTGTCGCACTTCGGGCTGCGGCCCGAGCAGGTGCTGGCGGAACTGCGGCGCCGCGAAGGACTCTCCGGACTGGAGGAGTTCGCGCTGCGCAAGGTGCGCCAGCGCGAGAGTTCCGAAGGAGGATGACGATGACGAACGATGTCGTGGCCGCCGCCGAGCGCGAGGCCTCGCTGAAGACGCTGGGGCACGTGAGCTACCTGCTGCACGCGATCGTCGCGGTCAGCGCGGTCGTGCCCGGCATCCAGGCGAGCATCGTGCTGCTGCTGATCGCCTTCGTCATCGACCTCGTCAAGCGCGGCGACGCGCTGGGCTCCTGGCAGGAGTCGCACTTCCGCTGGCGCATCCGCAGCGTGATCTTCGCCGGCCTGGCCTACCTGCTGACGATCCCGCTGTGGCTGCTGTTCGTCTTTCCGGGCTGGATCGCCTGGATGCTGATCTCGATCTGGTTCCTCTACCGCATCGTCCGCGGCTGGAGCGCCCTCAATTCCAACCAGGCCCTCCCGGCATGAAGCACGACCCGAACTGCATCTTCTGCAAGATCGCCGCCGGCCAGATCCCGGCGAAGAAGGTTTACGAGGACGACGAACTGCTCGTCTTCCACGACATCAACCCCTGGGCGCCGGTGCACGTGCTGGTGATTCCCAAGGAACACGTCGCGACGCTGGCCGACACCGGCCCCGAGCACGAGGCGCTGCTCGGCCGCATGCTGGCGCTGGCGCCGAAGCTGATGCGCGAGCTGGGCGTGAGCAACGGCTTCCGGGTCGTCGTCAACAACGGGCCCGACGGCGGGCAGGAGGTCTACCACCTGCACATGCACGTGATGGGCGGCCCGCGGCCCTGGGCCAAGGGCTGATCTCGCCGCCCCCCGGGGGGGCGCGGCGCACTCGCCATAGAATTTGCGGTTCCTCCAAAGGAGTTAAGACATGGGTTCCTTCAGCATCTGGCACTGGCTCATCGTGCTGCTGGTCGTGGTGTTGATCTTCGGCACGAAGAAGCTGAAGAACATCGGCGCCGACCTCGGCGGCGCGGTCAAGGGCTTCAAGGACGGCGTCAAGGGCGCCAACGAAGCCGAAGACACGCCGCCGGCGCCGCCGCAGCAGGTGACCACGGCCCAGCGCAACGACGCCAACACCGTCGACGTCGACGCCAAGACCAAGCACTGATCCCGTGCTCGACTTCGGTTTCGACAAGATCGCGCTGATCGGCGCGGTCGCGCTGATCGTCATCGGGCCCGAAAAGCTGCCCAAGGTGGCGCGCACGCTCGGACACCTGTTCGGCAAGGCGCAGCGCTACGTCGCCGACGTCAAGGCCGAGGTCAACCGCTCGATCGAGCTCGACGAGCTGCGCAAGATGAAAGACCAGTTCCAGGACGCCGCGCGCGACGTCAGCCAGACGGTGCAGCGCGAGGTGCAGGCCGCCGGCAGCGCCGTCGAGTCCGAGTGGCGCGAGGCCGCCGACGCCTGGTCCGGCGGCTCGCCGGCCACGGCGACCGAGGCGCTGTCCACCCCGGTGCCCGAGTACCGGCCGCCGAAGAAGAACTGGCGCCTGAAGCGCGGTGCCACGCCGCTCTGGTACAAGCAGCGCCACGGCGTGCGCACCCGCGCGCAGTCCGGCGCGGCGCGTGTCGCGCGCTTCCGTCCGCCCGGTCTCGGGCCGCGTCGATGAGCGCGCCGGACCCCAAGGACGACGAACTCGCCGGCACCGAAGCCCCGTTCGTCTCCCACCTGATCGAACTGCGCGACCGGCTGATCCGGGCGCTGATCGCGATCGGCATCGCCTTCGCCGTGCTCGCCCTGTGGCCCGGGCCCTCGGCGCTGTACGACCTGCTGGCCGCGCCGCTGGTCGCGCACCTGCCCAAGGGCGCGACGCTGATCGCCACCAACGTCATCTCGCCGATCCTGGTGCCGCTGAAGATCACGCTGATGGCGGCGCTGATGCTGGCGCTGCCGATCGTGCTCTACCAGGTCTGGGCCTTCGTGGCGCCGGGGCTGTATTCGCACGAGAAGAAGCTGGTGCTGCCGCTGGTGATCAGCAGCACCATCCTGTTCATCGTCGGCGTGGCCTTCTGCTACTTCATCGTCATCCCGGGGATGTCGAAGTTCATCCAGGCCTTCGCCCCGAGCGCGATCACCGCGGCACCGGACATCGAGGAGTACTTCGGCTTCGTGCTGACGCTGTTCCTGGTCTTCGGCGTCGCCTTCGAGGTGCCGGTGGCGGTGGTCGTGCTGGCGCGCATCGGCATCGTCACGATCGCCCAGTTGCGCAAGGCGCGCGGCTACTTCATCGTCGGCGCGTTCATCGTCGCCGCGGTCGTGACGCCGCCGGACGTGATCTCGCAGCTGGCGCTGGCGATCCCGATGATCCTGCTCTACGAGGCCGGCATCATCGCCGCGCAGCTCTTCATCCGGCACACCAAGGCGCCCGAGGAAGCGGCCGACGGCAGCCAGAAGCCGGGCTGAGCCCGGCCGGGCTTCAGCGCGGCACCCGGCGCATCGCCGCCGGGCGTTCGCCGATCACCAGCCGCACCTCGAGCCCGCGCTCCCCGCGCTGCACCGCGATCAGCGCCTCCGAGCGCGGCCGCAGCGCCGCCACCGCCGACATCAGCTCGGTCGTGTTGCCCACCGCGGTGTCGCCGATGCGGGTGACGACGTCGCCCGGGCGCAGGCCGCCGCGGCTGGCCGGCCCGTCCTGCAGCACGCCGGTGATCAGCACGCCGTTGTTCACCGGCAGGCCCAGGCTCCTGGCGATCTCGGGCGTCAGGTCGCGCGGCTCGACGCCGATCCAGCCGCGCGTGACGCGGCCCTCGCTGACGATGGCCTCCATCACCTGGCGCGCGATGTCCACGGGGATCGCGAAGCCGATGCCCATGCTGCCGCCGCTGCGCGAGAAGATCGCGGTGTTGATGCCGACGAGGTTGCCGGCCGCGTCGACCAGCGCGCCGCCGGAATTGCCGGGGTTGATCGCGGCGTCGGTCTGGATGAAGTTCTCGAAGGTCGACAGGCCGAGCTGGTTGCGCCCCAGCGCGCTGACGATGCCGGCGGTGACGGTCTGGCCGACGTTGAACGGGTTGCCGATGGCCAGCACGACGTCGCCGACCTGCAGCGAGGGCGCGTCGCCGAAGGCGATGATCGGCAGCTTGTCGAGCTCGATCTTCAGCACCGCGAGGTCGGTCTCGGGGTCGGCGCCGATGACACGCGCACGCACCTGGCGGCCGTCGACGAGCTGGACCTCGATCTCGTCGGCGCCTTCGATGACGTGGTTGTTCGTCAGCAGGTAGCCCTCGGGCGAGGCGATGACGCCCGAGCCCAGGCCGGTCTGCGCCTGCGGGCGCGCCGCCTCGTCGCCGAAGAAGAAGCGAAAGCGCGGGTCGTCGGCGTGCGGGCTGCGCCGCGCCATCTTGGTCGCGACGATGCTGACGACGGCCGGCGTGGCGCGCCGCGCCGCGGCGCTGTAGCCGCCGGCGTGCAGCCCGGCGGCGGCCGAGGCCGCGCTCAGCGGCGCCGGGGCCTGCAGGATCGTCGCGCCCGGCTGGACCGGGCCGCCGCGCGGCAGCCAGTCGGGCTTGAGCGTCTCGACGACGAAGAGTCCGCCCAGCGCGACGGTGACCGCCTGCGAGAATACGAGCCAGGTTCTGCGCAACATGGACGAGAAGGAGACGGCGCCGGTGGCCGAGCTGAAAGAGATCGACGCCTTCCTCAAAGGGCTGCTGAAACCCGAGGCGTTCCGGGATTATGGGCCGAACGGCCTGCAGGTCGAGGGCCGTGCCGAGGTGCGGCGCATCGTCTCGGGCGTCACCGCCAGCCGCGAGTTCATCGACGCCGGCATCGCCGCCGGCGCCGACCTGCTGTTCGTGCACCACGGGCTGTTCTGGCGCGGCCAGGACGGGCGGCTGACCGGCTGGCTGGGCGAGCGCGTGCGCCGGCTGATGAAACACGACCTGAGCCTCGTCGCCTACCACCTGCCGCTGGACGCCCACGCCGAGCTCGGCAACAACGCCCAGCTCGGCCTGCGCCTGGGCCTCGCGGCCGACGCCCGTTTCGGCGAGCAGGACATCGGCTTCATCGGCCCGGCCGCCGGCATCGCCGATGCCTCGGCGCTGGCGGCGCGTGTCGAGCAGGCGCTCTCGCGAGAGCCGCTGCTGCTGCCCGGCGACGGCCGGCCGCTGCGGCGCATCGCCTGGTGCAGCGGTGGCGCCCAGGGCCACTTCGAGGCCGCGATCGCCGCCGGCGCCGACGCCTTCCTGAGCGGCGAGGTCTCGGAGCAGCAGGCCCACCTGGCGCACGAGACCGGCGTCGCCTTCCTGGCCTGCGGCCACCACGCCACCGAACGCTACGGCGCGCCGGCCGCCGCCGCCGCGGTGGCGGCGCACTTCGGCCTGGAACACCGCTTCATCGAGATCGACAACCCGGTATGAACACGCCGCTGCTGATCACGATGGGCGACGCCGCCGGCGTCGGGCCGGAGATCGTCGCCGCGGCCTTCCGCCGGGGCGAGGCCGACGGCTGCGTCGTCGTCGGCGACCCGGCGGTGCTGCGCCGTGCCGGCGCCGGCATGGTCGCGGTGATCGACTCGCCGGCCGATCTCGCGGAGGTGCCGCCGGGATGCCTGCCGGTGCTGGTGCCGCCCGCGCTGCCCGAAGGCCTGGCGGCGCTGCCCTGGGGCCGTGTCGACGCCCGTGCCGGGGCGGCGGCGGCGGCCTGCATCGAGGAGGCGGTGCGCCGGGTGCGTGCCGGCGAGGCTTCGGCCCTGGTCACCGCGCCGATCCACAAGGAGGCGC
Organism: Rubrivivax benzoatilyticus JA2 = ATCC BAA-35; assembly: GCF_000190375.1. Taxonomy (GTDB): domain Bacteria; phylum Pseudomonadota; class Gammaproteobacteria; order Burkholderiales; family Burkholderiaceae_C; genus Rubrivivax; species Rubrivivax benzoatilyticus. Next base: position 22,477 of record NZ_AEWG01000063.1, read on the forward strand.
TGGCGGCCGCCGGCGTGCCGTTCCCGGGCCACACCGAGATGCTGCAGGCCCTGGCCGCCGACGGCGGCGAGCTGCCGCCGGTGCGCATGATGCTGGCCAACGAGGAGCTGCGTGTGGTGCTGGTGACGATCCACGTCGCGCTGCGCCAGGCGATCGAGCTCGTCACCCACGACGCCGTGCTGCGCACGCTGCGCATCGCGCATGCGGCCGCCGCCGCCTGGGGGCAGCGCGCGCCGCGCATCGCGGTGGCCGGGCTGAACCCGCATGCCGGCGAGGGCGGGCTGTTCGGGCGCGAGGAGATCGAGATCATCGCCCCGGCCATCGAGGCCGCACGCGCCGAAGGCATCGACGCGCAGGGCCCGTTCCCGCCCGACACGGTGTTCATGCGCGCGCGCCGCGGCGCCTTCGACCTGGTCGTCGCGATGACCCACGACCACGGCCTGATCCCGGTGAAGTACCTGGGTGTCGAGCACGGCGTCAACGTGACGCTGGGCCTGCCCTTCGTGCGCACCAGCCCCGACCACGGCACCGCGTTCGACATCGCGGGGCAGGGCCGGGCCGACCCGGCCAGCCTCGTGGCGGCGATCCGCTGGGCGCGTGCGGCGCTGGCCGCGCGCGGCGGCTGACTCAGGCGCCGCCGCCGACGCCGGCGAGCTGGCGCCGCGCGCGCGCCGTGGCGCGTTCGAGCAGGTAGGCGTTCTCGAAGGCGCGCAGCCGCCCGGTCTCGCACAGCCGCACCAGCATGCGGTGGGTCAGCGAGATCGTCTCCTTGTGGCGCGAGCCGTGGTGGAAGACGAAGAACGTGCGCCCGGCGCTGACGTGCACCAGCCGCACCTTCTGCCAGGCATCGGCGATGTGCATGCGGTAGGCGAAGCCGACCTGCACGTGCTCGGCCAGCGCGCGGCCCTCGGTCGGCTCGACCGGCTCCGACGGCAGCGGCAGGCCGCCGATCGCGGTGTCGGCGGCGCTGACCGGCGCGTCCTCGCCGACGACGATGTCGATCTGCCCGTCCCAGTCGACCTGGCTCTCGTCGACCAGGCCCACGCGGGCGGCTTCCTCGGGGCTGAAGCGCGGCTCGGCGATGACGTCGTCGAGCACCGGCAGGTTGGCCGGCGCGCCGCGCAGCTCCTCGGGTGTCGGCAGCGGGCGCTGCAGCGCGCCTTCGACCTCGCGCGCGAGCAGGTTGAAGTCCAGCGGCCGCAGCGGCGTGGCCTTCAGCGACTCGGCATGCGCCGGCAGCAGGCGGCCGAAGAACTCGCGCCGCGAGGCTTCGGGCCAGCCGATCAGGTCCAGCCCTTCGCCCAGCTCCTTCATCAGCTTGGGCAGCTCGGCGAGGAAGGTCTTGCGCTGCGCCGACGAGGTCTTGGCCTGCACGCTCATGAAGAGCTCGCGGCCGACCTGGCGCAGCTGGCGCACCGACTCGGCCTCGGCGCCGTCGCGTGCGCTGGCGGCGACGACGACCTGGCTCCAGACCTGGCTGATGAAGTCGCGCAGGAACGGCGGCGCCGACAGGTCCTTCAGCTCGCCGTGCAGCTGCTGGGCGTAGAGCTGGCGCAGGCGCAGCTCGTCTTCCTTGGCGGCGAGCAGATCGGCGGCACCCTGCTCGCCGGCCTCGGCGCGGCCCTGTTCGGCGACGAAGGCCTCCAGCGCGGCGAGCTTGCTCTGGTAGACCTCGAGCTGGTCGAAGTCGCCTTCGACGACCTCGTCGACGAGGCCGCGGATGCGCGCCAGCACACGCTGCGCGCCGTCGTCGCCGATGTCGTCGAAACCCGCGCCCAGCGAGGCGATGCGGTTGACGAAGCGGCGCACCGGATGGCGCCGCGACGAGAAGAAGCTCGGGTCGCCGAGAGCGGCACGCAGCACCGGCAGCTGCAGCCGCGCGATCTGGCGCGCGACCTGCGGCGGCACCTTCGGGTCCGACAGGATCTGGTCGAACAGGCTGCCGATGACGTCGATGACCATCAGGTCCAGCGACCCGGCGGCGGCCTGGCGCAGCTCTTCGCGGTGGACGTGGATCAGGTTGGGCAGTGCGGCGCCGCTGGCGCCGGCGTCGGCGGGCTCGCCGATGGCCGCGGCCTCGGCGTAGGCGATGCGGCGCATCAGCGCCATCATCGCCGGGTCGACCTCGCCCAGCGGCGTGCCGCGGCCGGCCGCGGCGCCGCCGGAACGTGTGCTCGGCGCGAAGTGGCTGGCGCCGGCGCGGCGGCTGCTCCAGCGGCTGTCGGCGTCCGGGGAGAAGGCCGCGCGCTCGGACTCGGTGCCGCGCTCCGAGGCGCCGAAGCCGGTGCTCGGCGCGCCGCTGCGCGAGTCGGCGTTGCGCACCGTCAGCCCCGCGGGCTGGATGCCGGCACGGCGCAGGTCGGAGACGATCTCGGCATAGGCCGTGCGCAGCAGCGTCGCCAGCGAGCGCGCCATCTCCTTGGCCAGCGCGGCGCGCACCTCGGGGCGTTCGGAGACGGTCTCGATGGCCTGGTACATCGCGTGGCCGACGATCTCGGGGCGCAGCGGGTTGCGCGGCTCGCGGTCGCCGCGGGCGCCCTCGAGCAGCGCGCCGACGTAGGCGCCGAGTTCACGCAGTTCCCACTCGCAGGCGTGCGCGGTCTCCAGGCCGAAACGTTCCGCGGCGACCTCGATCTCGAGCTCGCGGTCCTCGACGAGGCGCAGCGACTCCCAGCTCGCGCTCTGCGTCGAGTCCTCGCTCGCGCGCGGCGCGACCTCGCGCAGCACGCGCCGGTCGAACTCCTCGTTGAACGCCAGCGCGAAGACGGCGGACTTGCGGTTGAGCTCGAACTGCGCGCCCAGCAGGCCGTCGCGCTGGAAGGCGTTGTTCGACGCGAGCGCGGCGAGCCCCAGGCTCTCGATGGTGCGCTCGGTGGCCTGCCGCGCCGCCAGCTTGACGCGCTGGACGGCGGCTTCGAGCGGGGCGGGCAGGCGGTGGACGGGGTGGGGATTCATGCGCGCGACGAGAGTCCCCAAGTATGCGGCAACTGCCGCATCCCTCTCCCGGATTACGCCTTGCGGGCGAGCGCGTCGCGGATCTCGCGCAGCAGCAGCACGTCCTCGGGCGTCGGCGCGGGGGCCGGGGGCGGCGGCGGCGGTGCGTTGCGCTTGATGCGGTTGATCTGCTTGACCATCACGAAGATGATGAAGGCGAGGATCACGAAGTTGACGGACACCGTGATGAAGCTGCCGTAGGCGAACACGGCGCCGCCCTTCTTGGCCTCGGCCAGCGTCGTGGCGGCCTGTCCGGCCAGCGGGATGAAGTAGTTGCTGAAGTCCAGCCCGCCGAAGACCTTGCCCACGAGCGGCATGATGACGTCGCCCACCAGCGACTCGACGATCTTGCCGAACGCGCCGCCGATGATCACGCCAACGGCGAGGTCGACGACGTTGCCCTTGGTGGCGAACTCCTTGAATTCCGATGCGAAGCTCATGCGAGCCCCCTCCTGCTTGTCGTTGAAGTGGTCCGGCCCTCGGTCGCGAAGGTCTTTCGGGGCCCCGGGCACGGTAGGTCGGGGCCTTGGCCTCGTCAAGCACGCCGGTGAGCGGCGGATGTCCCTTCGGCGTCGGTTAGAATCACGGGTTGACCCGAATCCCCCCTCCCGAGCAACACCCGAGGACATCCATGAGTGACGCTGCCGTCGACCAAGGACGACGCACCTGGATCGCCATCACCTGCGGCGCTGGTGCCGTCGGTGGCGCGGCGGTCGCCGTTCCGTTCGTCAGCACTTTTGCGCCTTCCGAACGGGCCCGCGCCGCTGGCGCTCCCGTCGAAGTCGACATCAGCAAGCTGGCCCCCGGTGACCGCATGACCGTCGAATGGCGCGGCAAGCCGGTCTGGATCCTGCGTCGCACGCCGGAACAGATCGAGCAGCTGAAGTCGCTCGACGGCCAGCTCGCCGACCCGAACTCCGAGCGCACCGCCTACCCGATCCCCGAATACGCGAAGAACACCGGGCGCTCGATCAAGCCCGAGTTCCTGGTCGTCATCGGCATCTGCACGCACCTGGGCTGCTCGCCCGGCGGCGTGGCCAAGGGCAGCGGCAACGCCAGCGTGCCCGCCGACTGGCCGGGCGGCTTCCTCTGCCCCTGCCACGGCTCGACCTTCGACCTGGCCGGCCGCGTCTACAAGAACAAGCCCGCGCCGGACAACCTCGAGGTTCCGCCGCACATGTACCTGTCCGACACCGTTCTGCTGATCGGTGAGGACAAGAAGGCCTGACGCCGCAAACCACGAAGTCCGAGGTCAATTCGATGGCTGAATTTAAGCAAGCGCGGCCGGGTGCGCCGATGGCCGAGCAGTTCATGACATGGGTGGACAACCGGTTCCCGGCCACCAAGCTCTTCAAGGAGCACATGTCGGAGTACTACGCTCCGAAGAACTTCAACGTCTGGTACTTCTTCGGCTCGCTGGCGATGCTGGTCCTGGTGATCCAGATCGTCACCGGCATCTTCCTCGTGATGCACTACAAGCCCGACGCCGCGCTCGCGTTCGCGTCGGTCGAGTACATCATGCGCGACGTGCCCTGGGGCTGGCTGGTGCGCTACATGCACTCCACCGGCGCCTCGGCGTTCTTCATCGTCGTGTACCTGCACATGTTCCGCGGGATGATCTACGGCAGCTACCGCAAGCCGCGGGAGCTGGTGTGGGTCTTCGGCTGCGCGATCTTCCTCGCGCTGATGGCCGAAGCCTTCATGGGCTACCTGCTGCCGTGGGGCCAGATGAGCTACTGGGGCGCCCAGGTCATCATCAACCTGTTCGCCGCGATCCCCTTCGTCGGCAACGACCTGTCGCTGCTGATCCGCGGTGACTTCGTCGTCGGCGACGCGACGCTCAACCGCTTCTTCAGCTTCCACGTCATCGCCGTGCCGCTGGTGCTGCTGGGCCTGGTCGTCGCGCACATCATCGCGCTGCACGAAGTGGGCTCGAACAACCCCGACGGCATCGAGATCAAGGCCAAGACCGACGCCAAGGGCGTGCCGCTGGACGGCATCCCGTTCCACCCGTACTACACGGTGCACGACATCTTCGGCGTGGCGATCTTCCTGATCATCTACAGCGCCGTGCTGTTCTTCGCGCCCGAAGGCGGCGGCTACTTCCTGGAGTTCAACAACTTCATCCCGGCCGACCCGCTGAAGACGCCGCTGCACATCGCGCCGGTGTGGTACTTCACGCCGTTCTACTCGATGCTGCGCGCGGTGACCGACGACATGGTCACGGTGCTGGTGGTCCTGGTGGCCGCGGCCGGTGTGCTCGGCTTCCTGAAGGGTGGCTTCAAGGGCCCGTGGAAGTTCGCTCCGCTGGTCGGCGCCGTTGCGCTGGTGGTGCTGCTGAAGGTCTTCGACGCCAAGTTCTGGGGCGTCGTGGTGATGGGCGTCGCGGTGCTGATCCTCTTCTTCCTGCCCTGGCTGGACCGCAGCCCGGTGAAGTCGATCCGCTACCGCCCGAACTGGCACAAGGTGGTCTACGGCGTGTTCGTCGTCAACTTCGTGGTGCTCGGCTACTACGGCATCCAGCCGCCGTCGACCGCCGGCACGATCATCTCGATGGTCGGCACGCTGTTCTACATGGGCTTCTTCCTGCTGATGCCCTGGTGGAGCCGCATCGGCGAGTTCAAGCCGGTGCCTGAGCGCGTGACCTTCCGCGCCCACTGAGCCGACGAGAGCGGAGTCCTAGACACCATGAAGAAACTGATCCTCTCCCTGCTCGCCAGCCTGGCCTTCGTCGGCGCGGCCCACGCCTCGTCGGCCGGCCCGGCCTGGGACAAGTTCCCGACCGAGCGCCTGAACGACCAGGCGGCGCTGCAACGCGGCGCGCAGACCTTCGCCAACTACTGCCTGAACTGCCATTCCGCCTCGTACATGCGCTACAACCGCATGCTCGAGATCGGCCTGACCGAGCAGCAGATCCGCGAGAACCTGATCTTCACCGGCGTGAAGGTCGGTGACCTGATGACCGCGTCGATCGATCCGCGCGACGCCAAGGAATGGTTCGGCGCCACGCCGCCGGACCTGACGCTGGTGGCGCGCTCGCGTGCCGACGGCTCCAAGGGCAGCGGCGCCGACTACCTCTACACCTACCTGCGCGGCTTCTACCGCGACGACAGCCGTCCCACCGGCTGGAACAACATCGTCTTCCCCGCCGTCGGCATGCCGCACGCGCTGTGGGAGATGCAGGGCACGCAGCACGCGGTGTTCGAGGAGCACAAGGATCCGCAGGACCCGACCAAGGTCACGCACGTGTTCAAGGGTTTCGAGATCGAGACCCCCGGCACGATGTCCAAGGCCGAGTACGACGCCACCGTCGCCGACCTCGTCGCGTTCATGACCTGGATGGCCGAGCCGATGCGTTCCACCCGCACCCAGCTGGGCATCGGCGTGCTGATCTTCCTGGCCATCTTCACCGTGATCGCCTGGCGCCTGAACGCGGTGTACTGGAAGGACGTCAAGTAGACGTCCACCACGCCCGGCGGTGGGCCGGGCCATGGAGCGCAGTGGCAGCCTTCGGGCGACCACTGCGTTCGCTTCTTTTGACGCGGGGCCCGTCCACGGCCCCCACTGACGATTGAGGGCCCCACGCCATGATGGTGCTTTACTCCGGAACGACCTGCCCCTACTCGCACCGCTGCCGCTTCGTGCTGTTCGAGAAGGGCATGGATTTCGAGATCCGCGACGTCGACCTCTTCGCCAAGCCCGAAGACATCGCGATGATGAATCCGTACAACGAGGTGCCGATCCTCGTCGAGCGCGATCTCATCCTCTACGAGTCGCACATCATCAACGAGTACATCGACGAGCGTTTCCCGCATCCGCAGCTGATGCCGGGCGACCCGGTGGCCCGTGCGCGCGTGCGCCTGTTCCTCTTCAACTTCGAGAAGGAACTGTTCGCCCACGTCAACCTGCTCGAGGGCCGCGGCATCAAGGCGACCGACAAGCAGCTCGAGAAGGCGCGTGCGCAGATCCGCGACCGCCTGACGCAGCTCGCGCCGATCTTCCTGAAGAACAAGTACATGCTCGGCGACGACTTCTCGATGCTCGACGTCGCGATCGCGCCGCTGCTGTGGCGCCTGGACTACTACGGCATCGACCTGTCGAAGAACGCCGTGCCGCTGCTGAAGTACGCCGAGCGCATCTTCTCGCGCCCGGCCTACATCGAGGCGCTGACGCCCTCGGAAAAGGTGATGCGCAAGTAAGCCGACAGGGCCTCGAGCGATGAGCGCGACCAGCGACAACCAGGGTTCCTCCACGCGCCCGTACCTGCTGCGGGCGCTGCACGACTGGTGCACCGACAACGGCTTCACGCCGTACCTCGCGGTCTATGTCGACGCGAGCGTGCAGGTGCCGATGGAGTACGTGAAGAACCACGAGATCGTGCTCAACGTCGGCTTCGAGGCCACGTCCGGGCTCAAGCTCGGCAACGAGTTCATCGAGTTCAAGGCCCGCTTTGGCGGCGTGCCGCGCGACATCGTCGTGCCGGTCGATCACGTCGTCGCGATCTACGCGCGCGAGAACGGGCAGGGCATGGCCTTCCCGGCGCCGGCCGAGGCGGCCTCGCCGGCAGCGGCGGCGGCGGCCGAGCCGGCGCGCGCGCCGACGCCGCTGCGCTCCGGGCTGCGTCTGGCGTCCGAGTCCGGCGAGCCGCCGGCGCCCGCCGACCACGCGCCTCCGCCGGACGATTCTCCCGAGCCCGGCGGCTCGGGCGGCCGGCCCTCGCTGAAGCGGATCAAGTAGGCGCTCCTACAATCCCCAGCTCGCGCCGGCTTAGCTCAGTTGGTAGAGCACCCGCCTTGTAAGCGGAAGGTCGTCAGTTCGACTCTGACAGCCGGCACCAGACTCCCGTCAGCCCCGCCTCAGCGGCGAATGCCCGGCTCGGGCGGCAGCACCCGCACCTTGATCGCCACCGGCGCCCAGCCGGCGCCGCGCAGCCGTGCGTCCAGCCGCGGCAGCAGCTGGCGCAGCTTGGCTGCGGCCGCCCCGTGGTTGGCCAGCAGCGTCCAGCCTTCCTCGTCCAGCGGCCCGGGTCGCACCGCGCCGCGCAGGCCGCCGGCCAGCAGCGGCGCGATCGCGTCGTAGCGTTCGCGCGACTCGCGCACCCGCTGCAACAGGCCCGCCAGCGGCGCATGGCCGCCGAGTGCGTCGCTGAAGCTGAGGGTGCCGGCGAGAGGGGAGCGGGGGGCCATCACGGCAGTCTAGCCGGATGGCCGCGGGACGGCGGGGCTGCCGTTGGCCGGCAATGTCCGGGTGCTAAACTCGTCGGCTTCGTGCCCGTGCGCCAGCGCGACGCCCGAGCGCCACCGAGCGAACCGCCCGACCCCGCCGCACGGCCCGGGGTCGCCATGCGCGGCTCGCCTGAGCCCGCCCGGCCCGCAGCGCGGGCACCGCACACACCTCGAGCGCGGACTTCATGTTTCCCAAGATCCTGACCCAGATTTTCGGCAGCCGCAACGAACGCCTGCTGAAGGGCTACCGTCGCACGGTCGAGAAGATCAATGCGCTGGAGTCTCAGCTGCAGAAGCTCGACGACGCCGCCCTGCGCGCCAAGACCGACGAGTTCCGCCAGCGCCTGGCGCAGGGCACCGCGCTCGACGACCTGCTGCCCGAGGCCTTCGCCGTCGTGCGCGAGGCCGGCAAGCGCGTGCTGAAGATGCGCCACTTCGACGTCCAGCTGATCGGCGGCATGGCGCTGCACGACGGCAAGATCGCCGAGATGCGCACCGGCGAAGGCAAGACGCTGGTCGCGACGCTGCCGGTGTACCTGAACGCGCTGCCCGGCAAGGGCGTGCACGTCGTCACCGTCAACGACTACCTCGCGCGCCGCGATGCCGAGTGGATGGGCCGGCTCTACGGTTTCCTCGGCCTCACGGTCGGCGTCAACGTGCCGGGCCTGTCGCGCGAGGAGAAGCAGGCCGCGTTCGCCGCCGACGTCACCTACGGCACGAACAACGAGTTCGGCTTCGACTACCTGCGCGACAACATGGTCTACGACGTGCGCGAGCGTGTCGCGCGCGGCCTGAACTACGCCATCGTCGACGAGGTCGACTCGATCCTGATCGACGAGGCGCGCACGCCGCTGATCATCAGCGGCCAGGCCGAGGACCACACCGAGCTGTACGTCAGCGTCAACGCGGTGATCCCGAAGCTCAAGAAGCAGATCGGCGAGGCCGATCCGCGCACCGGCGAAGGCGTCATCGAGCCCGGCGACTTCACCGTCGACGAGAAGGCGCACCAGGTCTTCCTGACCGAGGCCGGCCACGAGAAGGCCGAGCAGATCCTCTCCGAAGCCGGCCTGCTGGCGCCGGGCGCGAGCCTGTACGACCCGGCCAACATCGCGCTGATGCACCACGTGTACGCGGCGCTGCGGGCCCACCAGCTCTACAACCGCGACCAGCACTACGTCGTGCAGAACGGCGAGGTCGTCATCGTCGACGAGTTCACCGGCCGCCTGATGACGGGCCGGCGCTGGAGCGACGGCCTGCACCAGGCCGTGGAAGCCAAGGAAGGCGTCCGGATCCAGAGCGAGAACCAGACGATGGCCTCGGTCACGTTCCAGAACTACTTCCGCATGTACGGCAAGCTCGCCGGCATGACGGGCACGGCCGACACCGAGGCCTACGAGTTCCAGGAGATCTACGGCCTCGAGACGGTGGTCATCCCGCCGAACAAGCCGACGATCCGCAAGGACGAGAACGACCTCATCTACAAGACGGCCAAGGAGCGCTACGACGCCGTCATCGCCGACATCCGCGACTGCTACGAACGCGGCCAGCCGGTGCTCGTCGGCACGACCTCGATCGAGAACTCGGAGCTGATCTCCGATCTGCTGAACAAGGCCGGGCTGCCGCACCAGGTGCTCAACGCCAAGCAGCACGCCAAGGAAGCCGAGATCGTCGCCCAGGCCGGCCGGCCGAAGATGGTGACCATCGCCACCAACATGGCCGGCCGCGGCACCGACATCGTGCTCGGCGGCAACGTCGAGAAGCAGATCCAGTTCCTCGAGGCCGACCCGGCGCTGTCCGACGAGGAGAAGCAGGCGCGCGCCCGCCAGCTGACCGACGAGTGGCAGGGCCTGCACGAGCAGGTCAAGGCGCTGGGCGGGCTGCGCATCGTCGCCACCGAGCGCCACGAGAGCCGGCGCATCGACAACCAGCTGCGCGGCCGCTCGGGCCGCCAGGGCGACCCGGGTTCCAGCCGCTTCTACCTGAGCCTGGACGATCCGCTGATGCGCATCTTCGCCGGCGACCGCGTGCGCGCGGTGATGGACCGGCTGAAGATGCCCGAAGGCGAGGCCATCGAGGCCGGCATCGTCAACCGCTCGATCGAGAGCGCGCAGCGCAAGGTCGAGGCGCGCAACTTCGACATCCGCAAGCAGCTGCTCGAGTACGACGACGTCTCCAACGACCAGCGCAAGGTCATCTACCAGCAGCGCAACGAGATCCTCGAGTCGGCGTCGCTGGACCAGCAGATCGCCAACCTGCGCCGCGCGACGATGGAAGACGTCGTGCGCACCTACGTGCCCGCCGAGAGCCTGGAGGAGCAGTGGGACCTCGAGGCCCTGGAGCGCGTGCTGCGCGACGAGTGGCAGCTCGAGCTGCCGCTCAAGAGCATCGTCGAAGGCAGCGAGAGCATCACCGACGAGGAGATCGTCGAGAAGGTCGCCGCGGCCGCCGACGCGCACTTCCAGGCCAAGGTCGACCTCGTCGGCGCCGACCAGTTCACGCCGTTCATGCGCATGGTGCTGCTGCAGGCGATGGACTCGCACTGGCGCGAGCACCTCGCCGCGCTGGACTACCTGCGCCAGGGCATCCACCTGCGCGGCTACGCCCAGAAGAACCCGAAGCAGGAGTACAAGCGCGAGGCCTTCGAGCTCTTCAGCCAGCTGCTCGACGTCGTGAAGATGGAAGTCACGCGCGTGCTGATGACGGTGCGCATCCAGTCGCGCGACCAGGCCAGCGAAGCCGCCGAGGCGATCGAGGAGCAGGCCAGCCAGGTCAGCAACGTGACCTACACGCATCCCAACGAGGACGGCAGCGTCTCGCAGGAGGCCGACCCGGCGACCGCCGTGGCCGAGGTGCCGCGTGTCGGCCGCAACGACCCCTGCCCCTGCGGCAGCGGCAAGAAGTACAAGAACTGCCACGGCAAGCTGGCCTGAGGCCCGCCGTGCGGGGCCGCCGGCCCGTGCACGCCTGACCCGGCGCCGCCAGCGCCGCATTCGACGGGGCCCTTCGGGGCCCCGTTTCGTTGGCCGCCGCGGCGATGAAAAAGGGGCCCTGAAGGGCCCCTTGGACGGCGCAGCCTGCGTTCAGGGCCGCGCGATGGTGATGACCGGCGAGGTCCAGGTCTCCCAGTCGGTGGCCGTGCCCTCGTTGCCCAGCGCCTTCAGCACCGAGACCTTGACGACGTAGCGCCCGTTCGGCACGGTCGTCCAGGCGCGCGGGTTCTGGCCCTTGCCGCGGAAGGTCGTGCCGTCCCAGGTGTAGGCGAAGAAGCCGCCCGGCGTCGAGTTGCGGGTCACGTACTCGTCCAGGCTGACGCGGTGCCAGGACTTGCCGGTGTCGGCGTCGTAGGCCTCCAGCACCACCTTGCGCGACAGGTGGTCGAAGTGCACGAGGAAGTACGGGATGTCCCCGTCGGCCATCGTGTAGCTCGCGCCTTCGGGCTGGTTGGTGTAGGTGCCGGCCGCCAGCTTGCTCAGCCAGGGGAAGCCGTTGGCCGTCGGCGTCAGCACCACCGTCGACTGGTAGTCGCCCTTGAAGCCGGCATACGGCACGCGCAGCGGGGCCGTGCCGTTGGTCGGCGTCAGCACGATGTAGCCGCCGTACAGGCCGCGCTCGACCAGGGAGGCGTTGGCCGTGATCGTGGCGCTGAACTTGGCCGTGCCGCGGGCCGGCACCGTCAGCGTCGACTGGCTGAAGCTCACCGTGGCCGGTGCCGCGAAGACACCACTGAGGTTGTAGCTGGCGCCGGTCGTCGTGTTCGGCCCGCTCGCCAGCGCCTCGACGTGCGAGATCGTGTAGGTCACCGGGGCGCCCGAACGGTTGCTCACCGTCAGCGTGCGCTGCGACGGCCCGGCCGCGCTCTCACCCAGCGCGAGCTGGCTCGGCGACACCGTCGCGGTGTTCTGGATCACGCCGACGATGTCCAGCATGCCCGAGCCCTGGCGGTGGGCGAAGTCGAGGTAGCCGAGCGCCGGGTTGCCCGACCAGTTGACCGGATCGGCGGTGTTGTAGATCCGCTCGGCCACCTGCGCCGGACGCAGCCGCGGGTTGGACTCCAGGATCAGCGCGACGCCGCCGGCCACGTGCGGCGAGGACATCGACGTGCCCGACAGGCTGGCCGCGCCGCCGAGCTCCAGCGGGTAGCTCGAGTAGATGCCGCCGCCCGGGGCCCCGACGTTGGGCTTGAACGAGAGATCCGCGGCCAGGCCGTAGGAGCTGAAGCCGGAGATCAGGCCGCCGGTGCCGTAGGGCCAGGAGACGTAGCTGCCGGTCCAGGCCAGGCTGGCGTTGCCGGCGGTGATGGCGGCGTCGAGCGCCGCGCCCTGCTCGGCGGTGACGGCGACGACCGGGATCGTCACCGCCGGGGTGCCGGCCACCGTCGGGCTCAGTGCGCCGGCGGCGTTGTTGTAGAGGATGACCGCCGCGGCGCCGCCGAGCTGCGCGTTGTAGGCCTTCTGGTAGAAGCTGCAGGTGCCGCGGCGGATCAGCACCGCCTTGCCGGTCAGGCTGTCGGCCGCCGGGGCGACGCAGGCGTCGTCGGCGGTGGTCGTGGTGCCGGTCTTGGCCAGCGGCAGCGAGCCGCTGGTCGGCGCCATCGGCGAGCCGGTGGCGGCGGTGTAGCCGAACGGCGTGGTGCCGACCTTGAACGACAGCTGCGCGTTGTCGTAGGAGGCCACGCCGATGACCTTGTCGCCGACGCCGGGCGCACCGGCGGCGTACAGCGCGTCCGGCGACGAGCCGCCCGGGCCGTTGTTGCCGATCGACGCGACGACGACCACGCCCTTGGACACCAGCTTGTCGGCGGCCTTGGCGGTCGGGTACTGCGGCCACTGCCGCGCCGCGCCCAGGCTCATGTTGATGACCTGCATGCCGTCCTCGTAGGCGCGCTCCATCGCCGCGAGCATGATGTCCGACGAGGTCGTGCCGGTGCAGCCGAACACCCGGTAGGCGCCGAACGTGACCTTGGGCGCCACGCCGACCAGGCCGCCGCCGTTGGCGCCGACGATGCCGGCGACGTGCGTGCCGTGGCCGCCGCAGTCGTCCGGGTTCTCGTCGGGCACCGGCACGAGCGCGTCGCCGCTGCCGCCGCTGTTGTAGGCGTCACCGACGAAGTCGTAGCCCTTGACGACCCGGGCGCTGGGGAACGCGGTCGTGCCGTTGCTGCCGCTGCCGCCGAAGGCCGGGTGGTCGATGTCGATGCCGGTGTCGATGATGCCGACCTTGACGCCCTGGCCGCTGAGGCCCAGCTGCTGCTGGGCGACCGCGGCGCCGGTCATGTGGATCGCCGCGGCCAGGTCGGGCGCGGTGCCGGCGCCCTTCACGGGCTCGGGGGCCGCGATCTGGGTCACGGGGTAGATCGCCTGCACGCCGGGCAGCATCGCCAGCTTGGCGCGGTCGGCGGCGTCGACCTTGACGACGAAGCCGTTGAACAGCGTGTCGTAGGCGCGGCGCTCCTTCAGGCGCAGCTTGGCGCCCTTGATGGCCGTGCGCATCGCCGCCTGTTCGGCGCGCACCGAGGCGCGCGTGTTGCCGTCGGCCACCGGCTTGCCCGCGAGTTCGACGAACCAGAGGCTGCCCGATTCGGCCGCAGAAGCCGGAACCGAACCCGACGCGGCCTGCGCCGACGCGCCGAACAGCGCGACTGCCGCCGCGACGGCGGTCAGCATCGGCACGAGGTGATGCTTTCTCATGAGGTCATTCACTCCTGTGCGGGCGCCGTCTCGCGGCGCCTCTGTGGCGGCCATGGGGTGGAGATGCGAGCGAGAGCTGCCGGTTCGGGGCGTGGCCCGCGGGGCAGCCGTCGAATGCGTTTCGGGTGGCAGGCTGCCGGTCCGCCCCCGAAGTGCGAACGATTATGGGTAGTGGCCCCCTGGGCGTGCAGCGCCGCGGCAGGCCCCCGGGACCCCCCATCCCGCGACTGCGGGGGCGGGTTGGACCGGGGTTCCCCGCGGCGGCGCAGCGCTGCACCGCACGGGGGCAGGGTTGCACCGGAGGCGCTCCTAGAATCCGCTCTCCATCCGCCTCGCCGTTGCGCCGCCGCCATGCCCGTGAACCTGTCCGCCCCTGTTCCCGCGTCCCTGTTGCCGGTCGCCGGCGTGCGCCTGGGTGTCACGATGGCCGGCATCCGCAAGGCCGGCCGGCGCGACCTCGTCGTCTTCGAGCTCGCCGAAGGTTCGGCGGTGGCCGGCGTGTTCACGCAGAACCGCTTCTGTGCCGCGCCGGTGCAGGTCTGCCGCGAGCATCTGGCCGGCGGTGACGGCATCCGCGCGATCGTCGTCAACACCGGCAATGCCAACGCCGGCACCGGCGCCGACGGCCTGGCGCGCGCGCGCCGCAGCTGCGACGCGCTGGCCGCGGTGGCCGGCGTCGCGCCGCGCCAGGTGCTGCCGTTCTCGACCGGCGTCATCATGGAGACGCTGCCGGTCGAGCGCCTCGAAGCCGGCCTGCCGGCCGCCTGGGCCGCGCTGCGTGCCGACGGCTGGGCCGAGGCCGCCGAAGGCATCATGACCACCGACACGCTGCCGAAGGCGGCGTCGCGGCAGGTGCAGATCGGCGGGCGCACGGTCACCGTCACCGGCATCGCCAAGGGCGCCGGCATGATCCGCCCGAACATGGCGACGATGCTCGGCTTCGTCGCCACCGACGCCGCCGTCGATGCGGCGCTGCTGCAGCCGCTGGTGCGCGAGGCCGCCGACCTGAGCTTCAACCGCATCACGATCGACGGCGACACCTCGACCAACGACTCGTTCGTGCTGATCGCCACCGGCCAGGCCGGCCACGCCCCCATCACCACGCTCGACTCGGCCGAAGGCCGCACGCTGCGCGACGCCGTGATCGCGGTGTCGCAGCAGCTCGCGCAGGCCATCGTGCGCGACGGCGAAGGCGCGACCAAGTTCATCACCGTCACCGTGCAGGGCGGCCGCGACGAGGCCGAATGCCGCGCCGCGGCCTACGCGGTGGCGCATTCGCCGCTCGTCAAGACGGCATTCTTCGCCAGCGACCCCAACCTCGGCCGCATCCTGGCGGCCGTCGGCTACGCCGGCATCGCCGACCTCGACCAGGGCCTGATCGATCTCTTCCTCGACGACGTGCACGTCGTGCGCGAAGGCGGCCGCCATCCGGCGTACCGCGAGGAGGACGGCCAGCGCGTGATGAAGCAGGCCGAGATCACGGTGCGTGTCGACCTGCACCGCGGCGCGGCGGCGGCGACGGTCTGGACCTGCGACCTGTCGCACGACTACGTCAGCATCAACGCCGACTACCGCTCCTGATCCCTTCTCCGGCGGTCGTGCCGCCGGTCCAGGGCTGCTAGGATCGCGGCCCCTTCCCCCCTCGACGGCCGGCCGGCGTCCACCGCCCCAGCCGCCGTCGACAGGCCGGCGCGCCGCGCGCCGGCCGCGGGCCGCCGATCGTGTCGTCTCGGTGTCGCCCGTGTTCCGCGGCAGGCCCGCATCCGACGACCGGAGATCCGCACGATGACCCGCGCGCTGCTCGCCCGCCTGCGCGCCGCCCTGACGCTGCCGCCGGGCGACCTGCTTCGAAACGCCACCTACCGCCGGTTGTGGACCTCGATCCTCATCAGCTCGCTCGGCGGCCAGGTGACGATGCTCGCGCTGCCGCTGACCGCGGCGGTGCTGCTGCATGCCACGCCGACGCAGATGGGGCTGCTGACGGCGATGGAGATCGCGCCCTTCGTGCTGTTCTCGCTGCCGGCCGGCGTGTGGCTGGACCGCGTGCGCAAGCTGCCGGTCTACATCGCCGGCGAGGTGCTGATCGGCGTCGCGGTGGCCAGCGTGCCGCTGGCCTGGGCGATGGGATGGCTGGCGATGCCCTGGCTGTATGCCGTCGGCTTCTTCATCGGCTGCATCTTCACGGTGGCCGGCACGGCCTCGCAGATCGTGCTGACCCAGGTCGTCGAACGCGATCGCCTGGTCGAGGCGCACGCCAAGAACGCGCTCGCGACCTCGGGCTCCGACGTCGCCGGCCCCGGGTTCGCGGGCCTGCTGATCAAGCTCTTCGGCGCGCCGCTGGCGCTGCTGGTCGATGCGGTGCTGGTCATCGTCTCGGCGGCCATCCTGCGTGGCATCCATGTCGACGAACGGCGCACGCCGCGCCCCGACGCACGCTTCGGCCGCGAGCTGGCCGAAGGCCTGCGTTTCGTCGCCGAGCACAAGCTGCTGGTCGCGCTGGCCATCGCCGTCGGCACCTGGCAGCTGTGCCAGAACGCGGCCCAGGTGGTGCAGATCCTGTTCGCGACGCGCACGCTCGGTCTGTCCGAACACGCCGTGGGCCTGTGCTACATCGCGCTGGGCGCCGGCACCGTGACGGCCAGCGTCTGGGGCAACCGCATCAGCCGGCGCATCGGGCCGGGGCCGAGCATGGTGCTGGGCTTCGGGGTCTGCGGCAGCGGCTGGCTGCTGCTGGCGGCGGCGCCGGTCGGCCCCTGGGGCGTGGCCGCGTTTGCCGCGACGCTGGCGCTCTACGGCGCCGGCGCCGTGCTGGCCTTCATCAACTTCCTGGCGCTGCGCCAGGCGGTGACGCCGGAGCCGATGCTCGGCCGCATGACGAGCACGATGCGCTGGCTGATCCTGCTGCCGGCCGGCCCCGGTGCGCTGATCGGCGGCTGGCTCGGCGAGCACCACGGCCTGCGCTCGGCGCTGGCCTTTGCCGGCGGCGTGTCGATGCTGCTGGTGATCGCCGCCTGGTGGCACCCGGTGATCCGCGGCGTGCGCTCGCTGCCCAGCGCGGCCAAGCCGGTGACGGCCGGCGGCGCCTGAGCCGCGGCTTCAGTCGACGACGCGTGCGGCGTCGGGCGAGAAGCGGTCGACGGCGTCGGTGATCAGCCCGGCGACGCCGGCGGCGAGCAGCCGGCGCGCCTCGGCCGGGTCGTTGACGGTGTAGCAGAGCACGCGCAGGCCGTCGGCGCGCGCGCGTTCGACCAGCGCCGCGTCGACGAGGCGGTAGTTCGGGATCACGGCGACGCAGCCGAGCGCCAGCGCCTCCTCGTACCAGCCGTCGCGCAAGGTGTCGATCAGCAGCGCCCGCGGCAGCTCGGGCGCCGTGGCGCGCGCCCCGGCCAGCGCCTCGGGCTGGAACGAGCTGAGCAGCGGCGGCACGTCCTGGCCGGCCCACAGCCGGCGGCAGGCGGCGGCGACGACCTCGCCGGTGCGGCGCTCGGTGCCCGGTGTCGGCTTGATCTCCAGGTCGAGATGGAAGCCGTTGCGCAGCAGCCAGGCGGCGATCGCCTCCAGGCTGGGCGGCGGCTCGCCCGCGTAGGTCCGCGAGTGCCAGCTGCCGGCGTCCAGCCGGGACAGCTCGCTCCACGGGCGGTCGCCGGCGACGCCGCTGCCGTTCGTCGTGCGCTCCAGCGTCGCGTCGTGCAGCAGGAAGGGCACGCCGTCGGCACTGAGCTTCACGTCGCACTCGTAGGCCCGGTAGCCGTGCGACGCGCCGAGGCGGAAGGCGGCCAGCGTGTTCTCCGGCGCCAGCTTGCCGGCGCCGCGGTGCGCCAGCCACAGCGGATAAGGCCAGGCTTGCATCAGCCGACCCGCTGGCCGCTGGCGGCATCGAACCAGTGCAGATGCTCGGGCCGCACGACCAGGCCGACGGTGTCGCCTGCGGCTGGGGGTGCCAGCGTGCCGTCGATGCGCAGCGTGAACGCGGCGGTGCCGACGTGGCCGTAGACCAGGCGCTCGGCGCCCAGCATCTCCAGCATCTCGACCTTCAGCGGCCAGCCGCCGGCGCCCAGCGCCGCGTGTTCGGGGCGCACGCCCAGCGTCAGCGCGCCGTCGCGCGGCGCCGCGGCCGGCAGGGCGATCGTCGCGCCGCCGAGTTCGAAGCGGCCGCCTGCGGCCTGGCCGGCCATCAGGTTCATCGGCGGCGAGCCGATGAAGCCGGCGACGAAGGTCGAGGCCGGGCGGCCGTAGACATCCTCGGGCGTGCCGATCTGCTCGATGCGGCCGGCGTTCATCACGATCAGCCGCTGGCCCAGCGTCATTGCCTCGACCTGGTCGTGGGTGACGAACAGCGAGGTCACGCCGAGCTCGCGGTGCAGCTTCTGGATCTCCAGCCGGGTCTGGGCGCGCAGCTTGGCGTCGAGGTTGGACAGCGGCTCGTCGAACAGGAAGACCGCCGGCTGGCGCACGATCGCGCGCCCCATCGCGACCCGCTGGCGCTGGCCGCCGGACAGCTCGCGCGGGCGGCGCTGCAGCAGCGTGCCGAGCTCGAGGATCTTCGCCGCCTTCTGCACGCGGCGCTCGATCTCGTCCTTGGGCACCTTGGCGATCTTCAGGCCGTAGGCCATGTTGTCGTAGACCGTCATGTGCGGGTACAGCGCGTAGTTCTGGAAGACCATCGCGATGTCGCGCTGCGCCGGCTCGAGCTGGTTGACGACACGTCCGCCGATGTCGATCTCGCCGCCGGAGATGTCCTCGAGCCCCGCCACCATGCGCAGCAGCGTGCTCTTGCCGCAGCCCGAGGGGCCGACGATGACGATGAACTCGCCGTCCGCGATCTCGGCGTCGACGCCGTGGATCGCCTTGAAGCTGCGCGCGCCGGCGCCGTAGGTCTTCTCGACCTGTCTGAGGGAAATCGAACCCATGTCTTCTCGCGTGTCTTGTCGATGAGCGCGTGGATCACCCGCGCTCGGCCCGATCAAGCGGCCGCCGCGGAACCGGCTTCTCCGGGCCGCTGGCGGCGCCCCCCTGGGGGGGAGCGCCGAAGGCGCTTCGGGGGGGATTCATTTCTCGCTGTCGGTGAGGCCCTTGACGAACCACTTCTGCATCAGGATGACCACCGCCGCCGGCGGCAGCATCGCCAGGATCGCGGTGGCCATCACCGCGTTCCACTCGGTCTGCGCGTCGCCGCCGGAGATCATGCTCTTGATGCCCATGACCACCGGGTACATGTCCTCGCTGGTCGTGATCAGCAGCGGCCACAGGTACTGGTTCCAGCCGTAGATGAACTGGATGACGAACAGCGCCGCGATCGAGGTGCTCGACAGCGGCAGCAGCACGTCCTTGAAGAAGCGCATCGGCCCGGCGCCGTCGATGCGTGCGGCCTCGACCAGCTCGTCGGGCACGGTGAGGAAGAACTGCCGGAACAGGAAGGTCGCGGTCGCCGAGGCGATCAGCGGCACCGTCAGCCCGGCGTAGGTGTTGAGCATGCCGAGGTTGGAGACGACCTCGTAGGTCGGGCCGATGCGCACCTCCACGGGCAGCATCAGCGTCACGAAGATCATCCAGAAGACGAGGCCGCGGCCGGGGAAGCGGAAGTAGACGACGGCGAAGGCCGACAGCAGCGAGATGACGATCTTGCCGATGGCGATGACCAGGGCCATCACCAGGCTGACCTCTAGCATCGGCAGCACCGGCGCGATCTTGCTGCCGTAGCCGCTCTGGCCGCCGAACAGCGCCAGCTTGTAGCTTTCGAGCATGTTGTCGCCGGGCAGCAGCGACATCGGCACGTTCTGCACGATCTGCTCGGCGGTCTGCGTGCTGGCGATGAAGGTGACGTAGACCGGGAAGGCGACGATCAGCACGCCGAGCGCCAGCACGAGGTGCGACAGCAGCGTCGCGACGGGGCGGTTCTCGACCATCAGTAGTTGACCCGTTTCTCGACGTAGCGGAACTGGATCACCGTCAGCGCGACGACGATGACCATCAGCACCACGCTCTGCGCGGCCGAGCCGCCCAGGTCCAGCGCCTTGAAACCGTCGTAGTAGACGCGGTAGACGAGGATCGCCGTGTCCTTGCCCGGGCCGCCGTGGGTGGCCGCGTCGACGATCGCGAAGGTGTCGAAGAAGGCGTAGACGATGTTGATGACCAGCAGGAAGAAGCTGGTCGGCGTCAGCAGCGGGAACTGCACCGTCCAGAAACGCCGCCAGGGGCCGGCGCCGTCGATCGCGGCGGCCTCGATCAGCGACTTCGGGATCGACTGCAGCCCGGCCAGGAAGAACAGGAAGTTGTAGGAGACCTGCTTCCAGACCGCGGCCATGACGATCAGCGCCATCGCGTCGCCGCTGTCGAGCAGGTGGTTCCAGTCGATGCCGGCCTCGCGCAGCCAGTAGCTGACGATGCCGATCGACGGCGCGAACATGAACAGCCACAGCACGCCGGCCAGCGCCGGCGCCACCGCGTAGGGCCAGATCAGCAGCGTGCGGTAGAAGCGCGCGCCGCGCACCACGCGGTCGGCCATCACCGCCAGCACCAGCGACACCGAGATGCCGACGACGGCCACCAGCGTCGAGAACACGGCCGTGATCTGGAACGACTGCAGATAGCTCTCGTCGTCGATCAGGCGGCGGAAGTTCTCCAGCCCGACGTACTCGACGCTGGTGCCGAACGCGTCCTGCTGCAGCAGGCTGTAGTGCAGCGCCTGCGCCGCCGGCCAGAAGAAGAAGACGAGGATGACCGCCATCTGCGGTGCGATCAGCACCCAGGGCAGCCACGCGTTCTTGAAGCGGACTCTTTTTTCTGCAGCCAACGCTGGCTTCCCGTCACGACGACGGCGGGCGCCCGCCAGGGGAACGCCCGCCGCCCGGAGCGCCCCGCAGGGCGCGAAACAAAGACCGCGAGCCTAACAGGCCCGCGCGCCGCGCCCACCCGGCAACGGATGCACGGGGGGCGCGGCGGCACTCACGACCGGTTGGCCTTCTCGAAGCGCTGCAGCTGCTCGTCGCCGCGCTTCTTGGCCGCTTCCAGCGCTTCCTTGGCGGTCTTCTTGCCGCCCCAGACCTGCTCCATCTCCTCGTCGACGATGGTGCGGATCTGCACGAAGTTGCCCAGGCGCACGCCGCGCGACTTGTCGGTGACCTTGCGGATCATCTGCGTCACGGCGACGTCGGTGCCCGGGTTCTCCTTGTAGAAGCCGGACTTCTCGGTCAGCTCGTAGGCCGCGGTCGTGATCGGCAGGTAGCCGGTGCGCTGGTGGCTGGCGGCCTGCACCTTCGGGTCCGAGATGTACTGGAAGAACTGCGCGACGCCCTTGTACTCGGCCGGCTTCTTGCCGCTCATCACCCACAGGCTGGCGCCGCCGATGACGGTGTTCTGCGGCGCGCCTTGCACGTCGGGGTAGTAGGGCAGGGCGCCGATGCCGCCGGTGAACTTGGCGTTGCGCTTGACGTTGCCGTACAGGCCCGAGGAGCCGGTCATCATCGCGCACTCGCCGGAGACGAAGGTGGCGTCGGCGGCGTTGCCGCGGCCCTTGTAGACGAACAGGCCCTGCTTGGCCATGTTGGCCAGGTTCTCGATGTGACGCACGTGCAGCGGCGTCGTGAAGGCCAGGCGCGTGTCCAGGCCGCCGAAGCCGTTGCGCTTGGTCGCGTACTCGACGTTGTGCCAGGCCGAGAAGCTCTCCAGCTGCGTCCAGCTGACCCAGCTGGTCGTGAACGGGCACTTGTGGCCGCTGGCCTTGAGCTTGGCGGCGGCCAGCGCCACTTCCGGCCAGGTGGTCGGCGGCTTGTTCGGGTCCAGACCGGCGGCCTTGAAGGCGTCCTTGTTGTAGTGGAAGACGGTGGTCGAGCTGTTGAACGGCAGACTCATCATCTGGCCGTTCGGCGCCGTGTAGTAGCCGGCGACGGCGCTGATGTAGCGCGTCGGGTCGAACTTCACGCCGGCTTCGGTCATCAGCTGGGCCACCGGCTTCACCGCGCCCTTGCTGGCCATCATCGTCGCGGTGCCGACTTCGAACACCTGCAGGATGTGCGGCGCGTTGCCGGCGCGGAACGCGGCGATCGCGGCGGTCATCGACTCGTCGTAGGTGCCCTTGAACACCGGCACGATCTTGTAGTCCTTCTGCTGGGCGTTGAAGTCCTTGGCGAGGTCGTTGACCCATTCGCCCAGCGCGCCGCCCATCGAGTGCCACCACTGGATCTCGACCTGGGCCTGCGCGGGCACGGCGAACAGCGCCGCCACCGTGGCGGCGGCGGCGAACATCGGCTTCTTGATCATGAAAAAGGGCTCCTGCAGCGAGTTGTCAGCACGCGAAGCATGCGTGCCATTTGTGACAGTTGCCGGTTCTGTCACGCGCCGCCCGGCGCGGACACCCGGGTTTACCCGCTGGCACTCAAGACCCGGATCCGGTCTCGATGTTGCACTGCGGTAGCATGCGAGGTTCTCCATGAACGCGCCGCAAGCCTTTGCCACACCTCAAGTCCCGGCCGACGCCGCCCTGCGTGGCGCCCCGGACCGTGGTGACGACGCACCCGCGCGGCTGCGCGAGATCCCGTACAACTACACCTCGTTCTCGGACCGCGAGATCGTGCGCCGCCTGCTCGGCGAGCGTGCCTGGGAACTGCTGGACCGGCTGCGCCAGGAGCGCCGCACCGGGCGCTCGGCGCGCATGCTCTACGAGGTGCTGGGCGACATCTGGGTCGTCCAGCGCAACCCGTACCTCGAGGACGACCTTCTCGACAATCCGAAGCGCCTGCGCCTGCTGACCGACGCGCTGGAGCACCGGCTGCGCGAGATCGAGCGCCGCCGCCAGCCCGACGACACCGAGCGCGACGGCCACGTCGGCGAACTGCTGGCCGCCGCGCGTGCCGCCGTCGCGCGTTTTGCCGGCCGCTTCGAGGAAGTGCGCGCGCTGCGCCAGCGCGCCCGCCGCGTGCTCGGCCGCGTGACGGCCAAGGACAACATCAAGTTCGACGGCCTGTCGCGCGTGGCGCACGTCACCGACGCCACCGACTGGCGCGTCGAGTACCCCTTCGTCGTGCTGACGCCCGACACCGAGGCCGAGACGGCCTTGCTGGTCAAGGGCTGCATCGAGCTGGGCCTGACGATCATCCCGCGCGGCGGCGGCACCGGCTACACCGGCGGCGCCGTGCCGCTGGCCTGGAACAGCGCCGTCATCAACACCGAGAAGCTCGAGTCGATGACCGAGCTCGAGCGCGTGACGCTGCCCGGCCTGGACGAGCCGGTGGCCACGATCTGGACCGAGGCCGGCGTCGTCACGCAGCGCGTGGCCGACGCCGCCGAGCGTGCCGGCCACGTCTTCGCCGTCGACCCGACCTCGGCCGAGGCCTCGTGCATCGGCGGCAACATCGCGATGAACGCCGGCGGCAAGAAGGCGGTGCTGTGGGGCACGGCGCTGGACAACCTGGCGTCCTGGCGCATGGTCACGCCCGAGGCCAAGTGGCTGGAGGTGGTGCGCATCGGCCACAACCTCGGCAAGATCCACGACGTCGAGACCGCCGTCTTCGAGCTGCGCACCTACGACACCAGCGGCCGCACGCTGGAGCACACCGAGCGCCTGGAGATCCCCGGCCGCGTGTTCCGCAAGGAAGGCCTGGGCAAGGACGTCACCGACAAGTTCCTCGCCGGCCTGCCCGGCATCCAGAAGGAAGGCTGCGACGGCCTGATCACCAGCGCACGCTGGGTCGTGCACCGCATGCCGGCGCACACGCGCACCGTCTGCCTGGAGTTCTTCGGCAACCCGAAGGAGGCGGTGCCGTCGATCGTCGAGATCAAGGACTACCTGTTCGCCGAGGCGAAGAAGCCCGGCGGCGCCATCCTGGCCGGCCTGGAACACCTGGACGACCGCTATCTGAAGGCCGTCGGCTACGCGACCAAGAGCAAACGTGCGCTCAAGGGCAAGGGCCTGCCGAAGATGGTGCTGATCGGCGACATCGTCGGCGACGACGAGGACGCCGTCGCGCGTGCCACCAGCGAGGTCGTGCGCATCGCCAACAGCCGCAGCGGCGAGGGTTTCGTCGCCGTCAGCGCCGACGCGCGCAAGAAGTTCTGGCTCGACCGCAAGCGCACCGCGGCGATCGCGCGCCACACCAACGCCTTCAAGGTCAACGAGGACGTCGTCATCCCGTTGCCGCGCATGGGCGAGTACACCGAGGGCATCGAGCGCATCAACGTCGAGCTCTCGCTGCGCAACAAGCTGGCGCTGGTCGACCGCCTGAAGGCCTTCTTCGCCGACGGCCCGCTGCCGATCGGCCCCGGTGGCGAAGCCGGCGAGATCCCCGGCGCCGAGATCCTCGAGGACCGCGCCGCCGAGGCGCTGACGCTGCTGTCCGAGGTCGGCGCGCTGTGGCGCTTCTGGCTCGAGAACCTGGACGTGGTGCAGGCCGACAGCGGCCGCACGGTGTTCGCGCTGCTGCAGGACGACACGCTGCGCGCGTCGTGGAAGCGGCAACTGTACAAGCCGCTGCAGGCGGTGTTCGCCGGCGGCGCCTTCGCGCCCATCCTCGACGCCTGCCGGGCGATCCACAAGGAGGTACTGCGCGGGCGCGTCTGGGTGGCGCTGCACATGCATGCCGGCGACGGCAACGTGCACACCAACATCCCGGTCAACAGCGACAACTACGAGATGCTGCAGACGGCGCATGAAGCCGTCGCCCGCATCATGGCGCTGGCGCGCCGGCTGGGCGGCGTCATCAGCGGCGAGCACGGCATCGGCATCACCAAGCTGGAGTTCCTGACCGACGAGGAGCTGGCGTCGTTCGCCGCCTACAAGGCCAAGGTCGATCCTGAGGGTCGCTTCAACAAGGGCAAGCTGATGCGCGGCGGCGTCGCCGGCGCGATGGCCGCCGACCTGAGCGACGCCTACACGCCGAGCTTCGGGCTGATGGGCCACGAGTCGCTGATCATGCAGCAGAGCGACATCGGCGCGATCAGCGAGAGCATCAAGGACTGCCTGCGCTGCGGCAAGTGCAAGCCGGTGTGCTCGACGCACGTGCCGCGTGCCAACCTGCTGTACAGCCCGCGCAACAAGATCCTCGCCACCTCGCTGCTCGTCGAGGCCTTCCTCTACGAGGAGCAGACGCGCCGCGGCGTCAGCCTGCGCCACTGGGAGGAGTTCGAGGACGTCTCCGAGCACTGCACCGTCTGCCACAAGTGCCTGACGCCGTGCCCGGTGAAGATCGACTTCGGCGACGTCTCGATGAACATGCGCAACCTGCTGCGCAAGATGGGGCAGAAGAGCTTCCGTCCTGGCAGCGCGGTGGCGATGACCTTCCTGAACGCGACCAGCCCGCAGACCATCAAGCTGATGCGCGGCGCGATGGTCGGCGTCGGCTTCAAGGCCCAGCGCCTGGCCAACGACCTGCTCAAGCCCGTCCTGCGCCGCCAGACCGGCGCGCCGCCGGCGACGCTGGGGCCGGCGCCGGTGAAGGAGCAGGTGCTGCACTTCATCAACAAGAAGCTGCCCGGCGGGCTGCCGACGAAGACCGCGCGTGCGCTGCTGGACATCGAGGACCGCGAGTACGTCCCGATCATCCGCGACCCGCAGGCGACGAGCGCCGAGACCGAGGCCGTCTTCTACTTCCCCGGCTGCGGCAGCGAACGATTGTTCAGCCAGGTCGGCCTGGCGACGCAGGCCATGCTGTGGCACGCCGGCGTGCAGACCGTGCTGCCGCCGGGCTACCTGTGCTGCGGCTACCCGCAGCGCGGCAGCGGCCAGTTCGACAAGGCCGAGAAGCTCATCACCGACAACCGGGTGCTGTTCCACCGCGTGGCCAACACGTTGAACTACCTGGACATCAAGACCGTGGTCGTGTCCTGCGGCACCTGCTTCGACCAGCTGCAGGGCTACAAGTTCGAGGACATCTTCCCCGGCTGCCGCATCGTCGACATCCACGAGTACCTGCTGGAGAAGGGCGTCACGCTGCCCTCCGGCAGCGGCGCGTTCCTCTATCACGACCCCTGCCACACGCCGATGAAGCAGCAGGACGCGATGAAGACCGTCAAGGCGCTCGTCGGCCCCGACGTCGTGAAGAGCGAGCGCTGCTGCGGCGAGAGCGGCACGCTCGGCGTCTCGCGCCCGGACATCAGCACCCAGGTGCGCTTCCGCAAGGAAGAGGAGATCCGCAAGGCCGAGGCCGCGCTGCGCGCCTCGGGCGCGGTGGCCCCGGGTGCCGGTGTGAAGATCCTCACCAGCTGCCCGAGCTGCCTGCAGGGCCTGAAGCGCTACCAGGACGATCTGGCGTCCGGCCTGCTCGAGGCCGACTACATCGTCGTCGAGATGGCGCGCCGGCTGCTCGGCGAGACCTGGCTCGAGGACTACGTCGCCCGCGCCAATGCGGGCGGCATCGAACGCGTCCTGGTGTAAGGCCGGCGCGCCCGGCCGCTGCGCAGGCGCCGCCGCGGCGCATGCGGTGGCCGGCGACGTGTCACGGCCCCACTTGGGTCAAGGGCGGTGCCGGGCCGGGCCCTGATTTCGTGGGGGGCGGCGATACACTCGCGCGTCCCGTTCACGCCCCCCGCCAGCATGAGTCCGCCCCGCGCGCCGCAACCCACGTCGATCACCGTCCACCAGGCGTCCCGCGTGCTGGAGGTCGGCTTCGAGGACGGCGCCCGGTTCCGCATTCCGTTCGAGCTGATGCGCGTGTACTCGCCGTCGGCCGAGGTCCAGGGCCACGGCCCCGGCCAGGAGACGCTGCAGACCGGCAAGCGCGGCGTGCTCGTCGAGGCGCTCGAGCCCGTCGGCCACTACGGCGTGCGCCCGACCTTCTCCGACGGCCACGACAGCGGCATCTACACCTGGGACTACCTCTACCGCCTGGGTGCCGACGAGGCCGCCCTGTGGACGCGTTACGAGGAGCAACTGGCCGCCGCCGGTGTCGACCGCGACGCGCCGATGCCGCCCAAGCCCGCCCGCTCCTGCGGCTCCCACCATTCCTGAACTCCCATGGCCCAGACCCATTTCGGCTACCAGACCGTCGACGAGAGCGAGAAGGCGCGCCGTGTGCGCGGCGTCTTCGACTCGGTCGCCTCCCGCTACGACCTGATGAACGACCTGCTGTCGATGGGCATGCACCGGGCGTGGAAGGCCTACACGGTGGCGGTGGCCAACGTGAAGCCGGGCGACCGCGTGCTCGACATCGCCGGCGGCACCGGCGACCTGGCGCGCGCCTTCGCGCGCAAGGTCGGCGAGAGCGGCACCGTCGTGCACACCGACATCAACGAGGCCATGCTGCGCACCGGCCGCGACCGCCTGCTCGACGAGGGCCTGGTGCTGCCGACGACGACCTGCGACGCCGAGCACCTGCCGTTCGCCAGCGGCAGCTTCGACCTCGTCACCGTCGCCTTCGGCCTGCGCAACATGACGCACAAGGACGCCGCGCTGCGCGAGATGGGCCGTGTGCTGCGCGACGGCGGCCGGCTGATGGTGCTGGAGTTCTCCAAGGTCGCCGCGCCGCTGGCGAAACCCTACGACTGGTATTCCTTCAACGTCATGCCGAAGATCGGGCGTTTCGTGGCCGGCGACGAGGACAGCTACCGCTACCTCGCCGAGTCGATCCGCATGCACCCCGACCAGCAGACGCTCAAGACGATGATGAAGGAAGCCGGCTTCGGCCACGTCGACGTGCACAACATGAGCGCGGGTGTCGTCGCGCTGCACGTGGGGATCAAGTGCTGAGTCGGCTGGCGCGCCTGAAGCGGCGCGTCGTCCCGCTGCGGCCCGTCGCGCGTCCCGCCCCCGTGGCGGCCGCCGGCGACGACGTCGAGGCTTTCCTGCGTGTCGCGCGGGCCAGCTTCGTCGAGCTGCAGGCCGCCTGGGACGCCGCCGATCTGCGCGCGCTGGCCGCCATCACCACCGAGGAGCTGCTGGCCGAGCTGCGCGAGCAGCTCGAGGTGCGCGGCCCCGGTCCCAACCGCACCGAGGTGCTGGCGCTCGAGGCCCGGCTGCTCGGGCTCGACGAGGTCGGCGACGGCCTCGTCGCCAGCGTCGAGTTCTCGGGCTGGATCCGCGAGCGCCTCGAGGAGCGCGCCGCGCCGTTCCGCGAGCTCTGGCTGCTCGCCAACCTGAAGTCCGCCGACCGCGGCTGGCAGATCGCGCGCGTCCAGGCGCTGAGCTGAGCGCCCCGTGCCGTGCCGGCGCCGGATGCGCGTCGGCAGGCCGCCCAGCGCCTACACTCCCGGCCAGTCGTTTGCCAGGAGCGTTCACGTTGAAAGTCACCGTCGTCGGTACCGGTTATGTCGGCCTCGTCACAGGCGCCTGTCTGTCCGAGATGGGCAACCACGTCGTCTGCCTCGACGTCGACGAGCGCAAGATCCGCATCCTCAACGAGGGCGGCATCCCGATCCACGAACCCGGGCTCGAGGAGATCGTGCGCCGCAACGCCGCCGCCGGCCGGCTGCAGTTCACGACCGACGTCGAGACCGCCGTCGCGCACGGCACGGTGCAGTTCATCGGCGTCGGCACGCCGCCCGACGAGGACGGCTCGGCCGACCTGCAGTACGTGCTGGCCGCGGCGCGCAACATCGGCCGCCACATGACCGACTACAAGGTCATCGTCGACAAGAGCACGGTGCCGGTGGGCACCGCGGCCAAGGTGCGCGACGCGGTGCGCCAGGCGCTGGCCGAGCGCGGGCTGGAGATGGACTTCTCGGTCGTCTCCAACCCCGAGTTCCTGAAGGAGGGCGCCGCGGTCGAGGACTGCATGCGTCCGGACCGCATCGTCGTCGGCGCCGACGACGAGCGTGCGGTGCTGCTGATGCGCGCGCTGTACACGCCGTTCATGCGCAACCACGACCGCCTGCTGGTCATGGACCTGCCCAGCGCCGAGTTCACCAAGTACGCCGCCAACGCGATGCTGGCCACGCGCATCAGCTTCATGAACGAGCTGTCGCGCCTGGCCGAGAAGGTCGGCGCCGACATCGAGAGCGTGCGCAAGGGCATCGGCAGCGATCCGCGCATCGGCACCCACTTCCTGTACGCCGGCACCGGCTATGGCGGCAGCTGCTTCCCGAAGGACGTCAAGGCGCTGATCCACACCGGGCGCGAGAACGGCGTGCGGCTGGAGGTGCTGGAGGCCGTCGAGTCGGTCAACGACCGGCAGAAGCTGGTGCTGGTCGACAAGATCGTCGCGCGCTACGGCGAGGACCTCGCCGGCCGCACCTTCGCGCTCTGGGGCCTGGCCTTCAAGCCCAACACCGACGACATGCGCGAGGCGCCCAGCCGCGTCGTCGTCGAGGCGCTGCTGGCGCGTGGCGCGCGGGTTCGCGCCTATGACCCGGTGGCGATGGACGAGGCGCGCCGCGTGATGGAAGGCCTGCAGGGCGTCGACTTCGTCGCCTCGCAGGCCGAGGCGCTGGCCGGCGCCGACGCGCTGGTCGTCGTCACCGAGTGGAAGGAATTCCGCAACCCCGACTTCGACGGCATCAAGGCGGCGCTCAAGCAGCCGGTGATCTTCGACGGCCGCAACCTCTACGACCCGGCCTACATGAAGTCGCTGGGCTTCGAGTACCGCGCGATCGGCCGCGCCGGGGCCTGATCCCGACCCCGGGGCCCGGCATGGCGCCGGGCCCGTGCCGGTTCAGCCGGCGGTGCGCCCGTAGGTGTCCTCGAAGCGCACGATGTCGTCCTCGCCGAGGTAGCTGCCCGACTGCACCTCGATCAGCTCCAGCGGCAGCTTGCCCGGGTTGCGCAGCCGGTGCGTCTCGCCCAGCGGGATGTAGGTGCTCTGGTTCTCGGTGAGCAGGATCACCTTGTCGCCGACCGTCACCTCGGCGGTGCCGCTGACGACGATCCAGTGCTCGGCGCGGTGGTGGTGCATCTGCAGGCTCAGGGATGCGCCCGGCTTGACCATGATGCGCTTGACCTGGTGGCGCGGCCCGGCGTCGACGCTGTCGTACCAGCCCCAGGGCCGGTGCACCTTGCGGTGCAGCGTGTGCTCGCCGCGGCGGGCGCTGCCCAGCCGGTTGACGATCTGCTTGACCTCCTGGCTGCGCGCGCGGTCGGCCACCAGCACCGCGTCCGGCGTCTCGACGACGACGACGTCGTCGAGCCCGACCACGCCGACCAGCCGGCTCGTCGCGTGCACCAGCGTGCCGCGGCTGTCGTGCACGATGGCGTCGCCGACCGCGGCGTTGCCGTCGGTGTCCTTGGCGGCGACCTGCCACACCGCCTCCCAGGCGCCGAGGTCGTTCCAGCCGGCGTCGAGCTCGATCATGCGGATGTCCTGGCCGCTACCGGGGCAGCGCTCCATCACCGCGTAGTCGACCGACTCGGCCGGCACCGCCGCGAACTCGGCCTTGCCCGGACGCACGAAACGCTGGTCGGTGCTGCGCGCGGCCCAGGCCGCGCGGCTGGCCGCGGCGATGTCCGGCCGCCAGCGCTCCAGCGCCGCCATCCAGACGCTGGCCTTCAGCACGAACATGCCGGCGTTCCAGAAGTAGCCGCCTTCGGCCAGGTAGCGTGCCGCGGTCTCGGCGTCGGGCTTCTCGACGAACTGGGCGACGACTCGCGCACCGCTGCTGCGTTCGGTGCGGATGTAGCCGTAGCCGGTCTCCGGCCGGTCGGGCGTGATGCCGAGGATGACGATCGAGCCCTGCGCCGCGACCTCGATCGCCGCGGCCATCGCGGTGCCGAACGCGGCCTCGTCGGCCAGCGTCTGGTCGGCCGGCGTGACGACGAGCACCGGGTCGGCGCCGCCTTCGAGCGCCTGCAGCGCGGCCAGCGTCAGCGCCGGCGCGGTGTTGCGGCCCGCGGGCTCGAGCAGCACCGCGGCCGGCTCGGCGCCGAGTTCACGCAACTGGTCCAGGATCAGGAAACGGTGCTCCTCGTTGCCGACGACCAGCGGCGGCGCCGCCTTCACCGTGCCCCGGCCCAGCGCCTGCAGCCGCGCCGCGGCCTGCTGGAACAGGCTGGTGTTGCCGGCGAGCACGAGAAACTGCTTCGGATAGCCGGCGCGCGACAGCGGCCACAGCCGCGTGCCCGAGCCCCCGGCCATGACGACCGGCTGGACGGCGATGTTCATGCTTCGAACCCCCGGGGATTGTTCTGTTGCCAGCGCCAGCTGTCGGTGCACATGCGCTCCAGGCCGTGCCGCGCCTGCCAGCCGAGCAGCGACTGCGCCTGCGACGGGTCGGCCCAGCAGGCGGCGACGTCGCCGGGCCGGCGCGGCACGATTCTGTACGGAACCGGCCGCCCGCTGGCCCGCGCGAACGCGGTGACGACCTCCAGCACCGAGTGGCCGCGCCCGGTGCCCAGGTTGACGGTGAACGAACCCGGCGCGTCGAGCAGCCGGCGCAGCGCCGCGACGTGGCCGTCGGCGAGGTCGCAGACGTGGATGTAGTCGCGCACGCCGGTGCCGTCGGGTGTCGGGTAGTCGTCGCCGAAGACCTGCAGGAACTCGCGCCGGCCGACCGCGACCTGCGTCACGTAGGGCATCAGGTTGTTCGGCGTGCCGCGCGGGTCCTCGCCGATGCGCCCGCTCTCGTGCGCGCCGACGGGGTTGAAGTAGCGCAGGCAGGCGGTCTGCCAGGCCGGATCGGCGGCGCCCAGGTCGCGCAGGATCTGCTCGCCGACGAGCTTGGTCTGGCCGTAGGGGTTGGTCGCGGTGAGCCGCGCGTCCTCGCGGATCGGCAGCGACTCGGGGTCGCCGTAGACCGTGGCGCTGGAGCTGAAGACGAATCGCGTGCAGCCGTGGCGGCGCATCGTGCGGCAGACGTTGAGCAGGCCGCCGAGGTTGTTCGCGTAGTACTCCAGCGGCTTGGCGGTCGATTCGCCGACGGCCTTGAACGCGGCGAAGTGCACCGTCGCGTCGATGCGGTGGCGCTGGAACACGCCCTCCATCGCCGCGGCGTCGCAGACGTCGGCGCGCTCGAAGACCGGCGGCCGGCCGCCGAGCTCGTGCAGCCGCTCCAGGACGACGGGCGAGCTGTTGGAGAAGTCGTCGACGCCGACGACCTCGAAGCCGGCGGCCTGCAGCGCCAGCCAGGTGTGCGAGGCGATGTAGCCGGTCGCGCCGGTGAGGAGGATGGTGGCCATGCCCTATTGCATCACGAGCGGGGCCGGGCGCCGCGCGCGAAGCCGCCGCCCCGGCGGCCTTGCGCGCGCCGGCCGCCGAATCGCGCAGCAAGCTGCAATGGCGCAAGATCGATGCCGGGCGCCGCCTGCCTACAATGCGACGATGCTGCAAACCCTCAACAGCCTGCTCGCGCCGGCCGTGCTGGAACGGCTGACGCTGGTCATCAACCACGTGCTGTCCAGCGAATCGGTCGCCACCGAGCGGCTCAAGCCGCACGCCGGGCGCACGCTCGAGCTCGCCGCGAGCGCCTGGCCCTCGCTGCTGCCGCCGCCGCCGGTGCTCGCCTTCCGCGTCACGCCCGCCGGTCTGCTCGAATGGTGCGGCCTGGACCGCCCGGCCTCCTGTGATCTCGCGCTGCGTGTCGACGCCGCCAACCCGGCGCTGCTGCTGGCGCGCGCGCTCGGCGGCGAGCTGCCCCCGGTGGCCATCGACGGCGACGCCCAACTCGCCGGCGACGTCAACTGGCTGATGCAGAACCTGCGCTGGGACGTCGCCGCCGATCTCGAGCGTTTCTTCGGCCCGGTCGTCGCGCAGCAGCTGCACCGCATGGGTTCGGCCGTCGCGCACGCGCTGCGCAGCGCGGTGCAGGGCCTGGGCCGCGTGCGGCCGCGCTCGCGCTGACGCTGCCCGTCCTCACCGTCCGGAACCCGAGATGCGGCGTGTCGCCCGCCTGATCTTCATCGTCTTCACCGTCCTGCGCTTCGGCCTGGACGAGGTCGCGCTGTCGGCCTTCCGCCAGCCCTGGGTGCGCATGCTGGTGCGCCTGGTCACGTTCGGCCGCCGCCTGGACGAGCCGCGTGGCGTGCGCCTGCGCCGCGCCTTCGAGCGTCTGGGGCCGATCTTCGTGAAGTTCGGCCAGGTGCTGTCCACGCGGCGCGACCTGCTGCCGCTGGATCTCGCCGACGAACTCGCCAAGCTGCAGGACCGTGTGCCGCCGTTCCCGCCGGCGGTCGCGCGTGCGCTCGTCGAGCGCGCCTTCGGCCGCGGCATCGACGACATCTTCAGCCACTTCGAGACCGAGCCGGTGGCCAGCGCGTCGATCGCGCAGGTGCACTTCGCGACGCTGAAGGACGGCCGCGAGGTCGCCGTCAAGGTGCTGCGCCCGGGCATGCTCGAGGTCATCGACGACGACCTGACGCTGCTGCACACGCTGGCGCGCTGGGTCGAGCGCCTGTCGGCCGACGGCAAGCGGCTGCGCCCGCGCGAGGTCGTCGCCGAGTTCGACGTCTACCTGCACGACGAGCTGGACCTCGTGCGCGAGGCCAGCAACGCCGCCCAGTTGCGGCGCAACATGGACGGGCTCGAGCTGCTGCTGGTGCCCGAGATGATCTGGGACTACTGCACGTCCTCGGTCATCGTCATGGAGCGCATGTACGGCGTGCCGATCAGCCAGGTCGAGCGCCTGCGCGAGGCCGGCGTCGACTTCAAGAAGCTGGCGCGCGACGGCGTCACGATCTTCTTCACCCAGGTCTTCCGCGACGGCTTCTTCCACGCCGACATGCACCCGGGCAACATCCAGGTGAGCCTGGCGAGCGAGACCTTCGGCCGCTACATCGCGCTGGACTTCGGGATCATCGGCACGCTGACCGAGACCGACAAGGAATACCTGGCCTACAACTTCCTGGCCTTCTTCCGGCGCGACTACAAACGTGTCGCCGAGCTGCACGTAGAGAGCGGCTGGGTGCCGGCCGACACGCGCATCGACGCGCTCGAAGGCGCGATCCGCGCCGTCTGCGAGCCGCATTTCGACCGGCCGCTGAAGGACCTGTCGCTCGGCCAGGTGCTGATGCGGCTGTTCCAGGCCTCGCGCCGCTTCAACGTCGAGATCCAGCCGCAGCTGGTGCTGCTGCAGAAGACGCTGCTGAACATCGAGGGCCTGGGCCGCCAGCTCGACCCCGAGCTGGA
This sequence comes from Rubrivivax benzoatilyticus JA2 = ATCC BAA-35, assembly GCF_000190375.1. Taxonomy (GTDB): domain Bacteria; phylum Pseudomonadota; class Gammaproteobacteria; order Burkholderiales; family Burkholderiaceae_C; genus Rubrivivax; species Rubrivivax benzoatilyticus. The sequence continues at coordinate 56,362 of NZ_AEWG01000063.1, forward strand.
CCTGTGGACCACGGCCAAGCCTTTCCTCGAGCGCTGGATGAACGAGCAGATCGGCTGGCGCGGCCTGCTCGACCGGCTGCAGCACGAGGCGCCGCACTACGCGCAGATCATTCCCGAGCTGCCGCGGCTGGTGCACGCCGCGCTCAAGCCCCGGCCCGAGCCGGCGCCGTCGCCGGTGATGCTGGCGCTGCTGGCCGAGCAGCGGCGCACCAACCGGCTGCTGCAGGCGGTGCTGTGGGCGCTGGGGGGGTTTGTCGTCGGGATGGTCGTCACGCGCATCCTGCTGCAGACCTCCGGTGCCTGAGGCCCGGCCAAAGCCCTGCCGCCGAAACGTTAGAATTCACGCTTTGCTTTTCAAATCAAGGGTTTAGCCATGCCGATCTATGCGTACCGCTGCGCTGCCTGCGGGCACGCCCGGGACGTGCTGCAGAAGATCTCCGATCCGCTGCTGACGGTCTGCCCGGCGTGCGGCGCCGAGGCCTTCCAGAAACAGGTCACCGCCGCGGGTTTCCAGTTGAAGGGCTCGGGCTGGTACGTCACCGATTTCCGCGGTGGCGACAGCGCCAAGACGGGCAGCACCAAGACCGAGAGCGCACCGGCCGACACCGCGGCCAAGCCGGCCGACAAGCCGGCCGAGGCCCCTGCCGCGGCCCCGGCGCCCGCGCCCACCCCCACGCCGTCGGCGGGCAGCTGAAGGCGCGCGAAAGCCACCCGTGAAAAAGTACTTCGTCGCCGGCCTGCTGGTCTGGCTGCCGCTGACGGTCACGATCTGGGTTCTGTCGTGGCTGCTCGGCGCGCTCGACGGCGTCTTCGTCAGCCTGCTGTCGGCGACGCAGGTCGTGCTGCCGCAGTCCACCCACGAGACCGTCGAGTTCCTGCGCGGCGTGCCCGGCCTCGGCGTGGCCGTCGTGCTCGCCGTGCTGCTGCTGTCGGGTGTGTTCGCCGCCAACTTCGTCGGCCAGTGGTGGCTGCGCCAGTGGGATGCGCTGATGGTGCGCATCCCGATCGTCAAGTCGATCTACAGCTCGGTCAAGCAGGTCTCGGACACGCTGTTCTCGTCCAGCGGCAACGCCTTCCGCGAGGCGGTGCTGGTGCAGTACCCGCGCCAGGGCTCGTGGACCATCGCCTTCGTCACTGGCAAGCCCGGCGGCGAGGTCGCCAGCCACCTGCCAGGCGACTTCGTCAGCGTCTACGTGCCGACGACGCCGAACCCGACCTCGGGCTTTTTCCTGATGATGCCGCGTGCCGACGTGCACGAGCTGAAGATGAGCGTCGACGAGGCGCTGAAGTACGTGATCTCGATGGGCGTCGTCGCCCCGCCCGGCACCGAGCCGCCCGCGCTGCGAAATTGACGGGGCCGGCCACCGCGGCACGCGGCCGGTCCTGAGGGCGTTCGCCGCCCCGCCACGACGCCACCCGATTCCCCGAAGAATTCCCCGAATACCTGGAGTGTCCCGATGAGAACGACGTACTGCGGCCTGGTCAGCGAAACGCTGATGGACCAGACCGTGACCCTGATGGGCTGGGCCCACCGTCGCCGCGACCACGGCGGCGTGATCTTCATCGACCTGCGCGACCGTGAAGGCCTCGTGCAGATCGTCTGCGACCCCGACCGCCCCGAGATGTTCAAGGCCGCCGAGGGCGTGCGCAACGAGTTCTGCCTGAAGGTCGTCGGCAAGGTGCGCGCGCGTCCGGCCGGCACCGAGAACACCAACCTCACCAGCGGCAAGATCGAGGTCCTGGCCTACGAGCTCGAGGTGCTGAACCCCAGCGTCACGCCGCCGTTCCAGCTCGACGACGACAACCTGTCGGAGACGGTGCGCCTGACGCACCGCGTGCTGGACCTGCGCCGCCCGACGATGCAGAAGAACCTGATGCTGCGCTACCGCGTCGCGATGGAGGTGCGCAAGTACCTCGACGAGCAGGGCTTCGTCGACATCGAGACGCCGATGCTGACCAAGAGCACGCCCGAAGGCGCGCGCGACTACCTCGTGCCCAGCCGCGTGCACGACGGCATGTTCTTCGCGCTGCCGCAGTCGCCCCAGCTCTTCAAGCAGCTGCTGATGGTCGCGGGCTTCGACCGCTACTACCAGATCACCAAGTGCTTCCGCGACGAGGACCTGCGCGCCGACCGCCAGCCCGAGTTCACGCAGATCGACATCGAGACCTCGTTCCTCGGCGAGGAGCAGATCCGCGAGATCACCGAAGGCATGGTCCGTCGTGTCTTCCGCAACGCGCTGGGCGTCGAGCTGCCGGTCTACGAGCGGCTGACCTACGCCGAGGCGATGCATCGCTACGGCTCGGACAAGCCCGACCTGCGCGTCAAGCTCGAGTTCACCGAGCTGACCGACGTGATGAAGACGGTGGACTTCAAGGTCTTCGCCGGCCCGGCGACGATGAAGGGCGGCCGCGTCGCGGCGCTGCGCATCCCCGGCGGCGCCGAGATGAGCCGCAGCGAGATCGACGCCTACACCGAGTTCGTCAAGATCTACGGCGCCAAGGGCCTCGCGTGGATCAAGGTCAACGACCTCGCCAAGGGCCGTGAAGGCCTGCAGAGCCCGATCGTCAAGAACCTGCACGACGCGGCGCTCGAGGAGATCCTCAAGCGCACCGGCGCCGCCGCCGGCGACCTGATCTTCTTCGGCGCCGACAAGCGCAAGGTCGTCGACGACGCGCTCGGCGCGTTGCGCGTGAAGATCGGCCACAGCGAGTTCGGCCGCACGCACGGGCTGTTCGAGGACAAGTGGGCGCCGCTGTGGGTCGTCGACTTCCCGATGTTCGAGCACGACGACGAGGCCGGCCGCTGGAACGCGGTGCACCACCCGTTCACCGCGCCCAAGGACGGGCACGAGGACCTGATGGACACCGACCCGGGCGCCTGCGTCGCCAAGGCCTACGACATGGTGCTCAACGGCTGGGAGCTCGGCGGCGGCTCGGTGCGCATCCACCGCGCCGAGGTGCAGAGCAAGGTCTTCAAGGCGCTGAACATCAGCGCCGAGGACGCCAAGGTGAAGTTCGGCTTCCTGCTCGACGCGCTGCAGTACGGCGCGCCGCCGCACGGCGGCCTGGCCTTCGGCCTGGACCGCCTGGTCACGCTGATGACCAAGGCCGAGTCGATCCGCGACGTCATCGCCTTCCCGAAGACCCAGCGCGCCCAGTGCCTGCTGACCGGCGCGCCGAGCAACGTCGACGAAGCCCAGCTGCGCGAGCTGCACATCCGCCTGCGCAACCCGGTGCAGGCCTGAGGTCTCGCGGCCTGAACGAAGAAGCGGCCCTTGGGGCCGCTTTTTTCTGGCCGGCCTTGCGGCCCGGCCCGGCCGGGGGCGCTGGCTATACTGCGGCGCCCCCGGCGGCGCATCGCTGCCGCCCGCCGCGGCACCAGGACGCCCGCCGATGACCACCGCTCCAGACTCCGCCGTGCACGACCACGAGGCCGGCCCGCGCGACCCCGCCACGCAGGACAGCACCCGCACCGACGACACCCGCATCGCCGCCGTGCGCGCGCTGGTCTCGCCGGCCGTGCTGCTCGACGAGCTGCCGGCCACCGCCGCCGTGCAGACCGTCGTCGACGGCGCCCGGCGCGCCATCGGCGAGGTGCTGCACGGCCGCGACGACCGCCTCGTCGCCGTCGTCGGCCCGTGTTCGATCCACGACTACGAGGCCGCGATGGAGTACGCGCGGCGCCTGAAGCCGCTGGCCGACGAGCTGGCCGGCGAGATCGTCATGGTGATGCGCGTCTACTTCGAGAAGCCGCGCACGACGGTGGGCTGGAAGGGCTTCGTCAACGACCCGCGCCTGGACGGCAGCTTCCGCATCAACGAAGGCCTGCGCCGCGCGCGCGAGCTGCTGCTGGACGTCAGCGCGCTGGGCCTGCCGGCGGCCACCGAGTTCCTGGACCTGCTGTCGCCGCAGTACCTGGCCGACCTCATCGCCTGGGGCGCGATCGGCGCCCGCACCACCGAGAGCCAGAGCCACCGCCAGCTCGCCAGCGGGCTGTCGTGCCCGGTGGGCTTCAAGAACGGCACCGACGGCGGCGTGCAGGTCGCCGCCGACGCGCTGATGGCCGCCAGCGCGCCGCACAGCTTCATGGGCATGACCAAGATGGGCGTCGCGGCGATCTTCGAGACGCGCGGCAACCCCGACGGCCACGTCATCCTGCGCGGCGGCAAGGTGCCCAACTTCGACGCCGACGCCGTGCAAACGGCCTGCGCCGTGCTGCGCCGCGCCGGGCTGCGCGAGCAGGTGATGATCGACTGCTCGCACGCCAACTCGGCCAAGCAGCCGCGGCGCCAGATCGAGGTCGCCGCCGACGTCGGCCGCCAGATCGCCGGTGGCGACCGCCGCATCGTCGGCGTGATGGTCGAGAGCCATCTGCACGAAGGCCGCCAGGACCAGACGCCGGGCTGCCCGCTGGCCCATGGCGTGTCGATCACCGACGCCTGCCTGGGCTGGGACGACACCGTGCCGCTGCTGCGCGGCCTCGCCGAGGCCGTGCGCGCGCGTCGCGCACGATGACGCGTCCGCCCAAGATCCCGGTGTCGGTGCTGGTGGTCATCCACCGGCTCGACGGCCAGGTGCTGCTGATCGAGCGCGCCCAGCCGGCCGGCTTCTGGCAGAGCGTCACCGGCTCCATCGACTTCGACGGCGAGCCGCTGGAGGCCGCGGCGCGGCGCGAGGTCGCCGAGGAGACCGGCATCACCGGTGGCGAACTCGTCGACTGGCAGCTGTCCAACGTCTACGAGATCTACCCGGTGTGGCGCCACCGCTACGCGCCGGGCGTCACGCACAACACCGAGCACGTCTTCGGCCTCACCGTGCCGGCGGACACGACGGTCATCCTGAACCCGCGTGAACACCGCGACGCATGCTGGCTGCCGTGGCGAGAAGCCGCCGACCGCTGCTTCTCGCCCAGCAACGCCGAGGCGATACTGCAACTGCCCCGTTTCGTGACCTTCGCGTGAACCGGCTGAACCCGCTGCAGTCGACGCTGATGCCCCCGGCCACCGGGTTGGAGGCGCTGCGTGTCGCCACCTACAACATCCACAAGGGCGTGCGCGGCGTCGGCCGCGGCAAGCGGCTGGAGATCCACAACCTGGGGCTGGCGGTCGAGTCCTTCGACGCCGACATGGTCTTCCTGCAGGAAGTGCGGCTGTTCAACACGCGCGAGTCGAGGCGTTTCCAGCGCACCTCCTTCGGCTGGCCCGAGCAGGGCCAGGCCGAGTTCCTCGCTCCCGAGGGCTACGACGTCGCCTACCGCACCAACGCCATCACGCGCCATGGCGAACACGGCAACGCGCTGCTGTCGCGCTGGCCGATCGGCGACATCGGCCACCACGACGTCAGCGACCACCGCTTCGAGCAGCGCGGCCTGCTGCACGTGCCGGTGCAGTGGCAGGGCATGACGGTGCATGCCGTCGTCGCCCACTTCGGCCTGGTGCACGCCAGCCGGCTGCGCCAGGTCGCGCGGCTGGCCGAGTTCATCGACGCGACCGTGCCGCCCGGCGAGATGCTGATCGTCGCCGGCGACTTCAACGACTGGGGCGAGCGCCTGGACTCGCCGATGGCGACGATCGGCCTGCAGCGCGCCTTCGCGCCCGAGTCCACGCGCCAGCAGCGCCTGACCTTCCCGTCGCTGGCGCCGGTGTTCGCGCTCGACCGCTTCTACCTGCGCGGCCTGCGCTGCGTCTCGACGATGGTGCCGCGCGGCATGGCCTGGGCGCGCATGTCCGACCACCTGCCGCTGGTCGCGGAACTGGAGCCGGCCTGATGCCGCTGCCGCTGGACGATCCCTCGGCCTGGGCCTGGTCGGGGGTGCCGCGGCCACGGTTCGTCGGCGGCAACGACGTGCGCCTGCTGCAGGGCGGCGACGAGCTGTTCCCGCGCATGGTCGAGGCCATCGACGCCGCGCGCCACGAGGTCTGGCTGGCGACCTACATCTTCCATTCCGACGATGCCGCGCGGGCGGTGGCCGCGGCGCTGTCGGCGGCGGCCGGGCGCGGCGTCGAGGTCCACGTCGTCGTCGACGGCTTCGGTTCGCTGCAGACCATGGCCACGCTGCGCGAGTGGCTGCTGCCCGGTGGCGTGCGGCTGGAGGTCTTCCGCCCGCTGGACCGCTGGTGGGCCTGGCTGCAGCCGGGGCAGTTGCGGCGCCTGCATCAGAAGCTGTGTGTCGTCGATGCCGACATCGCCTACGTCGGCGGCATCAACCTGATCGACGACCGTCACGACCTGCACCACGGCTGGGGCGACGCGCCGCGGCTGGACTATGCCGTCGAGCTGCGCGGCCCGATCGCCCGGCAGGTGCGCGACACCGCGCGCGCGATGTGGGCCCGCGCCCACCTCGGCCACTTCTGGGGCGAGGAGCTGCGGGCGCTGGCGCGCAGCTCGGCGCCGGTCGAGCAGACCGTGCAGCTGCTGCGCCAGCTGCGTGCGCGGCCGCAGCCGGTGCCCGGCGACGACGGCGGCGAGCCGGTGCGTGCGGCCTTCGTCGTGCGCGACAACCTGCGCCAGCGCCGCGCCATCGAACGCAGCTACGTCGAGGCGATCCGCGGCGCGCGCGAGCGCGTCGACATCGCCGTGCCGTACTTCTATCCCGGCCAGACCTTCCGCCGCGCGCTGCGCCGCGCCGCCGCGCGCGGCGTGCGCGTGCGCCTGCTGCTGCAGGGCAAGATCGACTATCGCATCGCCGCGCTGGCCGCGCGTGCGCTGTACGACGAGCTGCGCGCCCATGGCGTGCGCATCTACGAGTACACGCCGGCCTTCCTGCACGCCAAGGTGGCGGTCGTCGACGACGACTGGGCGACGGTCGGCAGCTCCAACATCGACCCGCTGTCGCTGCTGCTGAACCTGGAGGCCAACGTCGTCGTGCGCGACCCGCTGTTCGCGCGGGCGCTGGCCGACCGGCTGGACAGCGCGATCGAGGCCTCGCACGAGGTCAAGACCCAGCCCGCCGGGCGCGGCTGGCGCAGTTGGCTGCACCGCGGTTTCGTCGCCTGGTGCGCCGGCGTCTACCTGCGCCTGGCCGGCATCGGCGGGCGCTACTGAAGGCCGTGGCGCGGACCGGACGCCGGCGCCTCCGCGCCTGCATGCGCGGCAACCGATGCCGCGCCCGAAGTGTTTAGCATCGCCCGCACCCCACAGGAGGACTCTTCGATGACCCGACTCCCGTCCGTCCGTCTCGCCGTCGCCGCCGCCGCGCTGCTCGCCTTCGGCGCCGCGGCCCAGGCCAAGACCCTGGTCTACTGCTCCGAAGGTTCGCCGGAGAACTTCACCCCGGCGCTCAACACCACCGGCACCAGCTTCGACGCCGCACGTCCGGTCTACGACCGGCTGACGCACTTCGTGCGCGGCAGCACCGAGGTCGAGCCGGGCCTGGCCGAGAGCTGGACGGTGTCGCCCGACGCCAAGGTCTTCACCTTCAAGCTGCGCAAGGGCGTCAAGTTCCACGCCGGCGTCAACGGCTTCACGCCGACACGCGAGTTCAACGCCGACGACGTGCTGTTCTCGTTCGAGCGCCAGTGGAAGGCCGAGCACCCCTACGCCAAGGTCTCGGGCGGCAAGTACGACTACTTCGCCGACATGGGCCTGGCGCAGGATCTCCAGGCGCTGGAGAAGCTGGACCCGTACACGGTGCGCATCACGCTGAAGCGCCCGAACGTGACGATGCTCGCCAACCTGGCGATGGACTTCGCCGCCATTCACTCCGCCGAGTACGCCGACTTCCTCGCCAAGGCCAACCGCAAGGAGCAGTTCGACCAGGTGCCGGTGGGCACCGGGCCGTTCAGCTTCGTCGCCTACCAGAAGGACGCGGTGATCCGCTACAAGGCGAATCCGGCCTACTGGGGCGCCGAGAAGGCGATGGTCGACAGCCTGGTGTTCGCGATCACGCCGGACCCGACGGCGCGCTACAGCAAGCTCAAGGCCGGCGAGTGCCACTTCGTCATCGCGCCGCGGCCGGCCGACCTGCCCGAGATGCAGAAGGACCCGAAGCTGCAGGTCATCAGCAAGCCGGGCCTGAACATCGCCTACTGGGCCTTCAACCACCAGAAGCCGCCGTTCGACAAGAAGGACGTGCGCCTGGCCTTCAACATGGCGATCGACAAGGCCGCGATCATCCGCGACGTCTACCTCGGCGCCGGCCAGGCGGCCAAGAACCTGATCCCGCCGACGATGTGGGCCTACGACGACAAGACCAAGGCCATCCCGCACGACCCGGCCCAGGCCAAGGCGCTGCTGGCCAAGGCCGGCGTGAAGACGCCGCTGGAAATCGACCTCTGGTACATGCCGGTGCAGCGGCCCTACAACCCGAACTCCAAGCGCATCGCCGAGATGATGCAGGCCGACCTGGCCAAGATCGGCGTCAACGCCAAGCTCGTCACCTACGAGTGGGGCGAGTACCGCAAGCGCATGCAGCAGGGCGAGCACATGACCGGCATGCTGGGCTGGACCGGCGACAACGGCGACCCCGACAACTTCTTCTTCCTGCACGGCTGCGACGCCGCGCGTGCCGGCGGCCAGAACCTCAGCAAGTGGTGCAACAAGGACTTCGACGACCGGCTGGAGAAGGCGCGCACGATGGCCGACCAGAAGGCGCGCCTGAAGCTGTATCAGGAGATGCAGGCCATCGAGGCCGCCGAGGTGCCCGACATGAAGATCGCGCACTCGGTCGTCTACGAGGTGATGCGCAAGGAGGTCACGGGCTTCAAGCAGAGCCCGTTCGGCTCGCACGAGTTCACCGGCGTGAGCCTGAAGTGATGAGCCCCCGGCCGTCTGGCGGCCGCCCCCCGAGGGGGCTCCGAACCCGACCGGGAGACCCGGATCGGGTTCGGCCCGTCTTCCACCGCCGCTCCCCCTGGTCGCCTGCGGCGACCGGTCCCCGGGGGGGCATGGCGGCTGGTCGGCAGGCATCCGCGCCGTTTGCCGGCTGAGATTCCGGAATGTTCCGTTTCCTCCTGCGCCGCCTGGCGCTGACGGTGCCGACTTTCGTCGCGCTGATGTTCGTGACCTTCGTCGCGATCCGCCTGGTGCCGGGCGATCCGGTCGAGGTGCGGGTCGGCGAACGCGGCATCAGCCCCGAGCGGCTGGCGATGTTCCGCCACGAGCTCGGCCTGGACCAGCCGGTCTGGAAGCAGTTCCTCGACTACTGCGGCCAGCTGCTGCAGGGCGACTTCGGCACCTCGCTGGCGACCAACCAGAAGGTACTGACCGAGTTCGCGGCGCTGTTCCCGGCGACGCTGGAGCTGGCCGCCGCCGGCATGCTGCTGGCGGTGCTGCTGGGCATCCCGGCCGGCACGATCGCCGCCGCGCGCCGCGGCAGCGTCTACGACCAGGTGCTGATGGGCCTGTCGGTGACCGGCTACTCGATGCCGATCTTCTGGTGGGGCCTGCTGCTGATCATGTTCGTCGCCGAGCGCTGGGGGCTGACCCCAGTGTCCGGGCGCATCGACCTGATCCAGTTCTACTTCGAGCCGGTGACCGGCTTCATGGTCATCGACGCCTGGCTGTCGGGCCAGGAAGGCGCGGTGAAGGACGCGCTGCACCACCTGGTGCTGCCGGCCATCGTGCTCGGCACGATCCCGCTGGCGGTCATCGCGCGCATGACCCGCTCGGCAATGCTCGAGGTGCTGGGCGAGGACTACGTGCGCACCGCACGCGCCAAGGGCCTGCCGCCGTGGCGTGTCGTCGGGCTGCACGCCTTGCGCAACGCGATGATCCCGGTGGTCACCATCGTCGGCCTGCAGGTCGGCACGCTGATGGCCGGCGCGGTGCTGACCGAGACGATCTTCTCCTGGCCCGGCGTCGGCAAGTGGCTGATCGAGTCGATCTCGCGCCGCGACTACCCGGCGCTGCAGGGCGGGGTGATGCTGATCTCGGCGGTCGTCATCGGCGTCAACCTGCTCGTCGACCTGGCCTACGGGCTGCTGAACCCGAGGATCCGGCATGGCTGAGAACGGACGTGGACGGCCCGGTGGGCCGGCCTCGCCGGTCGAAGGGTCGGGCCACCGGCCCGACGCGGCCTGCAAGGCTGAAGCCGCCGCTGTTGCCGCTGCGCCTGCCGCCGAGCTGTCGCCGCTGCGCGCCTTCTGGGCTGCGTTCCGCGAGAACCGCGGCGCCGTCGCCGGCCTGGTCGTCGTCGCCTTCGTCGTGCTGCTGGCGCTGGGCGCCGACGTCATCGCGCCGTACTCGCCGACCGAGCAGTTCCGCGAGGCGGTGCGGATGCCGCCGATGTGGGCCGAGGGCGGCAGCGCGCAGTTCGTCTTCGGCACCGACAGCCTGGGCCGCGACATGCTGTCGCGGCTGATCCACGGCGCACGCGTGTCGCTGTTCATCGGCCTGGCGGTGATGGGCGTGTCCTTCGTGCTCGGCGTGCTGCTGGGCCTGGCCTGCGTGTCCTTCAAGGGGCCGCTGGGGCTGGCGGTGGACACCGCGGTGACGCGGCTGATGGACCTGATCATGGCCGTGCCCAGCCTGGTGCTGGCGATCCTGGTCGTCGCGGTGCTCGGGCCCAACCTGGTCAACACCATCGTCGCGGTGACCATCGTCTACCTGCCGCGCTACGTGCGCCTGGTGCGCGCGTCGGCGCTGGCCGAGCTCGGCAAGGACTACGTCGTCGCCGCGCGCGTGGCCGGCGTCGGCCCGGTGCGGCTGATGTTCCGCACCGTGCTGCCCAACTGCCTGTCGCCGCTGATCGTGCAGGCGGCACTCGGCGTCAGCGACGCGATCCTCGAGGCCGCCGCGCTGGGTTTCCTCGGCCTGGGCGCGCAGCCGCCGACCGCCGAGTGGGGCACGATGCTCGCCGACGCACGCGAGTTCATCCGCTCCGACCCCTGGATGGTGACGCTGCCCGGCCTGGCGATCCTGATCACCGTCGTGTCGATCAACCTGATGGGCGACGGGCTGCGCGACGCGCTCGATCCGAAGATGAGGCGGTCGTGATGGGCGGGGCTGTGTCCTTGGAACACGTGCGCCGGCGTCCAGCGTTGGCGCGCCGGGCGGCGTTCCACTGTCGTGTGCAGGCGGAGCGGGCGGCAGCCGTCGGGGGTGACTGGAGGCGGCGAGCAGCGCAGGCTTCGCGGTCGGCGCGCGTCAGCGCGCATCGTGATCTGACTCGCGGCCGACTGTTTGAGCGGAGCTCACGCAGTGAGCGCAGCGAGTTGGGCCGCGCGACCGCGAAGCCGAGCAGCGCAGCGAAGTCGGCCCGCAGGGCCGACCGCCGAGGCGGAACCCCCGGCGGCTGCCGCCCGATCCGCCCGCCGCTGTGCGTGCGAATCCTGCCGAACCACAGCTCATGAGCCTCCTCGACATCCGCAACCTGCGCGTGCGTTTCGCGACGCGCCACGGCGCCTTCACCGCCGTCGACGGCATCGACCTCGTCGTCGAGCGCGACGAGGTGCTGGCCGTGGTCGGCGAGTCGGGCTCGGGCAAGTCGGTGGCGATGCTCGCCGTGATGGGCCTGCTGCCGTGGACGGCCACCGTCACCGCCGACCGCATGGCCTTCGACGGCCAGGACCTGCGCACGCTGAGCGCCAGGCAGCGCCGCGCGCTCGTCGGCCGCGACGTCGCGATGGTGTTCCAGGAGCCGATGTCCTCGCTGAACCCGTGTTTCACGGTCGGCTGGCAGGTCGGCGAGGCGCTGGCCACGCACCTCGGGCTGGACCGCGCGGCGCGCAAGCGGCGCGTCGTCGAGCTGCTCGAACAGGTCGGCATCCCCGACGCCGCGCGCCGCGCCTCGGCCTTCCCGCACCAGCTCTCGGGCGGCATGTGCCAGCGCGTGATGATCGCGATGGCGCTGGCCTGCCAGCCGCGGCTGCTGATCGCCGACGAGCCCACCACCGCCCTGGACGTGACGATCCAGGCGCAGATCCTGGACCTGCTGCTGGCGCTGCAGCGCGAGACCGGCATGGCGCTGGTGCTGATCACGCACGACCTGGGCGTCGTCGCCGAGACCGCCGACCGCGTCGTCGTGCAGTACGCCGGGCGCCAGGTCGAGACGGCGCCGGTCGACGCCTTGTTCGCCGACCCGCACCACCCCTACACCGCGGCGCTGCTGGCGGCGCTGCCCGAACGTGCCGCCGCCGGCCAGCGCCTGGCGGCGATCCCCGGCGTCGTGCCGGGGCAGTTCGACCGCCCCGAGGGCTGCCTGTTCGCGCCGCGCTGCCCGCACGCGCAGCCGCGCTGCGCGACGCCGCCGGGCCACGCCGGCGACGAGCTGGGCCGGGCGCTGTGCCACTTTCCGTTGATCCGAGGAGTGCCGACGTGAGCGCCGTGCTGGTCGCCGAGGACCTGCAGCGCCGCTACGAGGTGCGCCGCGGGCTGTTCGCCAAGCCGGGTGTCGTGCATGCGCTGGCCGGCGTCTCGTTCGCCGTCGAGGCCGGGCGCACGCTGGCCGTGGTCGGCGAGTCGGGCTGCGGCAAGAGCACGCTGGCGCGCGTGCTGACGATGATCGAGCCGCCGTCGGGCGGCCGGCTGCTGGTCGACGGCCAGGACGTCGCCGGCGCCGATGCCGAACGCCGCCGGGCGCTGCGCCGCGCGGTGCAGATCGTCTTCCAGAACCCGTACGGCTCGCTGAACCCGCGCCAGACGGTGGGCGCCGCGCTCACCGAGCCGCTCGAGGTGCAGGGCGAGCGCGACGCCGCGTCGCGCGAGGCGGCGGCGCGCGAGATGCTGCGCCGCGTCGGCCTGCGCGACGAGCACTACGGCCGCTGGCCGCACATGTTCAGCGGCGGCCAGCGCCAGCGCATCGCGATCGCACGCGCGCTGATGCTGCGCCCGCGGGTGCTGGTGCTCGACGAGCCGGTCTCGGCGCTCGACGTCTCGGTGCGCGCCCAGGTGCTCAACCTGCTGGCCGACCTGCAGGCCGAGCTCGGCGTGGCCTACGTCTTCATCTCGCACGACCTGGGCGTCGTGCGCCACATGGCCGACGAGGTGATGGTCATGTACCTCGGCCGCGCGGTGGAGCAGGGCGCTCGCGACGCGCTGTTCGACGCGCCGCAGCACCCCTACACGCAGGCCCTGCTGTCGGCCACGCCGACCGTCGACCCGGCGGCGCGCCGCCAGCGCATCGTGCTGGCCGGCGAGCTGCCGTCGCCGCTGTCGCCGCCGGCCGGCTGCGCCTTCCACGCGCGCTGCCCGATCGCCGAGCCGCGCTGCGCCGGCGAGCGCCCGGCGCTGGCCGAGGTGGCGGGGCGGCGCGTGGCCTGCTGGGTGCGCGAGGCAGGGCGCTGAGTCAGCGCACGGGCGGCGGGCCGAAGCGGTTCGCGCCCGCCGTGCCGCGCACGAAGCCGTTGTCCAGCAGCATCCAGAGCTGGCCGATCACCGGGATCAGGCCGACGGCGACCCACCAGCCCGAGCGGTTGCGGTCGCGCCAGCGTTTGGCCGAGACGGCGATGCCGGGCCAGACGAGCAGCATGTTCAAGAGCGCGTCGCGGTGCTCGGCCTCGATGCGCGCGATGTCCAGCAGCGCGCGCCCCAGCAGCCCCAGGCCGCCGAGCGCGACGACGCCGTACAGCCAGAAGGTGCGGCGCGAGACGCGCCCGCGCGGGTCCAGCATCACGCGCAGCGGGTTGGCGCTATCGTCGTCGTCCAGCAGACGGAGTTCTCGGGGGCCGCTCATGAGTCGATTGTCGTCGGGCCGGGCCGCGGCCGGCGCCGCAGCGCGGCGCCCGCACGACACCACGCCGGCCGCGGCGCTGTGCCGATGAACGGGGACCTGCTCGTCCAGCGCCCCGAAGGTCTGTACTGCCCGGCCGGAGACTTCCACGTCGACCCCTGGCGGCCGGTGGCGCGCGCGGTCATCACCCACGCCCATGCCGACCACGCGCGCCGCGGCCACGGCGCCTACCTGGCGCAGGCCGACGGCGCCGGCGTGCTGCGCGCGCGCCTGGGCGACATCAACCTGCAGACGCTGGCCTGGGGCGAAGCCGTCCACGTCGGCGGCGTGCGTGTCAGCCTGCACCCGGCCGGCCACGTGCTCGGCTCGGCCCAGGTGCGGCTGGAGCACTGCGGCCAGGTCTGGGTGGCCTCGGGCGACTACTACGCCAGCGCCCACGCCGACGAGCGCAACCCGACCTGCCCGCCGTTCGAGCCGCAGCGCTGCCACTGCTTCATCACCGAGAGCACCTTCGGCCTGCCGATCTACCGCTGGCGGCGCCAGGCCGAGGTCTTCGCCGAGATCGACGCCTGGTGGCGCGCCAACGCCGAGGCCGGGCGCGCCAGCCTGCTGCTGGGCTACAGCTTCGGCAAGGCGCAGCGCCTGCTGGCCGGTGTCGACGCGTCGATCGGGCCCATCGTCGCTCACGGCGCCGTCGAGTCGGTCAACGAGGCCTATCGCGCCGCTGGGGTCGCGCTGCCGGCCACGCAGCCGATCGACGCGCTCGACAAGGCGGCACTGTCGCGGGCGCTGGTCGTCGCGCCGCCGGCGGTGCGCGGCAGCGCCTGGGCGCGCCGGCTGGGCGACTGCTCCGACGCTTTCGCCAGCGGCTGGATGCAGCTGCGCGGCGCACGCCGGCGCCAGGGCGTGGACCGCGGTTTCGTGCTCAGCGACCACGCCGACTGGCCGGGGCTGCAGCGCGCCATCGTCGCCACCGGCGCCGAACGCATCATCGTCACGCACGGCGATGAGGCGGTGATGGTGCGCTGGCTCTGCGAGCAGGGGCTGGACGCCGGGAGCTTCCGCACCGAATACGGCGCCGGCGACGACGAGCCGGCCTAGAGTGCCAGCACGATGCGGCGGGTGCCCGGCTCGGGCTGCTCGATGTCGTAGTCGAAGCCCAGGCGGCCGGCCAGGTCCAGCATGCGGCGGTTCTCGCTGAGCACGGTGGCCACCAGGCGCTGCGTGCCACGCGCCTTCAGGTAGGCGATCAGCTTGCGCATCAGGCGCTCGCCCAGGCGCCCGCCCTTGATGTCCGAACGCACGACGATGCCGAACTCGGCCTCGACGTTGTCCGGGTCGCAGAGCGCGCGCACCACGCCCAGCGTCTCCTCGCCGGGGCCGTCGGTCTTGGGCGCGGTGGCGAGGAAGGCCATCTCGCGCTCGTAGTCGATCTGCGTCAGCCGCGCGAGCTCGCTGTGCTCGATGCTGCGCCGGCTGTAGAAGACCCGCATGCGGATGTCGTTCGGGTCCAGCTTGGCCAGGAACTCGAGATGCTGCTCCTCGTCTTCGGGGCGGATCGGGCGCAGCGTCAGCTGGCGGTCCTGCCAGGCGACGGTTTCGCTGAGGTCGGCCGGGTAGGGCCGGATCGCGAAGCGCCGGCTGCCGCCGGGGCCACGCGCGTCGACGCGGATGCGGGCGTCGAGTGCCAGCACGCCGTGGGCGTCGGCGACCAGCGGGTTGAGGTCGAGTTCGGCGATGCGCGGCTCGTCGGCCAGCAGCTGCGAGACGCGCACCAGCACGTCGCAGACGGCGTCGACGTCGGCCGCCGGCACGTCGCGCCAGCCGGCCAGCAGCCGGGCGACACGCGTGCGTTCGACCAGCGCGCGCGCCAGCGGCCGGTTCAGCGGCGGCAGCGCGACGGCGCGGTCGGCGACGACCTCGACCGCAGTGCCGCCGGCGCCGAACAGGATCACCGGGCCGAACAGCGGGTCCAGCGTCGCGCCGACGATCAGCTCCAGCCCGCTGGCGCGGCGCACCATGGTCTGCACCGAGAAACCGGTGATCGCCGCGCCCGGCTGGCGCTCGCGCACGCGGCGCAGCATCGAGCTGGCGGCGTCGCGCACCGAGGCGGCGTCGTCGAGGTCGAGCGCGACGCCGCCGATGTCGCTCTTGTGGCCGAGCTCCGGCGCGACGATCTTCAGCGCCACCGGGAAGCCCAGCGCCTGCGCCGCGGCGACCGCGGCCTCGGGGTCGGGCGCGACCGAGTGCGTGGCGACGACCGGCACGCCGACGGCGGCCAGCACCGCCTTGGCCTCGGGCTCGGTCAGCCACTCGCGGCCTTCGGCCAGTGCGGCGTCGATCGGCGCGTGCACCTGGGCGGCATGCCACAGCGGCTCGGGCGGGGCGGCCGGCGGCGTCTGGATCAGCAGCTCCTGGTTGCGGCGGTAGGTCTGCAGCATGCCCAGTGCCCGCACCGCGTCCTCGGGCGTGTCGTAGGTCGGCAGCCCGGCGGCGTGGCACAGCGCACGCGCCTCGCGCACCGCGTCGCCGCCGAGCCAGCAGGTCATCGGCTGCAGCGGCGAACGCTGCAGCGCCGGGATCACCGCGCGTGCGACCTCGGCCGCCGGCACGATGGCCGTCGGCGCGTGCACGAACAGCAGCGTGCCCGGCGAGGTGTCGGTGTGCAGCGCGGCGATGGCGTCGACATAACGCTGCACCGGCGCGTCGCCGACGATGTCCACCGGATTGGCGCGCGACCAGCGCGGCGGCAGCACGCGGTCCAGCGCGGCATAGACCGCGGCGCTGGGTTCGGCCAGCGGCACCTCGGCGGCCTGCGCCGCGTCGGCAGCCAGCACGCCGGCGCCACCGCCGTTGGTCAGCACCGTCAGGCGCTCGCGCTCGGCGGCGGCCGGGCCGCGCAGCGACAGCCGCGGGTGCGACAGCGTCTCGGCGGCGGCGAAGAGTTCCTGCAGCGTCTGCACACGCAGCATGCCGGCGCGGCGGATCGCGGCGTCGAAGACCAGGTCGGAGGTCGCCAGAACGCCGGTGTGAGAGGCCGCGGCACGCTGGCCTGCCTGGGTGCGGCCGGCCTTGACGATCAGCACCGGCTTGTTGCGCGCCGCCGCGCGTGCGGCCGACATGAACTTGCGCGCGTCGGTCACCGTCTCGACGTAGAGCAGGATGGCGCGTGTGTGGGCGTCGCTGGCGAGGTGGTCGATCAGGTCGCCGAAGTCGACGTCGAGCTGCTCGCCCAGTGACGCGAACAGCGAGAAGCCGACGCCGCGCGCCGCCGCCCAGTCCAGCAGCGCCGTGACCAGCGCGCCCGACTGCGAGACGAAGGCCAGCGTGCCCGGTGCCGCGGTGACGTGGGCGAAGCTGGCGTTGAGCTTGAGCCGCGGGTTCAACAGCCCCAGACAGTCCGGGCCCAGCACCCGCAGCAGGTGCGGGCGGGCGGCGTCCTGCACGGCCCGGCGCTGCCCGGGCGACAGCCCGGCGGTCATCACGATCGCCGCGCGGGTGCCGCGTTTGCCGAGTTCGGCCACCAGCTTGGCGACGGTGTCCGGCGGCGTGCACAGCACGGCGAGCTCGGGCGCCTCGGGCAGGTCGGCGGCGCGGGCGTAGGCGCGCTGGCCGCCCAGCACCGGCCGGCGCGGGTTGACGGCCCAGACCGGGCCCTCGAAGCCGCTGCCGGCGGCGTTGGCCCAGACGGTGGCCCCGAGGCTGGCAGGGCGATCGGAAGCGCCGAACACCGCCACCGAGCGGGGTTCGAACAACGAATCCAGATGGCGGGTGCTCATGGGCCCAGTCTAGGGTTAACCTAAGCGCGAGAGTTGACTCGAAACCCGAAAGTCCCGGTGATGAAGATCCTGTTGCCCGTCGATGGCACCCCGTCCGCCCTGTTCGCCGTGCAGCACGCGCTGCGCCTGCGCCAGGAGGGCCTGGACGCGAGCTACGTGCTCGCCAACGTGCAGACCCCGCCGTCGCTGTACGAGGTGATGACCGCCCACGACCCGGTGGTGCTGGACGACGTGCGCCGCGCCGCCGGTGCCGACCTGCTGGCGCCGGCCGAGGCGCTGCTCGAGGCCGCCGGCGCCTCCTGGGAGAGCGAGGTGGCCGGTGGCGAGCCGGGCCACGTGCTCGTCGACCTGGTCGAGACCTACGGCTGCGACGCCGTGATCATGGGCGCGCAGGAAGAAGGCGAGGGCGTCGGCCCGGTGGCGATGGCCCTGCTCGAGCGCTGCCCGGTGCCGGTGACCGTCGTGCGTCCGCCGGTGCCGGTCGAGCCCCAGGCGGACCTGGAGCCGTAAGCCGGGCGGCGCCGGCCGCACGATGCGCCAGTTCGCCGCGCTGTACCTGCAGCTCGACGCCAGCACCGCCACCGGCGACAAGGTGGCGGCGCTGGCGCGTTACTTCGCCGAGGCGCCGGCCGAGGATGCCGCCTGGGCGGTCTACTTCCTGGCCGGCGGCCGGCCGCGCCAGCTCGTGCCGGCGGCCGTGCTGCGTGCCACCGCGCAGCAGCTCGCCGGCCTCGACGACTGGCTGTTCGAGGCCTGCTACCAGGCCGTCGGCGATCTCGCCGAGACCATCGCCCACGTGCTGCCGGCGCCCGAACGTGCGTCCGACGGCGGCCTGGCCGAATGGGTGGAGCAGCGCCTGCTGCCGCTGCGCGGGCTGGCCCCGGCCGAGCAGGCCGCGCGCCTGGCGGAACACTGGGCGGCGCTGGACGCCACCGGCCGCTTCCTGCACGTCAAGCTGATCGGCGGCGGCTTTCGCGTCGGCGTCAGCCGGCTGCTGGTGCAGCGTGCGCTGGCCCAGGCCTCGGGCCTGGACGCCCAGCGCATCGCCCAGCGCATGATGGGCTACACCGACGCACGCGCGACGCCCAGCGCCGAGCGCTACCGGGCGCTGGTGGCCCCGGGTGAAGACGCCGCCACCGACGCCGGCCGCCCGTATCCGTTTTTCCTCGCCCACCCGCTGCAGGCCGAGCCGCCGACGCTGGGGCCGGTCGCCGACTGGCTGGCCGAATGGAAGTACGACGGCATCCGCGCCCAGCTGGTGTGCCGCGCCGGCGGCTGCTGGATCTGGTCGCGTGGCGAGGAACTGGTCACAGAGCGTTTCCCGGAGGTCGTCGCGGCCGCGACCGGCTTGCCCGACGGCACGGTGCTCGACGGCGAGATCCTCGCCTGGCACCCCGGCGACGAGCGCCCGGCGCCGTTCGCGCTGCTGCAGCAGCGCATCGGCCGCAAGACGCTGACGAAGAAGGTGCTGGCCGACGCGCCGGTGGTCTTCGTCGCCTACGACCTGCTCGAAGCCGGCGGCCGGGACCTGCGCGCCGTGCCGCAGCACGAGCGTCGGGCGCGGCTCGAGGCGCTGCTGGCGCCGACGCCGCTGCGTGTCTCGCCCGAGGTGACGGCGCCCGACTGGGCGGGCCTCGCCGCGCTGCGTGCGCAGGCGCGTGAGCGCGGCGTCGAAGGGCTGATGCTCAAGCAGCGCGGTGCGGCCTACGGCGTCGGCCGCACCAAGGCCGACGGCGTCTGGTGGAAGTGGAAGATCGAGCCTTACGCGGTCGACTGCGTGCTGGTCTACGCCCAGGCCGGCCACGGCCGGCGCGCCAGCGTCTACACCGACTACAGCTTCGCGGTCTGGAACCGCGCGCCGCGCGACGCCGCCGAAGCCGAGGCCGCCGTCGAGGCGCTGGTCGCCGCGGCCGGGCGCCGCAGCGCCGCCGAGCCCGACGCCGAGGTCGAGGTCGATGCCGGCGAGCCGCCGCTGCGCCTGGTGTCCTTCGCCAAGGCCTACTCGGGCCTCAGCGACGCCGAGTTCGCCGCCGTCGACCGCGTGATCCGGCAGACGACGCTGGAGAAGTTCGGCCCGGTGCGCAGCGTGCGGCCGACGCTGGTCTTCGAGCTCGGCTTCGAGGGCCTGGCCGAGAGCGGCCGCCACAAGAGCGGCATCGCGGTGCGTTTCCCGCGCATGCTGAGGCTGCGCGCCGACAAGCCGCTGCACGAGGCCGACACGCTGGCGACGCTGCGTGCGCTGCTGCCGCCGGCGCGCTGATCAGCTCTTGCTGCGGGGGATGCGGCCCATCAAGAAGAACTCGTCGTTGGGCCGCATGCCGATGACGTTGGCGATGCGGTTGGACAGGCCGAAGAAGGCGGTGATCGCGGCGATGTCCCAGGCGTCCTCGGCATCGAAGCCGTGTGCCGCCAGGGCCTCGAAGTCGGCCTCTCCGACCTCGTGCGAGGCGCTGCAGACCTTGAGCGCGAAGTCCAGCATCGCGCGCTGACGCGGGCTGATGTCGGCCTTCAGGGGGTTGACCGCCACCTGGTCGGCGACGAGCGGCTTCTTCTCGTAGATGCGCAGGATCGCGCCGTGCGCGACGACGCAGTACAGGCACTGGTTCCGCGCCGAGGTGGCGACGACGATCATCTCGCGCTCGCCCTTGGTCAGGCTGCCGGTCTCCTTGGCCATCAGCGCGTCGTGATAGGCGAAGAAGGCGCGCCACTCGGCCGGCCGGTGGGCCAGCGCGAGGAAGACGTTGGGCACGAAACCGGCCTTCTCCTGCACCTCGAGGATGCGGGCACGCAGGTCCTCGGGAAGGTCCTTCAGTTCGGGCACGGGGTAGCGGGACACGGGGCTCATCGGCGGCATCGGCTTAGGTGGCGACGCCGCAGTCTCGCGGCCGGCGCGGCGTGCCGCCACCCGGGGCGACCCGCGGCTTGTACCGCCGCTCACAGGGGCCACTGCGATGGCTGCCTACAATGGCGCGTTTCCGGTTGCCGACGCGAAGCCGTTACCCGCTTTGAACACAGTCCTCGAAGACCGGTCCAGCAGCCCTGCCTGGCCGCGCCGTCGTTTCCTCACCGCCCTGGCCGCCGCCGGCACCGCCTTCCCGGCGGCCGCGCAGTTCCGCGTCGACGTCTCCGGCGTCGGCGCGCGCCAGATCCCGATCGCGATCGCCCCCTTCCGTGACGAAGGCGCGCTGCCGACGCCCGTCTCGGGCATCGTCGGCGCCGACCTCGCGCGCAGCGGCATGTTCCGCGTCGCCGGCTCGCCGGTGGCGCTGGACGAGCGCAGCGTCGTCGCCGCCGCCGACTGGCGCGCGCGCGGTGTCGATGCCGTGGTCGCCGGCTCGGTGACACGCATGGCCGACGGCCGCCTGGACATCCGCTTCACGCTCTGGGACATCGTCAAGGGCGAGCAGCTGGTGGCGCAGAGCAAGCTGGTGCTGGCCGCCGACCTGCGCCTGACCGCGCACCGCATCGCCGACGCCATCCACGAGGCCCTGACCGGCGAGCGCGGCGTCAACGCGACGCGCATCGTCTACGTCGTCAAGGCCGGCAAGCGCTACACGCTGAACGTCACCGACGCCGACGGCGAAGGCGGGCAGGTCGCGCTGGCCAGCCCCGAGCCGATCATCTCGCCGGCCTGGTCGCCCGACGGCCGCGAGCTGGCCTATGTCTCGTTCGAGACGCAGAAGGCGGTGGTCTGGGTGCAGGACCTGATCACCGGCAGCCGGCGCAAGCTGGCCGACTTCCGCGGCTCCAACAGCGCGCCGGCCTGGTCGCCCGACGGCCGCGAGCTGGCGATGACGCTGACCCGCGACGGCATCTCGCAGCTCTACGCGATGCCGCGTGCCGGCGGCACGCCGCGGCGGCTGACGAGCAGCTCGGCGATCGACACCGAGCCGGTGTACGCGCCCGACGGCCGCTCGATCTTCTTCGTCAGCGACCGCGGCGGCGGCCCGCAGGTCTACCGCCTGCCGCTGGACGGCGGCGGCCCGCAGCGCGTCACCTTCACCGGCGGCTACAACATCAGCCCGGCGGTGAGCCCCGACGGCAAGCTGCTGGCCTACATCTCGCGCCAGGGCGACGCCTTCAAGCTGATGACGCTCGACCTCGCCGCCGGCGGTGTGCGCACGCTCACCGACACGCGCGACGACGAGAGCCCGAGTTTCGCGCCCAACGGCAAGCTGATCGTCTACGCGACGCGTCAGCAAGGCCGCGACGTGCTGATGACGACCACGCTCGACGGTTCGTTCAAGACGCGGCTGGTGAGCAGCGGCGCCGACATGCGCGAACCTGCCTGGGGGCCGTTCGAACGCTGACCGTGTCGGCCGGTTGCGCCCCGCCGACGTTGTTCTTCCTGTTTCCGTTTTTTCCCCCAAGAGGAGTATTCCCATGACCCGATTCCACCGCCTGCCGCTCGTCTCCGCGCTGTCTGCCGCGGCCGTGCTGCTGGCTGCCTGCGGCACGACGACCGACCTGTCCGAGAACAAGGCCCCGGTCGAGACGCGTCCCACCGCCGACGCGAACGCCAACGCGAACGCGACGCCGCAGTCCAAGGTGGCCACCGTCGAACTGTCGGCCCGTGACGCCGCTGCCGCGGCTGCCGCCAAGGCGCGCACCGTCTACTTCGACTTCGACAGCTACGTCGTCAAGGACGAGTACAAGCCCGTCATCGACGCCAACGCCAAGTTCCTGACGCTGGACAAGACCGTGCGCCTGACCGCCGAAGGCCACACCGACGAGCGCGGCGGCCGCGAGTACAACCTGGCCCTGGGCCAGAAGCGTGCCGAAGCCGTCGTCAAGGCGCTGCAGGTGATGGGCGCGGCCGCCGGCCAGGTCGAGCCGGTCAGCTTCGGCAAGGAGCGTCCGGCCGATCCGGGCCATGACGAAGCCGCCTGGTCCAAGAACCGTCGCGTCGAGCTGAAGGACAAGTGATGAACCACCCCCGTAGCGCCTTCGGCGCTGCCTTGCAGGCCGCGCCGGGCTATGCGCCCGGCCCCTCGCTTGGCGCAGAGCGTCCACTGGACGCTCTACGTCCCGGCTCGGCCCCACAAGGTGGCGCCGCCGATGCCCCGGCGAAGCCGGTGCATGGCGGCAGCTTGATGGGCCGCAGTGCTCCGTCGGGCCGTCTGCCGGGCCTGCGGGGAACGATTCGTCGCCTGCCCGGGGCCGCCGCGGTGGCCCTGGCCGCGCTGGTCGTCGTCAGCATGCCGGCGCAGGCCGGCCTGTTCGAGGACGACGAGGCGCGCAAGGCCATCCTGGACCTCCGCCAGCGCCTGCGCGCGGTGGAGGACCAGACGGCCGCGACCGCGGCGCAGCAGAACGAGACCATCGATTCGCTGCGCCGCACCATCCTGACCCTGAACAACGACCTGGAGGCGATGCGTGCCGAGGTCGCGCGGCTGCGCGGCAGCGACGAGCAGCTCGTGCGCGACGTCTCCGAACTGCAGCGCCGCCAGAAGGACGCCAGCCAGGTGCTCGACGACCGGCTGCGCAAGCTCGAGCCGACCAAGGTCAGCATCGACGGCAAGGAGTTCGAGGTCACCGCCGACGAGCGGGCGGCCTACGAAGACGCGATGGGCGTGCTGCGCACCGGCGACTTCGACAAGGCCTCGACGGCGCTGTCGGGCTTCCTGACGCGCTACCCGTCCAGCGGTTATGTCGACTCGGCGCGTTTCTGGCTCGGCAACGCCCAGTACGGCCGCCGCGACTACAAGGGCGCGATCGCCAGCTTCCGCGCCTTCGTCGCCGCCGCGCCGCAGCATCCGCGTGCACCCGAAGCGCTGCTGGCGCTGGCCAACAGCCAGGCCGAGGCCAAGGACACACGCGCCGCCCGCCGCACCATCGACGAGCTGCTGAAGACCTATCCGAAGTCCGAGGCGGCCGTGGCCGGCAAGGAGCGCCTGGCGTCGCTGAAGTGAGCGCCGTGCTCGACGATGCCGCCGCCGACCTGGAGCGGCGTTTCGGCGGGCTGCGGCGCCTGTACGGCGATGCCGGCTACGAGCGGCTGCGTGCGGCGCGTGTGGCCGTCGTCGGCGTCGGCGGCGTCGGCTCCTGGGCCGTCGAGGCCCTGGCACGCTGCGGCGTCGCCCGCCTCGTGCTGATCGACCTGGACCAGGTCGCCGAATCCAACATCAACCGCCAGATCCAGGCGCTGGGCGCGACGCTCGGCATGGCCAAGGTCGACGCGCTGGCGGCACGCATCGCCGACATCCACCCCGGCTGCGAGGTCGTGCGCGTCGAGGAGTTCGTCGAACCCGACCACTGGCCGGCGCTGCTGCCGTGCCCGGTCGACGTGCTGATCGACGCCTGCGACCAGGCGCGCGCCAAGGCCGCGCTGGCGGCCTGGGGCATCGCCGCCGGCGTGCCGGTGATCTGCGTCGGCGCCGCCGGCGGCAAACGCGAGCCGCAGCGGGTCGAGGTCGCCGATCTGTCGGAGACCACGCACGACCCGCTGCTCGCCGGCCTGCGCCAGCGCCTGCGCCGCGACGGCGTCGTGCCGCGGCAGGGTGCGGCGCGCCTGACCTGCGTCTTCTCGCGCGAGCCGGTGGCCCCGCCGCAGGCCGGCGCCTGCGCGACCGACGGCAGCCTGAACTGTGCCGGCTACGGCTCGGCGGTCACGGTGACGGCCACCTTCGGCCTCGTCGCGGCGGCGCAAGCGGTTGATCGCATCGTGCGCGCAAAAAGTTCTTGCACAGCCCGCTGAACACTGCCTATAATGCGAGGCTCCGCAGACGACGGGGTCGTTAGCTCAGTCGGTAGAGCAGCGGACTTTTAATCCGTTGGTCGCGTGTTCGAGTCACGCACGACCCACCAAGCGAACAGCGGATACCGAATCAGGGCTCTTAGCTCAGTTGGTAGAGCAGCGGACTCTTAATCCGTTGGTCGTAGGTTCGAATCCTACAGGGCCCACCAACATTTTCGACGCCAAAAGCGTTGAGCGACAAGGACTTAGCGGAAACGCCAAGTCCTTTTTCGTTTTTGCGCCGGATGTTCTCGGCCCGTCGCGGCGGGCATCCGCGGCAGTTCCCGGCGGGCCGGGCTCGGTGGGTCCGCCCGGGTGTCCTCCCCGCGCGCAAGGCCGCGTGCAAGACGTGGTCTGCGGCGCGACAGCGCCCGGCTCAGGTGGCTGTGATGACCCGCCCGCGGCCCGCGCGCTTGGCTTCGTACATCGCACGATCGGCGCGCTCCAGCAGGGCGTCCAGCGCCTCCCCGTCGCGTGCGATGGCCAGCCCGATGCTGCATCCCAGTTCGTGAGGAAGCTCGCTGACCGCCTGGATGAGGCGCGTGCCGACCTCGTGGCTGACCTTGTCCAGCGTGTCCCGCGGCGCCTGCAACGCCAGCACGAACTCGTCGCCGCCCAGTCGTGCGGTCAGGTCGTCGCTGCGCGCATGCTCGCGCAGCACCTTGGCGACATCCTGGAGCGCCCGGTCACCGGCGGCGTGTCCGAGCCGGTCGTTCAGGCCCTTGAAACCGTCGAGGTCGAGGAAGAGCAGGGCAAGGCCTCTGCCGGGGGCGTGCGCGGCCGCGGTCAGGAGCTGGTGGCCCATCTCGAGAAAGGCCCGACGACCGGCCAGGCCCGTCAGGGGGTCGAGCTGGGCGCCATGCAACTGTGCCTGGAGGTGGCCGATCTCGCGCACGACGTTTCGGCTGGGATCGCCGCGGCGCGAGGCCTCGGCGACTGCCCGCGCGAGCCAAAGTGCTCCGATCAAGCCTCCGCCCAGGCACAGGGCTCCGACCACGGCCAGGCCGACCAGGGCGTCGCGGGCTTCGGACTTCAGGGTGCCGATGGGTTGCCCGACGTTGACCCACCACCGTGTGCCCGGTACCTCGTGCGAGGCCGTGTAGACCGGGATCTGGTCGTTCGTCACGGATTCGTAGACGCCTGTCGGCTGGCCGCGAAGCCGCTCCCGCAGCGTCGCGCTGGCCATCTGGCCGACGTAGCGCTCGGCGTCGCGGGAGCGCGCGATGATCGTTCCACGCTGATCGACGACGGAGCCCAGCCACGAGGCCGGCCAGCGCTGCTCGGCAAGCACCGTGTTGAGCAGTTGCGGGGTGACGACGACGTGCAGGAACAGCGGCTGCCCGTTTGACGTGGAGAACGGCACCTCGAGCACGAGCGCCAGCCGTCCGGAGCCCGGCTCGATGGTCAGCGCCGAAGCCCCGTCGACGCTCCCGTCGAGCGACGCGTGCAGTGTCTTGACCTCCGCGACATCGGCTGCCGGGGTGCCGAACGCCGCCCGCGTGTTCAACAACTGCTCACCCGCGAGGTTGTGCACGCTGATCGACAGCAGGCGCGTGTCCTGTTCGACGAGGCGCGCACAGTGCGCGTGCAGCCGCTCGAGGTCGCCGGACAGTGCCGCCTGGCTGAGCACGACCGCCTTGGCGGCCGACCGGATGCTCGCCAGCTCCCGTGCCACGGCGCTGGCCGTCACGGAAGCCCGCCGCTCCAGCGCGGAGAACGCATCGCCTTCACGCCATTCGATCAGGCGCCAGGTGGCAGCGCCGGCAAAGCCCAGCAGCGGCAGCCAGGCCAGCAACATGACCACCACCATCCAGGTGGCGATGCTCAGGCGCAGATCACGAAGTCGAAACGGCATCGGTTGAACGGGCGGCGAAACACTCGCGGGACCGCCCACGTTCGACATTCTTCACCGATCGGCCGTGGCGGGTGTCCGCGCCCGCCGGAGTGTTCGATGTTTCGGTAATTGGGCGCACTCCGGCAGAGTGCCGGAGCCCGCTGGCGCGACCTTGCCCCCGGCCGCAGACCCTAGGCCAGCGCCAGCAGGCTGCGCAGATGCCGCTCCGACGCGCGGAACTGGGCCTCCTCCTCGGCCGTGAACTCGTGCGCCAGGATGCGCTGCACGCCGCCGCGGCCGACGACGCAGGGCACGCTCATCACCAGGTCGTCGACGCCGTACTCGCCCTTCAGCAGCACGCCCAGCGGCAGGATGGACTGCTCGTTGCACTCGATCGCGCGGATGATGCGGAACACGCTGGCGGCGATGCCGTGGTTGGTGTTGCCCTTGCGCTCGAAGATGCGGAAACCCGCTTCCAGCGTGCGCCGGCGGATGTCCTCGCGGTCCACCGGCGGCAGGCCGTTCAGGCGGCAGAAGGTGTCGACCTCGGCGCCGCAGACGCGGCACAGGCTCCACGGGATGAAGCCGGTGGCGCCGTGGTCGCCCAGCATGTAGCCGTAGAGGTTCTTCGGGTCGATCTTGACGTGCTCGGCCAGGATGCGCAGGAAACGCGCGGTGTCGATCAGCGTGCCGGCCGACAGCAGGCGCTCGCGCGGGTAGCTGGACGCGCGCAGCATCACCTGGGTCATCACGTCGACCGGGTTGGTCACGTTGATGACGACGGCGCCCGGCGAGTGGTGCTCCACGCGGCCGATGATGTCCTGCAGGATCTGGCTGTTGACACGCACCAGGTCGTCGCGCGTCTGGCCCTTCTGCAACTGCGCGCCGGCGGTGATGACGACGATGTCGCTGCCGGCCGTCTCCGGATACTCGCCGACGACCAGCCGCGGGTTCTTCGCGTAGGTGAACGGCGTCGTGTGGGAGAAGTCCCAGATCTCGGCTTCGGCACGTTCACGCAGCTTGTCGATGGCGACGATCTCCGTCACCTCGCTCATGTGCACCAGCAGACCGACGATCTCGGTGCCGACGGCACCCATTCCGATCACGGAAACCTTCATCTCGTTGTCCTGTCTTGGCGGCTGCGGCCGCCGATGTTCGATGGAAAGCGGGCAAGCATCGCCCGTGCCGCGATGCCTCTCATGCGCTGGAGACGACCTCGTGCAGGTGGCGCACGAACTCGGCGACCAGCGCCGCCGGGCGCGGCAGCGCCGTCCTGACGAGCACGCCGACCGCCGGCAGCGCCGGCAGCCGCGTGTCGGGCGCGAGCACGCGCAGGTCGGCCGGCACTGCCGACTGCGTCAGCACCGCGATCGCCTGACCCGAGCGCACGACGGCCAGCAGCCCGGCCATGCCGGCGCTGGCGTAGGCCACGCGGTAGGCGACGCCGGCGGCGTCCAGGCGTTCGCAGGCGGCGCGGTGATCCAGCGTGTCGGGGTCGGACAAGGCCAGGCGCAGCGGCTCGCGCGCCGCGCCCTCGTCGTCGCGCAGGCCGACCCAGACCAGCGGCTCGCGGCGCAGCGCCGGCTCGGTGCCGTCGGCGGTGGAGACGAGCGCGAGGTCCAGCTCGTGCCGGCGCAGCCGTTCCTCCAGCCGCGGGCTGGGCGCACAGACGACGTCGACCACGGCCTGCGGGTGCCGCCCGGCGAAGCCGCGCAGGATGCGCGGCAGGAAGGCGGCGGCGTAGTCGTCGGGGCAGCCGAAACGCAGCGTGCCGGTGAGGCCGGCCCCGGTCAGCTCGGCCAGCGCCGCGTCGTGCTGCTGCAGCAGCGTGCGCGCATGGCCCAGCAGGCGCTCGCCGTGGTGCGTCAGCGTCACGCCGCGTGCACCGCGGTGCAGCAGCGGCTGGCCGATCAGCGTCTCCAGCTTCTTGACCTGCATGCTCGCCGCGGCCTGGGTGCGGCCGATGCGCGCGGCGGCGCGGCCCAGCGTGCGCGTCTCGGCGACGGCGACGAAGCAGCGCAGCAGGTCGGGGTCCAGGTCTCGGCTCAAGCCATCAGTATGGCTGATGGCTGCCGTCAGATAGATTAGCTTTTCTTGATGCTGGGGCTTGCTTAGGCTGCGGGCAGTCCGACCTTCCTGGAGCCCGCCGCATGTCCCGCAACGACGACCCGCAGTTCTGGCAGAACGCCCGCCGCCACCTCGTGCGCTACGGCGGCCGCTTCGAGCCGATGATCATCGAACGTGCCCACGGCAGCTTCGTCTACGACGCCGACGGCCGCGCGATCCTGGACTTCACCTCGGGCCAGATGAGCGCGCTGCTCGGCCACGGCCACCCGGAGATCGCCGAGGTCGTCGCCGAGCACGCGCAGCGCCTGGACCACCTGTTCAGCGGCATGCTGAGCCGCCCGGTCGTCGAGCTCGCGACCAAGCTCGCCGGCGTCGCGCCGGCCGGGCTGGAACGTGCGCTGCTGCTGACCACCGGCGCCGAATCGAACGAAGCCGCGCTGCGCCTGGCCAAGCTCTACACCGGCCGCCACGAGGTCGTCGGTTTCGCCCAGTCCTGGCACGGCATGACGGGCGGCGCCGCGTCGGCCACCTACAGCGCCGGGCGCCGGGGTTACGGCCCGGCGGCGGTGGGTTCGTTCGCGATCCCGGCGCCGTACCCGTACCGCCCGCGTTTCGAGCGCGGCGGCGTCTACGACTGGCAGGCCGAACTCGACTACGCCTTCGACCTCGTCGACCGCCAGTCCTGCGGCAGCCTGGCGGCCTTCATCGCCGAGCCCATCCTCAGCTCGGGCGGCATCCTCGAGCTGCCGCCGGGCTACCTGGCGGCGCTGAAGGCCAAGTGCGTCGAACGCGGCATGCTGCTGATCCTCGACGAGGCCCAGACCGGCGTCGGCCGCACCGGGCTGATGTTCGCCTGTCAGCGCGACGGCGTGACGCCGGACATCATGACGCTGTCCAAGACGCTGGGCGCCGGCCTGCCGCTGGCCGCGGTGCTGACGACCGCCGAGATCGAAGAGACCTGCCACGAACGCGGTTTCCTCTTCTACACGACGCACGTCTCCGACCCGCTGCCGGCCGCCGTCGGCGCCAAGGTGCTGGACATCGTCGCGCGCGACCATCTCGTCGAGCGCGCCAGCACCGCCGGCGCGCGGCTGCAGGCCGGCCTGCAGGCGCTGCAGCGCGACTTCGAGTGCATCGGCGACGTGCGCGGCCGCGGCCTGCTGCTCGGGCTGGAGCTGGTCAAGGACCGCGCCACGCGCGAAGCCGCGCCCGAACTCGGCGCCGCGATCACACGCGAGTGCATGACGCTGGGCCTGAGCATGAACATCGTGCAGCTGCCCGGCATGGGCGGCGTGTTCCGCATCGCGCCGCCGCTGACCGTCAGCGACACCGAGATCGACCTCGGGCTGGACCTGCTGCGCCAGGCGATCACGCGGGTGCTGGCCAAGGCCGGCTGAGTTACCGCGCTGTCCCTGGCGCGACCCTGCCGCGAGCAGGGCGCTGGCGTTCCCCGCGCGGCTGCTTATACTCCCCCCCAGTACAAAGGAGCCCGCCGATGCCGCACTCGCCGGCCGAACGCAAACGTGTCGTCACCCGGCTGCGCCGCATCAAGGGCCAGGCCGAGGCGCTGGAACGTGCCGTCGAAGCCGGCACCGACTGCGGCGAGCTGCTGCAGCAGCTGGCGGCGCTGCGCGGTGCCGCGCACGGGCTGATGGCCGACGTGCTCGAAGGCCATCTGCGCGAGACCTTCGGCGCCAGCGCCGAACGTGCGCTGCCGACGGCCGAGCCGCAGGCCGAGGTCGACCGCCTCGTGCGGCTCGTGCGCTCCTTCACACGCTGAACCGCCCCACCAGGAGACACCCATGATCAAGTCCCGTGCCGCCGTCGCCTTCGCCGCCGGCCAGCCGCTGCAGATCGTCGAGATCGACGTCGCCCCGCCGAAGAAGGGCGAGGTGCTGGTCAAGATCACCCACACCGGCGTCTGCCACACCGACGCCTTCACGCTGAGCGGCGACGACCCCGAAGGCGTGTTCCCGGTGGTGCTGGGCCACGAGGGCGCCGGCATCGTCGTCGAGGTCGGCGAAGGCGTCACCAGCGTCAAGCCGGGCGACCACGTGATCCCGCTGTACACGGCCGAGTGCGGCGAATGCCTGTTCTGCAAGTCCGGCAAGACCAACCTCTGCGTCGCGGTGCGCGCCACGCAGGGCAAGGGCCTGATGCCCGACGGCACGACGCGTTTCTCCTACAACGGCCAGCCGATCTACCACTACATGGGCTGCTCGACCTTCAGCGAGTACACCGTCGTCGCCGAGGTCTCGCTGGCCAAGGTGAACCCCGAAGCCAACCCCGAGCAGGTCTGCCTGCTGGGCTGCGGCGTGACGACCGGCCTGGGCGCGGTGAAGAACACCGCCAAGGTGCAGCCGGGCGACACGGTGGCGGTCTTCGGCCTCGGCGGCATCGGCCTGGCGGTGGTGCACGGCGCCCAGCTCGCCGGCGCCGGCCGCATCATCGCCATCGACACCAACCCGTCGAAGTTCGACCTCGCACGCACCTTCGGCGCCACCGACTGCGTCAACCCGAAGGACCACGACAAGCCGATCCAGCAGGTCATCGTCGAGATGACGGGCTGGGGCGTCGACCATTCGTTCGAGTGCATCGGCAACGTGCACGTGATGCGCGCGGCGCTGGAGTGCGCGCACCGCGGCTGGGGCCAGTCGGTCGTCATCGGCGTCGCCGGCGCGGGGCAGGAGATCTCGACGCGGCCGTTCCAGCTCGTCACCGGCCGGCGCTGGCTGGGCACGGCCTTCGGCGGCGTCAAGGGCCGCAGCGAGCTGCCGGGCATGGTCGAGGACGCGATGGCCGGGCGCATCCGCCTGGAGCCTTTCGTCACGCACACGATGCCGCTGCCTGAGATCAACGAGGCCTTCGAGCTGATGCACCGCGGCGAGTCGATCCGCAGCGTCGTGCACTACTGAGGCGGTGGCGATGCAACGCGTCGAACACCACGCCAGCTTCGGCGGCCGCCAGGAGGTCTGGCGCCACGACTCGGCCACGCTGGGCTGCGAGATGCGCTTCGGCCTGTACCTGCCGCCGCAGGCGCTGGCCGGCCAGGCCTGCCCGGTCGTCTACTGGCTGTCGGGGCTGACCTGCAGCGAGCAGAACTTCATCACCAAGGCCGGCGCGCAGGCGCACGCGGCGCGGCTGGGGCTGATCCTCGTCGCGCCCGACACCAGCCCGCGTGACCCCGGCGGCACGCTGGGTGTCGCCGACGACGCGGCCTACGACCTGGGCCAGGGCGCCGGCTTCTACCTCGACGCGACGCAGCAGCCCTGGGCGCGCCACTACCGCATGGAGAGCTACGTCGTGCACGAGCTGCCGGCGCTGGTGGAAAGCCATGTCGCGACGACCGGTCGGCGCGGCATCTTCGGCCACTCGATGGGTGGCCACGGCGCGCTGACGCTGGCGCTGCGCCATCCGGGGCGTTACGCGAGTGTCTCGGCCTTCTCGCCGATCGTCGCGCCGGCGCGGGTGCCCTGGGGCCGCAAGGCCTTCGCCGCCTACCTGGGCGAGGACGAGAGCCGCTGGGCGGCACACGACGCGACGGCGCTGATCGCCGGCGCCGCCGAGCGCCTGCCGCTGCTCGTCGACCAGGGCGAGGCCGACGAGTTCCTGGCCGGGCAGCTGAAGCCGGAGCTGCTGGAAGAAGCCTGTGCCGCCGCCGGCCACCCGCTGACGCTGCGCCGCCAGCCGGGCTACGACCACAGCTACTACTTCATCGCCAGCTTCGTGGCCGATCACCTGGAGCACCACGCGCGCGCCCTGGCCGCGTGAGTGGCGGAAGGCAGCAGGAGTCGAACCTACCCGGGAGCGGCTGACGCCCCCGACCGGGTTTGAAGCCCGGGCGCACCACCGGGTGCGTTTGCCTTCCATGTCGCCCCTGGCGAGGGGCGGCGGATCGTATCAGGGCCCCGCGCCGCTTGCCGGGGCAGGGCCGGCCGGGCGTTCGCGCAGCACCCGCCGGTCGCGCACGCGGCGCGTGTAGCCGACGCGGTCGAAGTGCTCCAGCACCTGGATCGCGCGTTTGCGCCCCAGGCCGCAGGCGTCGCGGAATTCGGCCGCACCGACCTCGCCACGCGGCGCGGCGACGCTCAGTTCGTCCAGCAGCGCCAGCAGCTTCGTGACGGTCGCTTCGGGATAGAACAGGTCCTTGACGACCTGCTGCAGCTCGCCGCGGCGCGCCAGCTTGCGCAGCACCGTGCGCACCTGGTCCTCGGGCGCGGCGGTGGCGGCGGCCAGGTCGCGCACCCAGGGCGGGTCGGCGCCGCCGTCGGCCAGGCGCGGCAGCAGGCGTTCGGCCAGGATCTGCTCGGCGGCGCTGAGGTTCACCGCGTGGCCGGGCAGGTGTAGCCAGGAACCCTGGCGCGCCAGCGAGCCGTCGGCCAGCATGGCGTCCAGCAGCGCCGGCCACAGCGCGTCGGTGCCGGCGTCGGCGGTGCCCGGCTGGACGATGCGCCGCAGGCGCGCGGCGTTGAGGCCGGGGTCGTCGGGCGAACGCTGGTGGAAGTCGGCCAGCACCGCGGCGATGCGCTCGCGCCAGCGTCGCCAGACCGGCGGCGCGACGAGCAGCGTGTCGCCGCCGGGCAGCGCGATGGCGACGGCGTCGGCCGGCGCCGTGTCGTGGCCCAGCAGCAGCACCAGCCGCGAGCGCGCCAGCCCGGCCGGTGCCAGTGCCAGCAGGCGGGCTGCGGCTTCGGGCGTGGCCTCGGCCTGCGCCGCTTCCAGCGCGTCCAGCCAGGCCAGGCGTTCGGCGCTGCGGCGCCGGCGTTCGGGCGCCCAGAGGTCGACGACGCGGCCGCCGCCGATGGTGCGGCTGGCCTGGGCGTTGCGCAGGATCAGCCGGTCGCCGGGCAGGGCCCAGACCGGCGTTTCGAACACGAGCTGCACCCGCGCCGAGGCGCCGGCGGCCGGCGGCTGGGCGTCCAGCGGCACCAGATGGGCGAGGTGGTGGCCGGTGCCGACGTGAACGTGCACCGGCGCCCAGTGCGCCAGCGCGGGCGCGTCGGGCAGCAGGCGGATGCGGGCGTCCAGGCGCTCGCAGCGCTGCAGCGTGGCCGGCGCGGCGATCCAGTCGCCGCGCTGGATCGTGTCGCGGTCGATGCCGGCCAGCACCAGCGCGCAGCGCTGGCCGGCGCGGCCTTCGTCGGCGGCGCGGTTCTGGGCGTGGATCGAACGCACGCGCACCGCCTGGCCGCTGGCCGAGTGCTGCAGCGTGTCGCCGACCTGCACGCGGCCGGCGAACACCGTGCCGGTGACCGCCGTGCCCTGGCCGGCGAGCGTGAAGACGCGGTCGACGGCGAGGCGGAATGCGCCGTCTGCGGCGCGTTGCGAACGTTCGTGCGCGACGGCTTCCAGGTGCGCACGCAGCGCGGCGACGCCCGGGTCGGCGTCGGCGGTGGCCACGGTCTCGAACACCGGCGCGCCGGCCAGCGGTGTGCCGGCCAGCAGCGCGGTGATCTCGGCGCGCACCTCGTCGCGGCGCGCCGGCGGCACGCGGTCGGCCTTGTTCAGCGCCACCGAGCCGTGGTGCACGCCCAGCAGGTCGAGGATCGCCAGGTGCTCGCGCGTCTGCGGCATCACGCCGTCGTCGGCGGCGACGACGAGCAGCGCATGGTCGATGCCGACCGCGCCGGCGACCATCGTGCGCACGAAACGTTCGTGGCCCGGCACGTCGACGATGCCCAGCACCGTGCCGTCGGCCAGCGGCGCGTAGGCGTAGCCGAGCTCGATCGAGATGCCGCGCTCGCGCTCTTCCTTCAGCCGGTCGGTGGCGACGCCGGTCAGCGCGCGCACCAGCGCGGTCTTGCCGTGGTCGATGTGGCCGGCGGTGCCGACGATCATCGTGGCGTCCCCAGGGCCTCGGCCAGCGCGCCGAACTGGGCCGCGAACGCGGCTTCGTCCGCCGCTTCGATGCAACGCAGGTCCAGCCACAGCGCGCCGTCGGCGATGCGGCCGATCACCGGCCGCGGCAGGCCGCGCAAGGCTTCTTCCAGCCGCGCCAGCGCGCGCCCGCTGCGTTTGCCGGCCGGGCGCAGCACCAGGCCGGCGCTGGGCAGCGTGTCGACCGGCAGCGCGCCGCTGCCGATCTGGCTGCTCAGCGCCACGACCTCGACTGCGGCGGCGTCGCCGAGCGCGGCCTGCAGCGGCGCACGCAGGCGTTCAGCTGCGGCGCGGATCTCGGCCTGCGGGCGTGTGAACAGCCGCAGCGTCGGCAGCCGTGCCGCCAGGTGCTCGGGCTCGCGGTACAGGCGCAGCACCGGCTCCAGCGCCGCCAGCGTCAGCTTGCCGACCCGCAGCGCTCGCTTCAGCGGGTTCTTCTTGATCTTGGCGATCAGGTCCTTGCGGCCGACGATCAGCCCGGCCTGCGGGCCGCCGAGCAGCTTGTCGCCGCTGAAGCTGACGACGTCGGCACCGGCGGCGACCGTCTCGCGCACCGTGGTCTCACGCGGCAGGCCGTGCGCCGCCAGGTCGGCCAGCGTGCCGCTGCCCAGGTCCACGGCCAGCGGCAGCCCGTGGGCGTGGGCGATGCGCGCGACCTCGCTCTCGGCCACGCTGGCGGTGAAACCTTCGACGGCGTAGTTGCTGCAGTGCACCTTCATCAGCAGCGCGGTGCGGGCGCCGATCGCGCCTTCGTAGTCGCGGGCGTGGGTGCGGTTGGTCGTGCCGACCTCGACCAGCCTGGCGCCGGCACGCGCCATGATGTCCGGGATGCGGAAGGCGCCGCCGATCTCGACCAGTTCGCCGCGCGAGACGATGACCTCCTTGCGCGGCGCCAGCGAGGACAGCATCAGCAGCACCGCGGCGGCGTTGTTGTTGACCACCGTCGCCGCCTCGGCGCCGGTCAGCTCGCGCAGCAGCTCGTCGACGACGTCGTCGCGGTCGCCACGGCCGCCGGTCGCCAGGTCGTATTCCAGGTTGGCCGGTGCCGTCAGCGCCTGCACGACGGCCTGCACCGCGGCGTCGGGCAGCAGCGCGCGGCCGAGGTTGGTGTGCAGCACGGTGCCGGTGCAGTTGAAGACGGCGCGCAGCCGCGGCTGGTCTTCGGCAGCGAGTGCCGCGGCCACCGCGGCGGCGATGGCCGGCAGCGCGAGTTCGGCTTCCGGAAGTTCGCCGGCAAGCAGGCGCTCGCGCAGGCGCTGCAGCCGCGCACGCACCGCGGCCGTCGTGCGTGTCGCGCCGTGCGCGGCCAGCAGCGGCGCCAGTTCGGCGCAGCCGAGCACGCGGTCGACGGCCGGCAGGCGGGCGGTCGGCGCCGTCATGCCTCGTCGGCGGGCTCGGGCAGCGCCAGCAGCGGGTTGCCCGAGGCGCGCTCGAACTCGGTCTCGGCCATCAGCAGGTCCAGGCGCAGGCTGGCCAGGTCGTCGGCCAGCGGTTCGGCCAGCGGGTCCTGGTGCTGGTCGACCTGTTTGCGGTAGCTGTGGCAGGCCGAGCAGGTCTCGGCGAGCACGGTCTTGCCGCCGTCCTCGACACCGAGGAAACGCACGCCGGCGGTCGACTCGCAGTGGCTGCACTTGACACGCACCATGTGCCACTCGGTGGCGCACAGCGCGCAGTGCAGGTAGCGGTGGCCGCCCGCGGCACCGCCGATGCGCAGCACGCTGGCCACCGGCGGCGTGCCGCAGACCGGGCAGGTCGTCGGCTCGGCCGGCACGCCCAGCGCGTCGGCGTCGAGCCGGCTGGCGCGGTCGGCCCAGACGAGCTGCAGCGCGGCCATCACGACCGGCTGCAGCGCCGCGGTGTCGGCGTCGACGTCCTCGTCGAGCAGGTCGACGGCCAGCGCGTCCAGCGCCGCGGCGTCCATCGTGCGCAGGCGCTGCAGCTGCTCGCGCAGCGGTGCCGGCAGCGTGTCGCCGGCGGCCAGCGCGCGCTCGACGATCTGCGCCAGCACCTCGCGCCAGGCGGGGTCTGGCTTGTCCTGCGTCGGCAGCGGCGGCATGCCGTGTTCGAGCGCGCGCTGCA
Organism: Rubrivivax benzoatilyticus JA2 = ATCC BAA-35; assembly: GCF_000190375.1. Taxonomy (GTDB): domain Bacteria; phylum Pseudomonadota; class Gammaproteobacteria; order Burkholderiales; family Burkholderiaceae_C; genus Rubrivivax; species Rubrivivax benzoatilyticus. The sequence goes on from NZ_AEWG01000063.1 coordinate 92,343, forward strand.
GCACGGCGGCGTCGGGCGGCGTGGTCTTCACCGTCGCCGCCGCGGCGGCCTGGCCGTCGGCCAGCAGCGCGACGAAACGCAGGTAGTCGGCGATCGGGTGGCCGTCGGCGAGCTGGCGCAGGCGCGCGGCGCGTTCGGCATAAAGCTCCGCCGGCCGGGGCAGGCGGATGCGGGGGAAGTCGATGGCGTCCAGGGCCTCGATCTCGCCCGGCTGGAGGATTCGCTGCACGCGGGTTCCTTGTTCGTTGCAAGTGACACCGCCCGCGGCCGCCGGCTGGCGACACGCGGGCGGCGCGGGTCAGGCGGGGTTCAGCTCTCGTCGCCGGTCATCTTGCGATACCAGTTGCGATGGTGCTGCTTGGCCCAGGCGCGCGTGACGGTGCCGTAGAACATCGCGCGTATCGTGCCACGGGTCCAGATGGCCGCGTAGGCGTGCATGACGATCAGCAGGATCATGCCGATGCCGGCGATGGCGTGCAGCAGCGAGGCCACGCGCACGACACCGACCGGGAACGTGAACCAGGCGCGCCACATCGGGATGCCGGTGATCACCATCACCACCATGCAGACGACGAGGGCCCAGAACAGCAGCTTCTGGCCGCCGTTGTACTTGCCCTGCGCCGGCATGTCGTGGTCGTCGCCGTCGACCATCTTGCCGACGTTGCGCAGCCAGTCCACGTCCACCGGCTCGATCACGTTCAGGCGCCAGAAGCGCCAGGCCATGATCGTGAACAGCAGCGCCATGCCGACGCCGATGTACGGGTGCAGGATGCGCGCCCAGGTCGGGCCGCCGAAGAACATCGTCAACGGGAACAGCGCCGGGTGGAAGAAGGCCAGGCCCGAGAGCATGACGCCCAGGAACAACCAGCCGACCGCCCAGTGGTTGGCGCGTTCGGAGGCGTTGTAGCGCACGAGGTCGCGTGGGTTGCGTCTCATCGCGGCGTCTCCTCTTCGTTGGCCAGGGCTTCACGGTCCTTGCGTTCCATCTCGTCCTCCAGGGCCTTGGACACGTCGTTCGGGCCCTTGGTGATGTAGTGGAACAGCGAGGCGAAGCCGGCGATCGCCAGGCCGGCCACCGCCATCGGCTTGAGCGCACCCTTCCAGAAGCCGACCACCGGGCTCACCGACGGGTCCGCCGGCAGGCCTTCGTAGCGCTTCGGGTCGTCGGCGTGGTGCAGCACGTACATGACGTGCGTGCCGCCGACGCCGGCCGGGTCGTACAGGCCGGCGTTGGCGTAGCCGCGTTCCTTCAGGTCCTCGATGCGCTCGGCGGCCTGGTCCTTCATCGCCTGCTTGGTGCCGAACATGATCGCCCCGGTGGGGCAGGTCTTCACGCAGGCCGGCTCCTGGCCGACCGCGACGCGGTCGGAGCACAGCGTGCACTTGTAGGCCTTGTGATCGGTCTTGGAGATGCGCGGGACGTTGAACGGACAGCCGGTGATGCAGTAGCCGCAGCCGATGCAGTTTTCCTGGTGGAAGTCGACGATGCCGTTGGTGTACTGGACGATCGCGCCGGGCGACGGGCAGGCCTTCAGGCAGCCCGGGTCGGCGCAGTGCATGCAGCCGTCCTTGCGGATCAGCCACTCCAGGTTGCCGGTCTTCTCGTCCTCGTGTTCGGTGAAACGCATCACCGTCCACGCGGCCGAGGTCAGGTCCACCGGGTTGTCGTAGACGCCCAGGTTGGTGCCCGGCTCCTGGCGCAGGTCGTTCCACTCCATGCAGGCGGTCTGGCAGGCCTTGCAGCCGATGCACTTGGAGACGTCGATCAGCTTGGCGACTTCACCCGAGGCCGGCACCCGCGCCTGCGGCGAGGGTGTCGTCGTGGCCGAGCGCGCCTTGATGTCGAGAGATTGCAGTGACATGGGCGCTCCTCAGACCTTCTCGACCTTGACCAGGAAGGTCTTGAACTCGGGCGTGTTGGTGTTGCCGTCGCCGACGAACGGCGTCAGCGTGTTGGCCAGGAAACCCGGCTTGGTCACCCCCTTGAAGCCCCAGTGGATCGGGATGCCGACGTGGTGCACCGGCTTGCCCTCGATCGTCATCGGCTTGATGCGCTTGGTGACCACCGCACGCGCCTTGATGTAGCCGCGTTTGGACGACACCTTCACCAGGTCCCCGGCGGCGATGCCCAGGCTCTGCGCCAGCACCTCGCCGATCTCGACGATCTGCTCGGGCTGGGTGATCGCGTTGAGCAGCGCGTGCTTGGTCCAGTAGTGGAAGTGCTCGGTCAGGCGGTAGGTGGTGCCGACGTGCGGGTAGTCCGCCGCCTTGCCGAAGGTCTCCCAGATCGGCTTGAACACGCGCGCCGCCGGCGAGTTGGTCGCCAGCGGGTTCTTCGGGTGCAGCGGGTTGTAGCCCAGCGGCGTGTCGAAGGGCTCGTAGTGCTCGGGGAACGGCCCTTCGGCCAGGCCCTTGCGCGCGAAGAAACGCGCCACGCCCTCGGGGTTCATGATGAACGGCCCGGCGCCGGTTTCGGGCGCCAGCGTCGGCGCCATGTCCGGCACGTCGGCGCCGCCCCAGGCGCTGCCGTTCCAGCCGATCAGCTTGCGCCGCGGGTTGAACGGCTTGCCCTCGACGTCGCAGGAGGCGCGGTTGTAGAGCACGCGGCGGTTGGCCGGCCAGGCCCAGGCCCAGTTCAGCGTGTTGCCGATGCCGGTCGGGTCGGAGTTGTCGCGGCGCGCCATCTGGTTGCCGGCCTGGGTCCAGCAGCCGGCGAAGATCCAGCAGCCGCCCATCGTCGAGCCGTCGTCGCGCATCTCGCCGAAGCCGGCGAGCTGCTCGCCGGCCTTGCGGATCAGCTTGGTCGGGTCCTTGGGGTCGAAGACGTCGGCCAGCGCGCGGCCGTTGTACTCCTTGGCCACTTCCTCGGGCGTCGGCTCCTCGGCGTGCGCGTACGGCCACCAGAGCTTGAGGATCGGGTCGGGGAAGGCCCCGCCGTCCTTCTTGTACATCTCGCGCAGGCGCAGGAACAGCGCCGACATGATCTGGATGTCGGTGCGCGCCTCGCCCGGCGGCTCGGCGGCCTTCCAGTGCCACTGCAGCACGCGGCTGGAGCTGACGACCGCGCCGTCCTCCTCGGCGAAGCAGGTCGTCGGCAGGCGGAAGACGGTGGTCTGGATCTTCGAGCTGTCGACGTCGTTGTACTCGCCGTGGTTCTTCCAGAACTCGCTGGTCTCGGTGGCCAGCGGGTCCATCACGACGAGGAACTTCAGCTTCGACAGGCCGTCGCGCACGCGGTCCTTGTTGGACAGCGCCGCCAGCGGGTTGAAGCCCTGGGCGATGTAGCCGTTGACCTTGCCCTGGTTCATCAGCTCGAAGACCTGCAGCATGTCGTACTGCTTGTCGAGCTTGGGCAGGTAGTCGTAGGCCCAGTGGTTCTCGGCGGTCGCGTTCGGCCCGTACCAGGCCTTCATCAGGCTGACGTGGAACTTCGGGTAGTTCTGCCAGTAGCTCATCTGGCCCGGACGCAGCGGTTTCTGCGTGCGGGTGTCGACGTACTTCTGGTAGTCCTGCTCGGCCTGGCCGGGCAGCGACAGGTAACCCGGCAGGCTGGCCGACAGCAGGCCCAGGTCGGTGAGGCCCTGGATGTTGGAGTGCCCGCGCAGCGCGTTCATGCCGCCACCGGCGACACCGATGTTGCCCAGCAGCAGCTGCACCATCGCGCCGGTGCGCAGGATCTGCGCGCCGATCGAGTGCTGCGTCCAGCCCAGCGCGTAGAGGATCGTCGCCGCGCGGCCGGCCACGGCCGTCGACGCGAGCTTCTCGCAGACGTGCAGGAACTTGGCCTTCGGCGTGCCGCAGATGCTCTCGACCTTGTCCGGCGTGTAGCGGCTGTAGTGCTTCTTCAGCAGCTGGTAGACGCAGCGCGGGTGCTCCAGCGTCGGGTCGGTCTTGACGAAGCCGTCGGCGCCGAGCTCGTAGTCCCAGCTCGTGCGGTCATAACTGCGCTTGTCGGCGTTGTAGCCCGAGTAGATGCCGTCCTCGAACGCGAAGTCCTCGCGCACGATGAAGCTGAAGTCCGTGTAGTTGCGGACGTACTCGTGGTGGATCTTGTCGTTCTCGAGCAGGTAGTGGATGACCCCGCCGAGGAAGACGATGTCGCTGCCGGAGCGGATCGGGGCGTAGAAGTCCGCCACCGCCGCAGAGCGGTTGAAGCGCGGATCGACCACCATGAAGTGCGCCTTGTTGTGCGCCTTCGCCTCGGTGACCCACTTGAACCCGCAGGGGTGAGCTTCGGCGGCATTGCCGCCCATGATCAGGATGACGTCCGCATTCTTGATGTCGACCCAATGGTTCGTCATCGCTCCACGGCCAAACGTCGGGGCAAGACCTGCCACCGTCGGGCCGTGTCAGACACGGGCTTGGTTGTCGAATGCGAGCAGGCCCCAGGAACGGGCGACCTTGTGGGTGATGTAGCCGGCTTCGTTGCTGGACGCCGAGGCGGCCAGCATGCCGGTGGTGAGCCAGCGGTTGACCGTCAGGCCGTCTTCGGTCTTCTCGACGAAGTTGGCGTCGCGGTCTTCCTTCAGCAGCCGGGCGATGCGGGTGTTGGCCTCGTCCCAGGAGATGCGCTTCCACTCGCTGGAACCGGGCTCGCGGACCTCGGGGAACAGCAGCCGGTTGGGGCTGTTGATGATGTCCAGCAGGCCGGCGCCCTTGGGGCACAGCGTGCCGCGGTTGACCGGATGGTCGGGGTCGCCCTCGACGTGGATCACCGAACGCTTGGCGTTCTTGGCGCCGTCGCCGAGCGAGTACATCAGGATGCCGCAGCCGACCGAGCAGTAGGTGCAGGTCTGGCGTGTGACCGTGGTGGCGGCGAGCTTGTACTGGCGGACTTCGGCCAGCGCGGTGGCTGGCGAGAAGCCCATCAGCGCCAAGCTCGATCCCGCCAGCGTGGAGCCAGTCACTTTCATGAACTGGCGCCTGGAGAGCTGCTTCATGAGCGCATTCCCGTGGCTGTGAAGGATGGATCGACGGCGCCTGGCGGGTGCGGCCATGAGTGGTGAGGGCGGCACGATGGCCGGCCACTGACTCATCGTGCGCTGCCCCCGCGGACGTGAGCGGCACGAACCAGGAGCTTTTCACATGCTAACAGTGCGTTGCAGATCACGTCATGGCACTTGCCCTAGTCCCAGCGCCGGCGTCGGGCAGCCGGCGCGGCGACAATCCCGCCCGCCGATGAAGCCTGCCGACACCGCCGTTCCCGAAGGCCTGCGCCGACTGCGTGTCGTCGCGCGCCGCGGCGGCGTGGTGCAGGCGGCCGACGACTGGGTCGCCGAGGAAGTGCCGGTGGCGCTGGTCTTCAACGGCATCTCGCACGCCGTGATGATGGCCACGCCGGCCGATCTGGAGGACTTCGCGCGCGGCTTCTGCGCCACCGAAGGCCTGGCCGACGCGCAGGAGCTGCGTTCGGTCGAGGCCGTGCCCGGCTGCGACGGCATCGAGCTGCACCTGGAGGTCTCGGCAGCCTGCGAATGGCGGCTGCGCGAGCGCCGGCGCACGCTGGCCGGGCGCACCGGCTGCGGCCTGTGCGGCACCGACAGCCTGGGTCAGGTGCGCCAGACGCTGCCGGCGCTGGCGCCGCGCCCCTTCACGCCGCAGGCGCTGGCGCGGGCCCAGCACGAGCTGCGCGAGGCCCAGGGCCTGCAGCGCCTGGCCGGCGCGACGCACGCCGCCGCCTGGTGCGACGCCGACGGCCACGCCCGCCTGGTGCGCGAGGACGTCGGCCGCCACAACGCGCTGGACAAGCTGGTCGGCGCGATGCAGCGCGCCGGGCTGGCGGCCGGCGAGGGTTTCGTCGCGATCACCAGCCGCGCCAGCTTCGAGATGGTGCAGAAGACCGCGCGCCTGGGCGCGCCGGCGCTGGCCGCGGTCTCGGCGCCGACGGCGATGGCGGTGGACCTGGCGCAGTCCTGCGGCCTGCTGCTCGCCGGCTTCGTGCGCGGCGCGGACCTCGTCGCCTACACCTTCCCCGAGCGCCTGGGGCTGCCGCCGGCCGACGCCTGATGCGGCGCCGGCTGCGGCCGGTGCCGTCGCCCCGATGCTGAGCGCGCTCGTCTTCTCCTGCCTGGTCGTCGCCGTCGCCGACGGCGACACGCTGACCGCGCGCTGCCCGGCGCCGCAAGGCACGCTGCGTGTGCGCCTGGCCGACGTCGACGCGCCGGAGAAGGCCCAGGCTTTCGGCCCGGCCTCGCGCCGCCACCTGGCCGCGCTGTGCCTGCGCCGGCACGCCGAGATCCGCCCGCTGCCCGGCAGCGCCGGCCGCGACCGCTATGGCCGTGCCATCGCCCACGTGTCCTGCGGCGGCCGCGACGCCGGCACGGCGCAGCTGCGCGCCGGCCTGGCCTGGGTCATGGAGGGTTACGCCGCCGACCTCAACCTGCCGGCGCTGCAGTGGCAGGCGCGGCACGACCGCGCCGGGCTGTGGGCCGAGTCCCGGCCGGTGCCGCCCTGGGTCTGGCGGCGGCAGCACCGCCGCCGCTGACAATCCTGCACAAACCGTGCGGGATCTCGCAAAAATGCCACAAATGCTCTTTGTGCGAATTTTTAGAATCGTTTCTGCGTCGCCCTCGTGACGCCTAGCCGGCGCATGGCCTGCCGTCGCTCGATTACCGGGGCCATGAGATGCCTTCTCTGCACGACTTGTCGATTCGCGGCCGTCTGACGCTGCTCGCCGGTGTCGCTCTCTGCGCCGTCGTGATGCTCGGGGCGCTGCTGCTGTGGGGCAACCGCCACCAGACCGACGACAGCCACGCGGTCTTCGAGTCCAAGGACATCGTCGCCGACATCCTGCCGCCGCCGCTGTACCTGGTCGACGCCCGGCTGACGATGTCGCGCGCGCTGGAAGGCAGCCTGCCGGTGGCACAGGCGCGCGCGCAGTTCGAGGCCCAGCGCCGCGACTACGAGGCGCGTGCCAAGGTCTGGCAGGCGCTGTCGCCTTCGCCGCTGAAGGACAGCCTGCTCGGCGCCCAGCACGCCGAGGGCCAGAAGCTGATCGCGCTCATCGACGACGCGCTGCGTGTGATGGAGAGCGACGGCCTGGCCGCCGCGCGCATGCGGCTGGAGGCCATCGACGCGCAGTTCCTGCGCCACCAGGCCGGTGTGCTGGCCACCGTGAAGGTGGGCACCGAACGCGCCGAAACCGACATCGCGCGTTTCGACCGCACCGCGCGGCAGGTCGGCTGGGCCGCCTGGGCGATCGGGCTGTCGGCGCTGGTGCTGGTCTCGGCGCTGGCGCTGGCCATCGGTCGCTCCATCGTCGGCCCGCTGGACCGTGCGGTGCGTCTGGCGAAGCGTGTCGCCGAAGGCGACCTCGCGGCGCGCGAACGTTTCCCCGGCCGCGACGAGCTGAGCCAGCTCGGCCGCCATCTGCACGAGATGGTCGAGAGCCTGGCGCGCCGCGTGCTGGCGGTGCGCGCCGGTGCCGAACACGTGGCCGTGGCCAGCGCGCAGATCGCCGGCGGCAACGGCGACCTCGCGCGCCGCACCGAGGCCCAGGCCGGCGCGATCGTGCAGACGAGCACGACGATGGGCCGGCTCGACGAGCGCGTGCGCGACAACCAGACCCAGGCGCAATCGGCACGCGAACTGGCCGCCGAGGCCTCGGCGCTGGTCGGCCGCGGCGGCGACGCGATGCAGGGCGTGGTGTCGACGATGGACCAGATCGGCGACGCCTCGCGGCGTGTCAACGACATCATCGGCGTCATCGACGGCATCGCCTTCCAGACCAACATCCTGGCGCTGAACGCCGCCGTCGAGGCGGCGCGTGCCGGCGAATCCGGGCGCGGTTTCGCTGTCGTCGCTGCCGAAGTGCGTGCGCTGGCCCAGCGCAGCAGCACCGCGGCGCAGGAGATCAAGGGCCTGATCGTCACCAGCCACGAGCGCATCGACCGCGGCCAGGCCCTGGTCGGCGAGGCCGGGGCGACGATCGGCCAGGTCATCGAAGCGATGTCGCGGCTCAGCGAGCTGGTCTGCGGCATCAGCGACGCCAGCGTCGAGCAGAGCCGCGGCGTCTCCGAGGTCTCGGCCGCCGTCTCGGCGATGGACCGCGACGTGCAGCAGAACGCCGCGCTCGTCGAGCAGGCGTCGCGCGCTGCGACCAGCCTGCGCGACCAGTCGCAGCGCCTGCTCGAGCTGATGCAGGACCTGCGCGTGCCGGCGCAGGCCTGAGCGGCGTCAGAACCCGGCCAGCACCAGCTTGCCGCGTGCGCGCCCGCTCTCGACGAGCGCGTGGGCGCGGCGCAGGTTGGCGGCGCTGATGGCGCCGTAGTGCTCGCCCTGGGTCGAGACCAGCGTGCCGGCGTCGACCAGCGCCGCGGCGCGCTCGAGGATCTCGTGCTGGCGCACGAGGTCGGGCGTGCCGAACAGCGGCCGCGTGAACATCAGCTCCCAGTGCAGCGACACCGCCTTGCGCTTCAGGCGGCGCACGTCGATCGGCTCCGGGTCGTCGATCAGGCCGATGCGGCCCTGCGGCGCGACGGCCTCGACGTAGGCGTCGTAGTGCAGATGGGTCTGGGTCAGGCTGGCGATGTAGTCGACCGCCGGATGGCCGGCAGCGGCGAGTTCGGCGGCCAGCGGCTTCGAATGGTCGACGACGGCGTGCGCGCCCAGCTTGCGCACCCAGTCGGCGGTCTCGGGCCGCGACGCGGTGGCGATGACCGTCAGCTTCGTCAGCTTGCGCGCCAGCTGCACCAGGATCGATCCGACGCCGCCGGCCGCGCCGACGACCAGCAGGCGCTGGCCTTCGCCGCCGCCTTCGGCGACACCCAGGCGGTCGAACAGCAGCTCCCAGGCGGTGATCGTCGTCAGCGGCAGCGCGGCCGCGGCGGCGTCGTCCAGCGTCACCGGGGCGTGGCCGGCGATGCGTTCGTCGACGCACTGCAGCTCGGCGTAGGAGCCGGGGCGGTCGATGCTGCCGGCGTACCAGACGCGGTCACCCGGCTTGAAGCGGGTCACCGCGGCGCCGACCGCCTCGACGGTGCCGACGGCGTCCCAGCCCAGGATGCGCGGCGTCTCGGTCGGCTGGTTGCGGCGCACCTTGGTGTCCACCGGGTTGACGGCGACGGCGGCCACGCGCACCAGCAGGTCGTGCTCGCGCGGCACCGGCGCCGGCAGTTCGGTCTCGAACAGCGAGCGCGCATCCTCGATCGGCAGGCCGGCTTCGGTGTAGACGATGGCTTTCATGCTTTCTCCTGGCAAAGCGGAAAATGCCGAGATGGTGGGGTAGGCAGGCCGCCGGATCGAGAGGGTGACGTGAGCAGCAGCTACAAACAGCCGTTGAAAGCGGTGTCGCCCGGCGACCTGCAGTTCTTCGTTCGCGCGGCGCGTTCGGCCAGCCTGTCGGCGGCGGCGCGCGAGCTGGCCGTCAGCCCGCAGGCGGCCAGCGCGGCGCTCAAGCGGCTGGAGTCGGCGCTGGGTTTCCGCCTCTTCGTGCGCTCCACGCGCAGCCTTCGGCCGACCCCCGAGGGCCTGGCCTTCCTCGACGCCTGCGAGCGCGGCCTGGCGCTGATCGACCAGGCGCGCGAACGCCTGGCCGCCGGGCGCGAGGCGCTGGCCGGGCGCATCCGGCTGTCGATGCCGTCGGACCTCGGGCGCAACGTGGTGCTGCCCTGGCTGCAGGCGTTTCGCGAGCAGCATCCGGGCATCGAGTTCGAGCTGCAGCTGACCGACCGCGTCGCCGAGCTGGCGCGCGAAGCGGTCGACGTCGCGCTGCGTTACGGCGAGCCGGCCGACACCCAGCTCGTCGCCGTCGCACTGGCGCCGCACAACCGGCGGGTGCTCTGCGCGTCGCCGGCCTATCTGGCGCGCCACGGCCGGCCGGCGCAGCCGCAGGATCTGGTGCAGCACCGCTGCCTCAGCTACCGGCTGTCGGACCGGCCGCACGAGCGCTGGCGTTTCGAGCGCGACGGCCGCGAGCTGGCGGTCGAGGTGCACGCCGCGCTGCGTTGCGACGACGGCGACGCGGTGCGCCGCATGGCGATCTTCGGCGAGGGCATCGCCTACAAGTCGGGGCTGGACGTCGCCGACGACCTGCGCCGCGGTGCGCTGGTCGCGCTGTGCGAAGACTGGCAGGGCGAACCGGCGCCGCTGTTCCTGGCCTGCGCCGACCGCAGCGTGCTGCGTCCGGCGGTGCAGCGATTGCGCGACTTCCTCGCCGAGCGCCTGGCCTCGCTCGGCTAAGCTCGCCGCTCCCCAGCGAAGGCCGCCGCCGATGATTCCCGACCCCGTGATCGCCACCACCCTCGCCGCGCAGGACATCGTCGTGCTCGACGGCGCGCTCGCCACCGAGCTGGAGCGCCGCGGCGCCGACCTGAAGGACCCGCTGTGGTCGGCCAGGCTGCTGATCGAGCGCCCGGAGCTGATCCGCGAGGTGCATCTGGACTACTTCCGCGCCGGCGCCGACGTCGCGACGACGGCCAGCTACCAGGCGACCTTCGAAGGCTTCGCGCGCCGCGGCTTCTCGCACGACGAGGCGGTGGCGCTGATGCGGCGCTCGGTGGCGCTGGCGATCGAGGCGCGCGACGCCTTCTGGGCCGAGCCGGCGAACCGCGCCGGCCGCCGCCGGCCGCTGGTCGCGGCTTCGGTCGGGCCCTACGGCGCGATGCTGGCCGACGGCAGCGAGTACCGCGGCTACCCCGGCGTCACACGCGAGCAGCTCGCCGCCTTCCACCGCCCGCGGCTGGAGGTGCTGGCCGCGGCCGGCGCCGACCTGCTGGCCTGCGAGACGATTCCCTGCCTGGACGAGGCGCTGGCCATCGCCTCGCTGCTGCCCACGCTGCAGCCGGCGCTGCCGGCCTGGATCAGCTTCTCCTGCCGCGACGGCGAGCACGTCAGCCAAGGCGAACGTTTCGCCGACTGCGCCGCCGCGCTCGACGGCCTGCCGGGTGTCGCCGCGGTCGGCCTGAACTGCACCGCGCCGGAATACGTGCCGGCGCTGATCGCCGCGGCGCAGGCGCGCACGCGGTTGCCGATCGTCGTCTACCCGAACTCGGGCGAGCAGTGGGACGCGGTCGCCAAGTGCTGGCACGGCGAACGCGACGCCGCCGACTTCGCCGCCCAGGCCGAGCGCTGGCGCCGCGGCGGCGCGCGCCTGATCGGCGGCTGCTGCCGCACCGGCCCGGACGAGATCCGCGCGCTGCGCGCGGCGCTGCTGGCCTGAGCTCAGGCCTGGCGGTCGGCCAGGTTCAGCAGCACCACGCCGACCAGCACCGCCGCCAGCCCGGCGAGCTTGACCGCGCTGACCGACTCGCCGAGGAAGGCGATGCCGATCAAGGCGATGATCGCCAGCCCGGCGCCGCTCCAGATCGCGTAGACGATGCCGACCTCCATCGTCTTCAGCACCTGGCCGAGCAGCCAGAACGACAGCCCGTAGCCGACGACGACGACCGCCGACGGTGCAAGCTTCGTGAAGCCGGCGGAGAGTTTCAGCGCCGTGGTGGCGGCGAGTTCGGCGCCGATCGCGCCGGCGAGCATCAGCCAGGCGTTCATCGGACGGTGCTCCGGTCGTGCTCGGGGCGGGGCAGGGTGTGGGCGGACATCGGGTGCTCCTGTGCTGGGGCTGGGCGATTGTCGCGGCGGCGCACGCGAGAATCACCCCATGCTGCCCCGTCCCGTCGTCCTGCTGCTGTGGCGCCTGCTGGCGCTGGCCTGCCTGCTGCTGGCCGCCGTCGGCGTCGTGCTGCCGGGGCTGCCGACGGTGCCTTTCCTGCTGGTCGCTGCCTGGGCCGGCGGCCACGGCTGGCCGGCGCTGGAGCGCTGGCTGCTGGCGCACCCGCGTTACGGCCCGGGCATCCGGCGCTGGCGCGAAGGCGGGGTCATCCCGCGCAACGCCAAGTGGGCGGCGACGGGGATGATGGGCGCCAGCACGCTGGTCATCGTCTTCCTGACGCCGATGCCGCTGTGGTCCAAGGTGCTGGTGCCCGGCACGATGGCGCTGGTCGCGCTGTGGATGTGGGGCCGGCCCGAGCGCTGACGCCCGGCAGCGCCTGCCGGCCTCAGCTGCGGCTTCGGGCCGGCTGGTGCGATCCGTGGTGCGCCGCGCGGCCTTCGGCCGTCCAGGCGTCGCCGACCTGCGTCGGCTCGATGCGCACGATGCGCACCGGCCGGCCCAGCGTCGCGTGCGCGGCGGCGGCGAGCACGGCGACGAGCTCGCCGTCGTCCTGAGGCGCCGCCTGCGCAACGGCCGGCGCGGGGGCGGGCTCGCGCTTCTCGAAACGCGCCGCGACACGCCCGATCAGCGGGAAGCCGGCGAGCACGACGCCGATCGCGGCGATGATGAAGAAGCTGCCGACGAAGTCGATGACGCTGAGGATCAGCGCGCCTTCGAGGGTGTCGGGGATGATGGGCTGCATCGTCCGCTCCTCAGCCCGCGCCCAGCAGCGCGAGCAGGATGCCGCCGGAGATGGCGGTGCCGAAGACGCCGGCCAGGTTGGGCCCCATCGCGTGGTAGATCAGGAAGTTCTTCGGGTTCTCCTGGTTCGCGACGATGTGCGAGACACGCGCCGCGATCGGCACCGAGGCGATGCCCGCCGAGCCGATCAGCGGGTTGATCTTCTCCTTCAGGAACAGGTTCATCACCTTGGCGGTGATGACGCCCGAGGCGGTGCCGAAGACGAAGGCCACCAGGCCCAGCAGCACGATCAGCAGCGTGTCCCAGTTCAGGAACTTGTCGGCTGCCATCGTCGAGCCGATGGCCACCGTCAGCACCAGCACGATGACGTTCATCAGCCCGCCGGCGGCGGTCTTGGCCAGGCGTTCGGTGACGCCGCATTCCTTCAGCAGGTTGCCCAGCATCAGCATCGTGATCAGCGGCGCGACCGGCGGGAAGAACAGGTTCACGACCACCGCCATCACGATCGGGAAGGCGATCTTCTCGGCCTTGCCGACGGTGCGCAGCTGCTTCATCGTGATCTGGCGCTCGGCCGGCGTCGTCAGCGCCCGCATCACCGGCGGCTGGATCAGCGGCATCAGCGCCATGTACGAGTACGCGGCCACCGAGATCGGCCCGAGCAGGTGCGGCGCCAGCTGCATCGTCACGAAGATCGCCATCGGCCCGTCGGCGCCGCCGATGATGCCGATCGCGCCGGCCTCGGCGAGCGTGAAGCCGCAGAGCTTGGCCAGGATCAGCGCGACGAAGATGCCCAGGTGCGCGCCGGCACCCAGGATCACGAGGCGCGGGTTGGCGATCATCGGCCCGAAGTCGGTCATCGCGCCGACGCCCAGGAAGATCAGCGGCGGGATGATCAGCTTGGCCACGCCTTCGTAGGCGTAGTGGAACAGGCCGCCCTCCTTGACGACGTAGAGCAGGGCGCTGATCGCCTCGCCGCCGGGCACGTCGTCGGGCGGGCCGGGCACGTTGGCGACGATGCACGAGAAGCCGATGCCGACCAGCAGCAGCGGCTCGTAGTGCTTGGCGATCGCCAGGTACACCATCGCCGCGCCGACCGCGATCATCACGACGTTGCCCCAGCTCAGGTGCACGACGCCGGTCTGCGCCAGCAGCGCCTCGAAGAACGGGCCGAGCTGATCGAACACGGCGCCGGCCTCAGCCGATGACCAGCAGCAGCTGGCCGGTCTCGACCACCTGGCCGGCGCGCACCTCGACGCGGGCGACCTGGCCGGCACGCGGCGCGCTGATCTGGGTGTTCATCTTCATCGCCTCGATCACCGCGAGCTTCTCGCCTTCGGCGACACGCTGGCCGACCGTGACGAGCACCGACTGCACCGTGCCGCCCAGCGGCGCGACGAC